>NZ_BAAARE010000021.1:0-71079 GCF_039532035.1 Terrabacter carboxydivorans | reverse complement strand
TGATGACCAGTCGCGCCTTTGACATGGCTGAGCATGCTCAGCACCACACCCTGTCGCCGATGACCCGAGACAGGGTGTCGCCGATGTCTTGAGACACCTGTCGCGGATGTCCTGAGACTGGACACTGTCACCCCGACC
This sequence comes from Terrabacter carboxydivorans, assembly GCF_039532035.1. Classification (NCBI taxonomy): domain Bacteria; kingdom Bacillati; phylum Actinomycetota; class Actinomycetes; order Micrococcales; family Intrasporangiaceae; genus Terrabacter; species Terrabacter carboxydivorans. Next base: position 70,941 of record NZ_BAAARE010000021.1, on the reverse strand, counting down.
ACCACAAACCCGCAGGTCAGGGCCACAATCAAGGCCCTGACCGCGCGGCCCGCGGCTATCGAAAGAGCGGCCCGCGAGCCCCTCACGAGCCCGCCCCGCCAGTTCCGGGGTGCTCGTGGTCCTTCTTCTTGGACTTCTCGGCCTGCTCGGCATCGGCCGCGAGACCCTGCGCCATGAGGTCGGTTGCCCGGTCCAGCGAGTCAGTCAACAGGTGCGAGTACAGGTCAAGCGTCATGGTCGCGGTTGCGTGACCGAGCAGCGCCTGCACCGCCTTGACGTCGCCCGTGAGTCGGAGCCATGCCGTCGCGGCCGTGTGCCGCAGGTCGTGCGGACGCAGATTCTCACGACCGATCGAGGCCGAGGCGTTCACCCAACCTGCCTCGCGGCGCCAGTTGCGCGAGTCGAGCCGAGAGCCCTGACGCGAGGCGAACAGCGGCGACATGGGATGCCCCGTCAGGTGCGCCTCGATGATCGGCACCAGCTCCGGCACCACCGGCACCGGGCGCGAGACCTCAGAGCCCCGCTTCGTGCCAGGCAACGTCACCCGCCTGCCCTCCTCATCGAGGACCCGGCGACGGCGCACCATCAGGAACATCCGGGGCCCGACGCGCACCACGTCCCGCTCGTCCAGGGCCGCCAGCTCGGACCACCGCAGCCCCGCCAAGCCGAGCACCAGAGCCACGTCGCGCTCACTCTCACTGAGGGCCGCGACGAACGTCCGCAACTCCCCCATGCTCAGAGCCTGACCCGGCGTGCCCTTCGTCCCGGCCACCCTGATGCCAGCAGCCGGGTTCTTGACGATCCGCCCATCCTCGACCGCGTAGTCGAGCACGTTGCGCAGCACCCGCAGAGCGTCGCGCTTGGTGCGAGGAGCGGCCGGACCCTTCTTCGTGCGGAGCCGCGACACCCACTCCCTGACCATGGTCACGGTCACGTCGCCGAGCGCCAACCGCCCGAACTTAGGCTTGACGTAGGCCGTCCAGACGTTCCTGTCGTTGCGCCGAGTCGAACCCTGGACATCTCGACTGTCCAACCAGAGGTCGAAGAGATCCCCCACCGGGATACGAGCCCGAGCAGGGTCCAGCCAGGAGCCCCGGTCGATCTCGGCGCGCTGCTCGGTCAGCCACTGGAGAGCGTCCTGCTTGCGGTCGAAGGTCCGAGAGTCCCGGTGACCCCGGTACTTCAAGAACGCGCGCCAGCTCTTGCCGCTGGGCGTGCGGTAGACGCTCATCCCGCACTCCGGAACTTGTAGACGGCCGACTCACCCGGCGCCTCGGTGGCCTTGTCAAGCCACTCGGTCAGCACTGTCTCACGCCACACCACACGGCGACCGATGCGGGTTCCCGGAGCGAAGTTACCCTCAGCCCGCAGACCCCAGACAGTCCGGACCGACACACCCAGGTAGTCAGCCACATCGGCGACGGACAGAAGGCGCTCACGAACGGGGTTCTCATCCATGCTTCCAACTCCTTTGTCTCTGAATGGATTTCACTTGGCCTTGAATGCTGCGGCACGCCATTGGGCGTATTCGCGGGCGCGGGCCGCGGCGGCTTTGGCAAGCTCGGCGTCGCCCTCTGTCTCCCAGCCGGACCCGGCGTAGGACCAGTGGCCGATGACGAGGGTGGCCTCCTGCGCGTCATCGGCGAGCAGGTCGTCGAGGTCGCGCACGTCGAGGGTCCGGCCCTGCCGGTTGGCCTCGGCGACGAGGCGTTGGAACCGGGCTCTCCTGCCTCGGATCCGGCCCAGGGTCAGGGAGTAGCGGCGGGACTTGGTGGAGAAGTGGCCGCGGAAGCCGAGCATGTGCCGCCACTTGCCGAGCAGCCCGTATGGGTTATCCCGCAGCGGTGTGCCGTCCTCGCGGGCGTCGGCGTCGATCCGGTCGGAGATCTCGGCGATGGTGGCCCGCAGCCGGCGCAGGTGCGGATTCTCTTTGGTGGAGTCAGTGGCGGACTTGGTGGCGTACTTCGCGAGGTAGCCGGCGACCTGCTCCGGGACCAGCTCACGGTCCGGGTCATCCGTCCGGTTCTTCGTCTTGATCGGTCGGACGTCGAGCTGCGCCCCGAACCCGAGCCGCCTGATCGGGTCGCCGTCGTGCATCGGCGGTGCGTCGAAGGTGACGCCGGGGACGGCCTGCTCGATGACCTGGGCCAGCAGCGCCGCGGTGGCGCCAGCGGGGGCGGGGGCGAACCCGTCGTCGGTCTTGGGCCCGTCGAGGCGGATCAGGGCGTGGAAGTGGATCAGGCCACGCAGCTGGTACTCGGCGACCTTCGCGTACTGCACCGTGACGACGTCGGGCAGCCGCGACTCGGGGACGCCGAGGTGCCTGGCCAGGGCACGGCGGACGGTGATGGTGAACCGGCGCCACAGCTCGGGGGCCCACCACTGCCAGACGAGGTGACCGCGGTAGTCGTAGCAGTCCCGACACAACGGCTGCCCGAGCAGCTCGTCGTGCTCGTTGTGGGTGGCGTGGCAGACGGTGGCACCTCCGTGCTCGCACACGGCGGGCAGGCCTTTGGGTGTGTAGGGGCGACACGGGCGGCCGTTGCGGGTGCCGTGGACGAGGCCGAAGGAGGGCGCGGTGAGGGTGGCGAACACGAGCGGGTTGTCGCTGACACGCTCGGGGACACCCTTGCCGCCGGTGACCCCGGCCCGGATCAGGTGGAAGGTGTCGGCGGCGTAGACCCGGGAGCAGGACGGGCACTCGGAGGCGCGCCGGTTGCCGCACCGGACGTGCAGCACGCCGAGGGGTGCGTCGGCCGATGAGAACGTGGACAGGACCTCCCCAGTCCGGGTGTCGATGGTCTGCGAGTGACCGCGGAGGCGGATCGGTTTGGCGCAGTGACCGACCCGGGCTGCGGTGGTAGCCCAGGCGTCGAAGTCCCGCGAGATGAGGCGGGCGGTAATCTGCTGCTCGAGGCGTGGGGTGAGGGCAGGCAGGTCCAGCCCGGCCTCCTCACTGAACCCGGGAAAGGTCCCGCGGGCGGTCGGGCTGGGCTGTCCCGTCCCCACCTGCATCAGGCAGCCCCGCGGGTGCGCGACGTGCGGCGCTTGCGCTTTGTCACTCTCATGCGCGATGTGTTGTAGCGGAGAGCGTCGTCGAGAACCTGTCCCAAGGTGTCCCCCTTGCGGAGTCGGCGCGCGAGGGTGGCGCGTTGGCGGGTGGTGGTGCCGCCGTAGATGCCGTAGGCGTCGTCGAAGACGAGAGCTGCGGCGAGGCAGGTTCGCTGGACCGGGCAGGTCCGGCAGATCGCGACTGCGAAGCTGAAGGCGGGTTGGGCGTAGTCGTCTAGCCAGAGCGACGGCGACCGCCCGTTGCACGCGCCCCGGTCGTGCCAGCGCCGTGGGGCGAGGTCGGCCAGGTCCGGGCCCCCGGTGCGGTCGACCCAGGTCTGAGCCTTGCCGAAGCCCTGCGGGTTCGGGGCATCGTTCTGGCTCATGCGGCTTCACCACCCGTCGCCGAACCGTCGGGCGAGGTGGCCGGACGTGGCTGGCGGGGTTTGCGGGGAGCGCGAGGCTTGCGGGCTCGGCTGCCAGCCGGAACTGTTGAGGAAGCAGGGTGAACGCCGGCCCGGTCAATAAGCGGTGCGACGACCGACTTGGCGGCGTCCACCGGAGACACCTCGACGTCGGGGGCCGGGTCCTCGGCGACCGGAGCCGGGTGCAGGATGGCGACCTCACGGACGAGCTGGTCGGGCCAGAAGTCGGCGCGGACCTGGTCGGCGGTGCCGTCTTCCTCGATGACCCACGCCGTGCCCGGGGTCGAGGGCGAGATCCGGTGCGCGGGCGCGGCCGTGGCGGCGCCGTCGCCGAGGACCATCCGGGTCTCGTCCGCCGAGCGGAGTCGGAGCGCGATGGTTTGGGTGAACAGGCCGCGCAGGCCGATGACTTCCTTGCGGGGATCCTGCACACACGCCAGGACGACGACGCCGAGCGCCCGGCCTTGCGTCAGGACCTCGGCGAGGAGGCGTCCGGCTTCCTTGCGGGTGTCGGGGTCGGTGTAGGCGGTCAGGACCGCGAGCTCGTCGATCGCGAGCACGTGCAACGGGTCGCTCGGGGTCGGGGTGTGCAGGCGGGCGTGGCCGGCCATCCGGTGCCCGCGTTCGTCGATAACCCGCAACAGGGCGGTCAGGACGTCGACCGCCTGGGCTGGCGTGGTCGCGACCTGGGCGAACAGGTGCCTTCCCATCCCGACCTCGACGCCACGTTTCAGGTCGACCCCCCACAGCCGGACCATCCCGGCGCGGACGGCGGGTGCGAGGCCGCCGCAGACGCCCCAGAAGATCGAGCCCTTCCCGGAGCCGGAGCAGCCGACCGCGAGCGTGTGCCGCCCCACCAACGGCAGCACCCAGGGCGTGCCATCCTGGCGTCTGCCGACCGGGACCGCGTCCACCAGGACATCCCGAGGCACTTGGGCGTTGCGGGTGGCGGCGAGCCGGTCGGCCATGACCAGGACGTACTCGACGGTCGAGGGCGACAGCGCCTTGAACCGGAACGACCGGGCACCGGCCGCAGCAGCCAGAGCGGGCCCGGCCTTCTCCAGGTCCTCGACGGTCTGCCCGGTCCGGGCCCGCACGGTCAGCGTCAGCGTCACGCCGCGCGCGGTGGTCGAGCAGAGCCGCGGGTGGACCCACACCTTCGACAGCGCCGGAGCCGTCCGGGGACTCGCGGCGCGCAGCACCAATGCACTTCGGGTCGGCCGGCCGTCACGTTGGACGGACAGGCCACACTCCCGGGCCAGGTGCGGCCAACGGCGACGGGCCCACCGCGCCCACGAGAACCGGGCGAACGGCACCGAGACGACCCGCTCGAACGAGGCCGGCCACCACCGCGCCCACACCACCGCCACCAGTCCGGGCACGAGCCAGCCCAAGGCCAGGATCCCAACCGCGGCGGACTGACCGCCCGGGACCAGGCGGACGAGGAACCCGACCGCGGCGACGCCGGCAGCCCAGCGGGTGTGCCGCCACGACCACACCGCGACACCCCAGACGATCGCCGCCACATGCACGGGGACCCGCAGGACCGCCGTGGGTGCGACGGACGCGAGCGGTGCAGCCTCGGTGTTCATCAGGCCACCGCCTCCACCATCGAAGCCGTCCCGGCGATGTCTCGCCGCAGGGGTGTGGGCACCAGAGCGGACCCGGAGACCGTCACCGACACCGGCAACGCAACCATTGCGGCGGCCGGGGTGGTGAGCCAGCCGGCCCACGTCGACTCGACGAACTCCACCCCCACCCGCTCTGACGCGAACCGGCGCGTGCCGATCAACGAGAGGCCGAGTCGGTTCGCGACCTCGGCCGCCGGCTCGTCGGTGGCACAGTGCACCGCCACGTCGACCGAGCGGACGTGCCGCGGCCACGGGAACGCCGGGACCCGGACCGGGATCGTGTCCCGCTCGACCCGCACGCTGAGCATCGGGACATCCCCGAGCAGGCCATCGACGAGAGCGAGGATCCTTGACGCCTCGGCCAACGCCAGCTCGTAGCCGACATCGTCGCGGTGGTCGTCACGCACCTCGTCGCGGTCGTCCCCGTGGTTGTCGCCCGAGTCTGTGGGCGGGCGCGGGTTGGCAGTCATCACGCCGCCCCCTTCACCGACGCTGACCCCGAGCCCGCCGTACCCGTCGAGCCTGTCGAGGTCTGCGAAGACGTCGTAGTCGTCGCGCCGGGGGCGATCATCGACTCGGCCCGGAACGACCACGAGATCCGCGACCGGCCCGTCCCGGTCTCCTCGATCCACGGCAACGCCGACAGACCGACAAACTCCACCGGCGTCCACGGGAACGGCGTCTTGTTCTCCGGCGGCACCGGCTGCACCTTCGCGAAGAACTTCACCGTGACCGCGGTCTCCCGCTTGGACGCCGCCTCATCCGCGTCCAACACGATCGCCTGCCACACCAACAGCCCCGTCTCCGGGTCCACCTGCTGCGGCCGCGACCCATCCGCCCGCTTCTCCTGGTTGAAGTCCAGCACCGGCTCCACCTCACCCTTGAGGAACGCCCCGTTCGGGAACACGTCCCCGAACCCGACCTTGAACCGTCTCTGCATGGCCATGAGAACTCCTCAGGTCTTGCACTCCTCTTTAGGAGTGCTGCAATAAGTAGACCACAGACGTCTCGATTGATGTCAAGTCCTCTTTAGGACTAATCTCGATTGAGAACGCAACAACAAGGGACGGAATCATGAGCGACACCGGGGCGAGGCTGCCCAAGTACCACCGCATCGCCGACGCGCTGCGCAACCAGATCCGCAACGGCGACCTGCAGCCCGGCGACAAGCTGCCCGCCGAGACGGCCATCGCGTCCACTCATGCCACGAGCGTGCCCACCGTCCGGCAGGCGATGAGCGTCCTACGCGCCGAGGGCCTGGTCGAGTCCCGCCACGGCATCGGCACCTTCGTGCGCGACAGCCACCGCAGGCAGCGTCGCTCCCGCAACCGGTATGGCGAAGCGCGTGGCCGCGACGGGCTGCTGAACAACACGTTCCGCCACGAGATCACCTTCGCCGGGACCGAGCCCGTCCCCGCCCACGTGGCCGACTGCCTCAACGTCGAGCAGGGCACGCCCGTCGTGGTGCGCCGACGACGGCTCTACGACGAGAACGAACACCTGGCCGAGATGGGCGCCAGCTACCTGCCCACCGATTACGCCAAGGGCACTTACCTCGAAGAGCCCACCGTCGTCCCCAAGGCCCTGTTCCGGTGCGTCGAGGACCTGACCGGCCGCACCTACACCCACGCCCGGGACCAGGTCACCGCGAGACGAGCCACCGAGAGCGAAGCCGACGCGTTCGGCCTCCCCCTCGGCGCCTTCGTGCTGTACCTGATCCACACCGCCACCGACGAGAACGACCGGGTCCTCGAAGTGTCCGAGTCGATCTGGCCCGCCGACACCGTCATGGTCGTCGACGACTACCCGATCCCCGCGAAGCCGACCGCCACGGCAGGATCCGACCTATGAGCGAGGCAGCCGTCGACCCGTACGCCGACCAGCCCGAGATGGCCAACCACTGGTGGTGGCGACCTGGCTGGCACGTCGGCACCAGGTTCTACGCCTGGCACATCACCCTCGACGGCCAAGACCGTCTGCACCAGCTCATCGACGAGTACCAAGAAGCACTCAAACCCTTCCCGACGCTTGACCCCATCCCCAGGGAGTGGCGGCACATCACCCTCCAAGGCCTCGGCCACATCGAGGACGTCAGCGACCAGCAGCGTGATGAAGCCATTCAAGGCGTCGCAGAACGCCTAGCGAAGCTCGAACCCATCGAGTCGACCTTCCAGCGCGCAGTCATCTTCCGCGAAGCCATCGCGCTACCTCCGAGCAACCCAGATGCATACGCAAACCTGCGGAACGAGATCCGTGCCGGAATCACCGACGCGTGGGGCTGGTGTCCCGAGAACGCCGAAGGCTTCCGCGCCCACACAAGCGTCGCCTACAGCAACCGACCGGCCACTTCGAAGCCGATCAGAAATGCGCTGGACTTTCGGGACGCGGACTCGGGGGCCGCCTTTCTAGCCGATTCCGTTTCCTTGATCCTGATGCATCGAGACACAATTCCTTATAAATGGACGAATTGCACCACGAAGTCTCTGCGCAATCCACACGAAGAGAGCAGGTAGGCCAGCCTTGGGGTGGACCTTGCATCATCAGCCACTACGAAACGCGCGAGCCGATGACGTCTTGCAGGCGCTCGGTCGAGCAACGTATATTTCCTGCTCATTCGAAGGAAAATGCCGCTTCGTCCTGCGCCTACTTTCTCTACTAGACGGCGCCGAGAGCGATCCGATAGTTGGCCTACAACGCGCTCTCGCTGACGCACCCTCGAACAAGCCTCTAAAGCGAGTGTTGGACAACATCGCATTGACCTATGCATTAGACGCAGACACAAGCACACTGCTCGGCGCGGCCCGCGAAGCCCGCAATTTCATCGCCCACGAGGGCGGATCATTCTCCATTCACAGTCCGCGAACAGACCAACTCGTCGGCCACCTTGAAAATCTTCGTGAGTCCGTGAGAGACCTGGCGGAGGGAGACAACTTCATTTCAGCCCTACAGTTTGAATTGACCGAGGACGCGCCCTTCCCGACCCAATTGACTTCTGCCTACGTCGATGTCGTCGATGCGTGGGTGTTTTACCCCGTGCGCGACCTCATCGCGAACCCGACCAGCGGTCAATCGCGACCAGGCGATGGGCGATGGCACGGAACATGAGCCAAGGGCTCTAGTCGTTGCCGTAGTCAGGCTCAACAAACTCTTCCGGCTCAAGTTCCACCTCGAACGGGTCACCCACGCCGGCCTGCTCTAGGAGTTCGTACCCGTCTAGGACGAGGTGACACGTCGGACAGCTAAAATGCGCAGGCGCAATATCACCGAAGACGGTCATCCCGTCGGGCGTGTAGGGCGACTCTAGATCCCAGTATGGCTCGGTGCGATCGACGATCTCATCACCTTCGACGGTACCTAGACCACCACATGCCGGACAGTCCGCAAGAGCATAATGCTCCATCCCAGCCGTGAGATCTCGCTCGACTTGCCATTCCGCCTGCTGTCTCGCGTTCATGAGGCCGGAACGATATCGGGTTAGTCGTTGCTTTGCCGCAGCCTCAAGCGATATCCAGCGGTGCTCAATATTCTTCGCATTTTGCTCAAGTTGGGACTTCACATCCACCACACGATCTGGCCCAACTAGATCCGCCAGCTCAACTCCATGCGCGGTAACCAGAATGGCCACCTGCGCCCAGAATCTCGGCCACCACACGCTCGACGGGAGGGCCGAGAATCCGATGCCAGAACCGTGCAGATACTCATTTCTTCCGTTGGCGATCTTCGTCGCCTCATCAGGATTGAACGGGCGAAAGGCGCGGCCGCAGCGTTTGAAAATCGTTGCCGCCCGGACTGCTGTGAACTGAGCGTCGCCATCAATCATGCCGACCGCCCTCAGAATTTGGACACCATCCTCCGTGGGTTCGGCTATAAGGGCCGGAGAAACACGCCAGAGTGCCGACTTGCCCAATAGTTCCAAGGCCAACGAAGCCCAGAATTGGCGCTCCTCAGGCGTCCGTTCGGTGCTCGCATCAGTTGCCCTGTTGAGAAACAACTTGGCCTTAATCCAGTACTGTTCCTGCACCTCAGCAGTCATAGCACCGCCTTCTGATAGAACGCCACGCGCTCGATCTCTCGATCATCTGAGCCATCCTTGACGCTCGCGCGACCGTGCAGGACCATCCTATTGCGAATGAGGAGAACAGTTCCCGGATCGCTCCAGTGGAACTCCTCAACCCGGCTCGCTGTCTGAAGTAGCTCCGTGGCCTCCCTAGATCTGGCGTCGCATGCCGTCATGCAGCAGGGGTCAAACCGGTACCCGCCCGGGTCGAGTGCGTGGGCAAAGAAGCTGTGCGATCCGGACTCGACTAAGAACACGCCGTGCCTAAGTGCCGCCGAACGGCCCCCGATCGTATTGCGAAACTGAAGGGCCGGCTTCCACAGCAGAGTGGGCGTCGGATCCACATCCTTGCTGTAGAGGAGGACGAAGTCCGGCGGAGTCGCCAAGTGCGCTCCGTCAGTGTGCAGTGGCTGCTCTTCCAGACCAGTAGTAGCGCTCATAGAGTTCTGCCTGGCAGCATCGGCCCGCACGGGCTTCAGGACGACCTTCGTTGGATCGCCCTTACGGATCGGCACCTCCTGCCAGCCTCGGGCGCCTGCAGCTATTCGCAAGCCCGCCAACGAGCCTCTCCCACCCGCGTACCCCGTTGACTCGGACGCGACCAACAGACTCTCGAGCGTGACCATGGATCCCTCCTCTCGTCGGCTTCCGGGATTGTGTCATGGGTCTGGCGATGGGATGGCGTCGCTCTCGGCGCCGGAGGTAGCAGCACGGCCGCGATTCACGGCCGAGCCTCTACGTTTGGGGCATGGCCAACGACTTCCGACAGGATTGCGAGTTCATCGTGTGGCGTATTTGAAACGAGGTCTTCGACTCCGCCGACATGGGATTTGCACGGCAACTCTCGTTCGAGCCGGCAGGCGGCTTCCTTAGTCTGCTCTGGAGGACATGGGACTGATCGTGGCTTCGTGAAGAGTTTCTGTACTGGCTTAAACGCGCCTCCGGCGCGAAAAGACGCGGGGCCCCGCGATGGGGACCCCGCGCTTCGGCGCTGGCGCGCCTACGCGCACCCCACCGCACCCCGCGTCCAAGCGTGAGCCTCGTTCACTCCTCGTCAGGCTCCCAGAACCACGCGTCCCGAATCTGCGCGGCGCTGGGCTCCACAAGCCAGACGACCTCGTAGGTGCCGCCGTCCCATTCCAGCCGGCGCACCTCGAAGCAGGCCTCGTAGATGCGGTTCGCTTCGTCGGCATCGTGAGCGAACCAAGAAAGCGGCAAACCAGCGGCACCTTCAGCAAGCCCGCGGGCCGGCAGATGCACATGCAACTCAGGAAGCGTCTGGGACTCCTCCAGCCGCTTCCACCACAAGTGCCCGCGTTGGGTGGCCCAATCCTGGACCGTCAGCATCACGTAGCCGACGACGACACCCCTGGCACGAAGTTCGCCCACGGCCCCGCTCCGACCCGCGAACCGAGCGTCCGTCGTCGCATCCTGCGGCCAGTTGCGCTTGACCCAATCCCGATGTGTCACGTGGCTAGTCTCCACTCCCGGCCACGCAGCGACAGCACTTCGCGGCGTCGCGCGCCCTGCCGCCGACACTTGCACGGGCTTCCACCTTGGCAAAGGGGCGAAGTCGAATGCGCTGATGACGAGGGATGGCTCCCGCCAGACGTGCGCGTGGCCAAGCCCCCGAGTGGCCCACTGCCTACGTCGAGCGCCCCGACCATCTACACCCCGCGCGGCTGGCTCCCAAATGCGCTTTCTGCGCGGCACCACCCAGCCCAACGAGTCCCGGTCACGGCGCAGACCCGCGTGGAAGACTCGCGAGCCCAGCGCGAGCCCAGCGCGAAACAACCAGCGCAGCGATGCCCGAATGACCGTTCGCGAATTGCACTGTGCTGCAACGGTCCCCGCGACGGGCCAACCCGTGCAGCGCGTTCGGGACGAAGAGGTCGCAGGTTCAAATCCTGTCACCCCGACCAGTGTTTCCGCAGGTCAAAGGCCCTCTGCCAATCACAGGCAGAGGGCCTTCGCCGTCGCTGAGTGACAATCTGAGTGACTACCGTTCCGCATCGCCTGTCCCGAAGAGGCTGTCCATGGCCACCGCGCCAGTCTGGAGGACCGGGCGGATCTGGTGGCGGTAGACGAGTTCGGTGACGCTCGTCCCGCTGTGACCGACGAGGCGAGAGATCTCCTCGATCGAGACACCCGAGTCGGAGAGCAACGACACGAACGAGTGCCGCAGCTCCCGTGGCGACCAGTCCTTCGGCTCGATGTTCGGCACCTTCCCGAGAGCCGAGCGGAAGGCGCGGAGGGCGTTGTTTCGGTCCATGGGCGTGCCGGCCTTGCTCGGAAACACGAGGCCGTTGTCTGTCCAGCGCTCCCCCACCTGGAGACGCAGTTCGGCCTGCTCGACCCGCTGTCGCCGGAGAGCATCGACGGCCCTCGTCGGAAGAGCCAGCGTCCGCCGCGACTTTCGCGTCTTGGTGTCCCCACCCGACCGAACTGAACGCCAGACCTCCACGTAGGCAGGGACCGGCGGCGATGCGCTCGGGATGCCGTCGAAGTGTACGTGCTGCCACCGGAGTGCGCGCAGTTCTTCGGTCCGGGCGCCCGTCAGCAGCGACACGACGATGTAGTTGTGCATCCAGTCGCCGGCCGTCTTGGTCAGGACGTCGCGAGCCTGCTCGGTCGTCAGCGACTTCGACGGGCGACCGGGTCGACCTGTCGGGACGCTGCAGAGAAGCACGACGTTGCGCTTGACCTTGTCGCGAGCCATGGCCCGGTTCACCGCTCGGACGAGGCAGGCCCGCACACCGCGCAGTGTCCGGGTGCTCAACTTCTCCGAGAGTCCGAGCAACCAGGCATCGACCTCGCGCGCGGTCAGGTCCCGGAGGCGTCGCGCGCCGAGGTGCGGGATGACGTGGTTGCGGCTGAGGCTTTCGTTGGCGGCGCGGGTCTCTTCGTCGCGCGAGTTGAGACCGAAGGCGAGCCAGTCCTCGACGGCCTGTTTCACCGTGTACGTGTCATCACCGAGGGCGACCCCGTCCTCGTGGTCACGGAGGACCTCGCGCAACTTGCGCTTAGCCTCGGTCTTGGTCCGGCCGGAGCCTTTCTTGACGATTCGCTTGCCACGACCGTCGTAGCCGAGGGTGACGGTCGCGATCCACCGTTGTCGACGTTCGTCCCAGTGCAGCCCACCGTCGCCCTTTGACCTTCGCTCGGTCATGCGACGTCCTCGGACAGCGACTCGAGGTAGGCCTGGAGCGCGACGACAGGGACCAGCCGCCGACTCCCCTGCTTCACTGTGCGCAATCTGCCCGACCGGATCAGCTCGTAGATGACGGATCGGCTCAGACGGAGGGCCTCGGCCGCCTCATCCACGCGGTAGGCCAGGGCCGGAACTTCCTTCTGGTGCTTCATCACTGCTCTCCTCTCAATCTGGCTGCGCACCGGTCGGCGCGCAGTGAGTCGTTGCCGAATGACTGTCCACAGGTGCGCGCGGTGGGGAGCCCCGCTGGGACTTGCGTTTGTCCGCACGGCGTTTGGCGTCGTCGTACTGGGTGCGCCACCGTTGGGCTTGCCGGAGCGATGCGGTGATGACGGCGGTGTAGTCGCGGTCGCGGACCGGGACGTCTTCCCAGACGAACCGGGGCAGCCCGTCTTCGTGCAGGACGTCGGCGGCGAGCCGGTCGGCCTCGGAGGCTTCGATGCCGGCCTCGGTCAGGACGGCGCGGACGACGGCGGCCCGGTCGGCCTTGTGCTGGGTCAGGGTCTTGCCGGACCAGTGCCGGGAGACCAGGACGCGGCGGCCGCCGAGGCCGAGGTTGTCCCGGTCGTGGGCCTTGGACGGGCACGCCCCGGGGATGAGGCCGGGGCCGGGGTCCTTGGGTTGGATGCCGTGGCGCAGCCAGTTCGCGCAGGTCGGGGAGCAGGGCAGCCACCGGACCTCGCGGTGCAGCCGGTCGATGTGCCGCTCGTACGCGAGTACGGCTGGATCAGAGCCTCGCTCCGGGCCGTCCACGTGGCCGGTGGCGGGCGGGGCGGCGTAGGTGTCGGCGATGGACTTGGTCAGGTACTTGCACAGGTACCGGACGGCGCGGTCGCTGTCGGGGGTGCCGCCGAGCAGGCCCTTGATGTCGACCTGCGTGCCGAAGGTGAGCACGTGCATCGGCTCGACGTCTTCGCCGATGGCGCGGCCTGCGTCGAGCCGGTCGAGGGCGTCCTGCCAGGTCCGCAAGGCGGCGCCGCTGGTGGGGTCGGTGTATGTCTCGCGGTCGCGGTCCCAGACCGGGAGCGTGTCGCCGTCGTAGACGACCTCGTCGATGGAGGGCCACCAGATCGCGGCGTAGGTGCCGCGGGCGACGGCCTTGATGGTGGCTCGCGGGATGGCGCCGCGGACGGCGGCGTGCAGGTGCGGGGCGAGGCGGCGTTGGGGTTCGACGGCGGCGAAGTATTGGACCTTGTAGCCGGCGGCGCGGCGCAGGTTCTGCCAGAACCGGTCGACCAGCCGTGGGAACAGCAGCGCGTCGAGCGCGGCGCGGCGGTAGTCGTACCGGGCTGGGTTGCGGGGGATGCCGGTGCCGGGGAGCACCTTGCCGTACGAGGGCAGGGTGAGGGTGAGGAACATCGAGGGCCGGTAGGTGCGGCCGGTCTTCTCGTCGGTGAACGCGGTGCCGATGGTGCGGTCCTCGACGGGGACCGTGGGCAGGTCAGGGAAGCCGGGCAGGTGTCGGGTCGAGCGCACCCGACGCTCAGGCGTCCCCTCGTCGTCCTGCTCGTCGTCTTCGTCGAGCTGCACCGGCCCGTCGTCGTCCTGGTTGTCCCCTTCGAGCTGCTCCGTGTCGGGCTCCTCGATATGGCGGGGCGGGTCTTCGGTCAGGTGCCAGCCTTCGCGGCACTGGTGCATCCGCAACCGTCGGGCCTTCTCAGCGCAGGACGGGCAGACCTTCTCGCGCGTGGAGCCGCACGCGATGGGCACGGTGGTGACGGCGCCGGTGGCGCGGTCGGTCACCCGGCGCAGCAGGGGCCGGATGCAGACCCCGGCGCTCTCGGCGGCGGCGACGGCCATGTCGGTGGTGACACCTTGATGGGCGCGGGTCGGCAGGCGCCGCTCAACGCCCGTAACACTGCCAGCGGAGGCGGGGCGGTGGCTGCTCATGCCGCACCGCCGAGCGGGAGGACGCCCTGCCACGCGGGCTGACCGTCGCTGGCACCGGGCGCTTTGACCCAGCTGGGCCGAGCGGGCTCGATGTAGGCCGGGTCTCGGTTGGTACCGGCCCACCATCCCGCGGACACCCCCGAGGTGTCGGCGTAAATGGTGCAGTCCGCGAGGACGGGGCAGGCCGTGCAGAGCCCGCGCATGGATTCGGCATCCCATGGGCCGATGTCCTGGGGTTCGGCGGTCCACGGCAGGTCGGTCCGGGCGCCGCATGAGCCGAACGTCTGCCACGCGACCGAACCAAGCGGGTAACGGGTGGAGGCGGTCGCGGCCTCGCACCAGACGGCCTCCAGGGCGGCCCACCGGGCCGAGCGGGACAGGGCGGTCATGCGACCTCACCCCCAGCAGCAGACCCAAGACCTGACGGCCGAGAGAGTGCGTCGTCGACGACGACGGCAAGGGGGACACCGCGGGCGAGCCGCCTCCGGAGCGGGCGCCGTTCCGGGGCACCGAGGCCGCCCCAGATCCCGAACGCCTCGTCGAAGACGAGAGCCCAGGCCAGGCAGGATCGGCGGACCGGGCAGTCGTCGCAGATGGACGCGGCGCGGGCGTGGACGCGGCGTGAGGTCTCGGCGAACCAGAGTTCGGCGTCGGTCTGGCGGCAGGTGCCGTACTCCTTCCAGCCGCCGGAGGCGAGGTCACGTGGCACCGGCCCGGTCGTGCGCGACAGGTCCGGCCTACCCGACAGGGCGGTCAGTGCGGTCTGGGCGTGCATGGTGATCAGGCCGCCTCAGGTCCGCGGTCGCCCGACCCCGACCGCAACCCCGACACGGACACCGAGGAGCCGGGGTCAGCGCCCTCGCGCGGTCGGCGTTCGCGCGGTGAGCGGGCCTGGCGCGGAGCGCGCGTCGCGCGTGCAGGCCGCGGTGTGCGAGGCGTCGGCGACGAGGCGACATCTGCCCGAGCCATCTCGTCGTCGGGCTGCGTGACGACCGGGGCCTCGCCGGTGGTCTCCTCGACGACGAGGGCGGGGTAGGTGGCGGCGGTCTCGCGGACGAGCTGGTCGGGCCAGTAGTCGGCCCGGACCCGGTCGAGGGTGCCGTCCTCCTCGACGACCCACGCGGAGCCGGGCGCGGCCGGGGACAGCCTGTGGGCGGGGGCGAGCGCGGCGGTGCCGTCGCCGAGAACCATCCGGGTCTCCTCCGCCGACCTCAAACGAAGCGCGATCGTCTGCGTGAACAGGCCCCGCATCCCGACGACCTCCTTGCGAGGGTCCTGCACGCACGCCAGGACCACGACGCCCAGGGCGCGGCCTTGGGTGAGGATCTCGGCGAGCAGCCGGGAGGCTTCCCGCTTGGTGTCCGGGTCCGTGTAGGCGGTCAGCGCGGCGAGCTCGTCGATCACGAGCACATGCAGCGGGTCACCGGGGCGCGGTCGGTGGAGGCGGGAGACGCCGGCCATGGCGTGCCCGCGGTCCTCGACGACCTGCAGCAGCCGGGTCAGGGTAGCCACGGCCTCCGAGGGGGTGATGGCGACGGTGGTGAACAGGTGCCGGCCCATCATGACCTCGACGCCGCGTTTGAGGTCGACACCCCAGAGCCGGACCAGGTCCGCCCGGACGGCGGGGGCGAGGCCTCCGCAGACACCCCAGAGCATGGAGCCCTTCCCGGAGCCGGAGCAGCCGACGACGAGGGTGTGCCGGCCGCGGACCTGCAGCGCCCACGGAGTGTCGTCCTGCCGGCGTCCGAGAGTGACGGTGTCGACGGCCAGGTCGTGCCCGAGCGGGCCCGGCAGCTGCGCCTCGGAGGTCGCGGCCAGGGCCTCGCGCACGACGAGGGCGATGTCGAGGACGGACGGCGTCCACTGCCTGACCCGGTACGACACCGCGGACGCTGCAGCGGCGAGGGCCGGAGCTGCCGCCTCGAGGTCTTGGACGGTCTGTCCCATCCGGGCCCGGACCCGCAGCGTGAGCGTGTCCCCGGTGGTGAGGATGTCGACCAGCCGGGGCGGGACCCACTCCGACGCGGTGCCGGTCGAGGAGACCTGAACGCGGCCGTTGCGGCGGGCCAGCGCCCAGGTGCGGCGACGGACGTTGCGCTGCACAGACAGGCCACACTCCCGCGCGAGAACCGGCCAGATGCGACGAGCCCACCGGCGCCAGCCGAACCGCCGCGACGGGCCGGCGAGCCAGCGCTGATACCCGGCCGGCCACCGGTACTCCCAGACTGCGACCACCAGACCCGGCAGGGCGGCGACGGTGATCAGGACGCGTGCGGCGGCGGGGTCGGGCTGGGTCAGAGCCGCGAGCAGCGCCAGCAGCGCGAACCCGAGGGCCCAGCGGGGGTGACGCCGTGCCCACCGGCCCCAGCCTTCCGCGATGGCGAGCACCACCCGGGCGCCCGTTCCGGACGAGCGCAGGGCCCGGGAGCCGACCGCAGCCGACCCCCGAACCCCACGCGAGACAGTCGTCGAGGACGTCATGTCACGCCGCCTTCGAACCCTGACCTGACGAACCAGAAGCAGAACCGTTCGCCGAGCCCGACGGCTGGCCGGTGGCGGGCTTGCCCTCGTCGACGAGCCGGTCCGCGCGCCACATCTCCGACAGGCCACCGGCCTTGTTGACCCGCACCTCGACCGTCAGGTCGACGAACTCGACCGGCACGAACTCCGCCAGCACCGGACGGTGCGGGCACCCCAGCTCGACCACGCCCGTCGTCATCGACTCGCGCCCGAAGGTCGTCTGCTTGTAGACGACCTCGACCTGCCACAGCGGCATCCCGGTCGCCTCGTCCCGCGCTTGCGCCTCGCTCGGGCGCCGTTTGCCGTCCCGCTCCTCCCACTCCCGGACCTCGTTGACGATGCCCGTCGAGCGAAGCCCCGCCCGCTTGCTGTCGACCGCGTAACTGGACATGTGTTCCTGCCTTCGTGTCATTGGGCCGTGTTGCCCATGACCAGAAGACGCCCGCAAAAGGGGACAAACACACCACACTTTGGGACGTTTAAGGACGTCCTTGTGTGTTAGAAACGTCCCAGAACGTTCAGAGGAGGGGTCATGACCAACGAACGACTTCGGGCCGCGATCACCAGCGCGGGCTTGAACCTGCAGAGCTTCAGCGAACAAGTCGGTGTCGATCCCAAGACCGTCGAGCGGTGGATCACCAAGGACCGCAGCCCGCACCGCACCCACCGGATGAACGCCGCCGCGATCCTCGGCAAGAGCGACGGATTCCTCTGGCCCGCAACCGAGTCCGACCGCATCAGCCGATCAGCCACCGAGGCAGAGTTGGTTCGGCTGTACCCGAGCCGCGGCGCGATTGAAGCCGATATGTGGCTCTCACTCGTCGACGACGCCAAGGAGTCGATCGACCTGCTCGCGTACGCCGGAAGCTTCCTCCACGACGCGATCCCCGGCTTCGTGGACCGCCTAGCCGCCCGGTCCCGGAACGGGGTCCGCGTCCGACTCCTGTTCGGGGACCCAGAGAGTGAAGCCGTCGCGCTGCGCGGTCGCGAAGAGGGCATCGACGAGCTCATGGCCGCCCGATGCAAGCTCACGTGGAAGTACCTGGCCCCGGCCGTCGGTCCCGCGCGGATGCACGCACGCCGACACGGCACGACGCTCTACGCATCGATCTTCCGCTTCGACGACGTCCTGCTGGCCAACCCACACGCCTACGGCGCCAGCGCCTCCCACTCCCCAGTCCTGCACATCAACCGCATCCCTGGCGGCCGGCTATTCAGCCACTACATGGACTCTTACGACCGTGTCTGGGCCACCGCTCGCCCGGTCTAAGCAGCCACGCATAGGGTCGACAAATGGGCCGAACTGACTACATCGACGACCCCGACGCGCCAGCCATCAACAGCGTGGTGCCTTCGGTCGTCGCCATCGTCCAAGACGACCAAGGCCGGGTCCTGATGATCCACAAGACCGACAACGACAAATGGGCACTGCCCGGGGGCGGCCACGAGCCTGGAGAAGCGATCAGCGACACCGTCGTTCGCGAGGTCAAAGAGGAGACCGGCTACGACGTCCAGGTCGAGACCATCACCGGCACGTACACCAACCCCAACCACCGTATGGCCTACGACGACGGCGAGGTCCGGCAGCAGTTCTCCATCGCGTTCCGCGCACGCTTGGTAGGTGGCGCACCGCGCACGAGCAGCGAGAGCAGCGAGGTCGAGTGGCTCACCGCGGAGCAGATCGAGCAGCTCGACGTGCATCCCTCGATGCGGCTACGCCTCCAGCACGCTCTCAGCCACTCCGAACGGCCATTCATCGGATAGTTGCAGCCTCGTTCGAGCGCGACCGGCAGACGCCAGCAGCTCAGGACCGGACCGCGTCACGGCGCGGTGCACCGGATCGCCCACGCGGTACCGCGACAAGATCTCCGCGATCCGATCCTCCGCGGTTGTCAAGTCGCCTTCTGGCCCCACGACCAAATCCAGGAGTGTCAGCGCGTCGAGATCAGTGTGGTCGGGCAGGGGCAGCTCGGCGAGCTCCTCGGCGAAGCCGCGCGCGGCAGCCTCGTAGATAGCCCCCGTGTGGTGAGCGACGAGTGCAACCACATCGACGGGTGCACCGAACCTGAGCAGCGCGCGAGCACCGTCGATGGCATGCATCCCGGTGTCGCGCAGCCCAGGGGCGTAGCCGATGTCATGCACCCAAGCGGCCTGAACGACCGTCGACGACATGCTCGTGCCGAGGGCATTGGTCTCCTGGGCGAGCCGGCCCACAGCCGACAGGTGAGCCCAACGACTACCTGAACCCGAGATCCACTCCCGCGCAAGGTCCTCGGCCGCCGACTCGCTCCACATTCGACAATCATCGCGCAAGGTGCGCGCCGCCCGCCCGCGGGTGTCGGGCCTGAACCTCGACTACTTTGGCCGAATACATGGGCAGTCACCCGCACGTTCCGCTCCGTCAGTACGTCGCTATGGCTGCAGCCCGCGCCACACAACGCCTGACGGACCGTGCTACTTGGAGAGTGAACCCGGCGGTCAATACCACCCAATGCGGTCGCGAACGGCATCGCGAGGTAGGCCGTGCGTCTGCATGAGTCTGACCGGCGGAGCGCGCTAGCCCGGCGTCCAACTTGTCTTTCTAGGTTGAAGGGATGGGCCGACCTCGGACGGCGAGAGGGGGTGCATTACGACGCCAGAGTCGACGGCAACCGATCGCTCACCCAGAGGCTGCTTCAGGTGCACCGTGTCGTATACGTAACCCATCATCGCGACGGCGTTCCCCGACCGCCTGGACGTGGTAAAGCGCACGGTGACGCGCGACCTACCCTCGTCCACGACGGAAATGGTATTCAGCGTAGTCAGTTGGTCAACTTCAAGAAAGATCGTCAGGTTACGCCCAGACTCGTCTGCATGGTATCCAGCGGGCCGCCCCGCGCCAAGGGCCGTCGTTGCGCTAATCACTTGACTTCCCACTTCCCCGCTACACCCCCCCGTTAAGAGCGTGGCAGCCACTGTCACACCGGCAGCCAAGAGCAAGTACCGCGGATGATTGCGATTCGCCATTTCACACCCTTTTCCATTTCTGCTCACGGCAGCGGCAGGCTGTCATTATAATAGTTGAACGCGAAATCGATCCTCGATCCCCAACTTGTCTTGATGCCCTGGCTGGCATAGCCGCTATTGTACCCGCACACGTTTGAGTTTGAAACTCCCGAGAAGATCCCGACCAAGTCATTCGTTCCAGCGACAACAATCGGACCACCACTATCCCCGCCCTCGCCGCAGGCGTCGGTTGAGAACATCTGAAAGAGCCGAGTGCTCCCGTAGTAGACGGACGTAAGCGAACTGAGAATCCGACCACACGTGATCTCACTCGTGGTGCCGGACTTGCAGACGAAGGCACCTGTTACCGGCGAAGTCCAGCTCCGGTACGGGGTGACCCCACCGACGTAGTTCGAATACCCACGAGAGATCGTGTTACCTGAATTGACCGAAAAACGTCCAATGTCGTAGCCGTCGTTCTGATAGAGGCTTGAGTTGGATCTGCCCACTTCACGTCCGGCGCCGTCTCGGGCAATCACGCCAAGTTGTCCGCTCTGCAATGCACAATGGCCGGCGGAGATCATCCGGCCGAGCCAAGTGCCAACCCCCATGCTGCAGTAGGTGCCCGGCACGATGTCCATATAGTTTCCGGGGACGGCGTTGAATGCCGGGGCTGGCTTCGTGTCGGGGGGAACAATCTCGAGCCGAAGACCGTCAATTTTATTGAGCGATTGAACCTTAGGATTCGAAAGCGCGCTGGCCGTGACGGAGATGATCACTTCGCCAGAAGGGTAGTCGGCAGAGATCGCCGTCACAGTGTCCGAATCCATGCCCTTAAGCTCAGCGGCGGCCTGCGCAAAGAGAGAGTCGACCTCCGCAGGGCCGCGTGTGGACTGAACGACACGCAGCCCCGCGCGCGGTCCAATTTGGGCAGCAGTACCGGTCGCTGCTTGTGACGCAACGAGCGTTCCGTCGTCAGCGATAGCGAAGTTCTCCGGGCGGAGCCCTTGCGCCTTGATGAGGTCTGCCATAGTCGCAAAACTGTTGGCTTGATTATCCAGGATCTTGGCGGCATCGTCGGAGGCCACTCCGAGATGCTTCGCGAGGCTGGCTGCGATGGGGTCAGGATCGGCGAGCGCACCCGCCGTCGCGCCAGCCGGGTAGAGCGACCCACATAGGATCGTGGCAATGGCGCATGCAGCTAGTTTCTTCATGATCTCCCCTGTGAGTTCGGCTGGCCACAGAGTACGACCGGGTCGGGAATCAGCAGTGCGTTTCGTGAAGATTCGGCAAGACCGGGCCCATCGACGCCCTGGATACATCCCACGGCGAACGAAAACAATGACATGGAAATGGGGAACCCACGTCGGGCTCGACCGACGGAGCAGGCCGTACAGTTCGCGTTCTCGGCGCTGCAGCTACCGCCGACTCCTCGACCCACCAGCCTCGGCCGCCAGTGAGTCCGCGACTGCAGATCCGGTCGGGCCGGCTCGGCCCAGGGAGTCGGTTTAGCAGGACAAGACAGTGCCCAAGGCCCAGCGACCTTCGGATTGCTGGACACGGCTCTAAGAGATCAAGGGCGCGGCTCCGCCGCGCCAACCGGCCGGCTCAGGCCGCCTCGCGGCAGGGACCCCCGCGCTCCGGCGCTTCGCGCCTACGCGCACCCCCACCACTCGACGACCACGCCAGCCGGACATCGGCAGTCGACCCGTCATTCCTCACCGAGGCCACTGACCTCCGAGCCGCCGACCCGACGCTTGAGCATCCGCCCGACTCCGGACCGCGTCAACGGCGCTACGCGTCACTGCGTGATGGCCTCCGGCCCACCGTTGACCCGGCCACTCCGTCGCGCTCTTGTGCTCCGCTATCGGTTCGGTGGCTCTTTCTGGCCACCGGTTGACGTACCGTGCCCAAGACGTTCACCTGATCAACGCTCGTGAGGACCTTGATGACGGATTGGCCGACCCGATGGCGCGCAGTCATCGCAAGCGATGTGAGTACTCGAGACGGCATCGGGTGGGAGTTCACCAGCCCAACGGGAGAGGACGTGTGGGCCGTCTTCCGTGAGGACAGCGGGCACTTCCCCGTCTTCTCGTCGACGCGCGGTCCTGGCGACCTGCCGCCATTCAGTGACCTAGAAGCCATGACTCAGACAGCGGTCAAAGATTTACTCGCCGCGGTGAACCTCGAGGATGACGTCGGCTGGCTCTCGGCGAATATCTCAGCGGCGCTGCTGATGGCCTCCTGCGAGGTTCTCGACTGGGAGGGTGAGGAGTGGGCGTTGGAGTCCGCCGACGGCGACGAGCCGCTGGCATGGGCAAGCCCAGGCGATTCCCGGACACCATTCGCCTGGGTACGCGCGCGGGGGCGCGACCGCGAGACCATCGTCGGCGTCTACCAGGACGACGCCGTCTTTGGCTTGTCCTTCCTCCCGCTCCGTTCGGCCCCTCAGCTCCCCAAGGCGGCCGCAGGGTCGTTACGTCCACGCAGCGACATCGACCTGATCCGGGGTCGAATCACTCACGTCGAGGTCGCGTACGACACGCTGGTCGAAGGTCGTTCGGGCCCGGGCCTCGTGACCGAGGTACTTCTGCACGGCGAGGACAGCTCGACATTGCTCATCGCCGCGGAGGCATACTCGCGCAAGGAGTGGCACCTCTATGACGAATCGGTGGTGGCGCTCCGCGATCTGGATGCAGCCAACTCGCTGGACTGGATCCCACCACGGCGGCGGTGGCAACCCACACACGGGTTCATGCCGTAGGCGGCTGCGCAAACGCCCGGGCCATTGGGGAATCTGGCGCGGTGAGTGACTAACTGAGTGACAGTCGGTCAGCACAGTTGCACTCGAACGCGGACCCTCACAGACGCAAATCGTGCTTGGGGCCAGCCACACCCAGAGCGCTCGGCCTGCTTCGGGACGAAGAGGTCGCAGGTTCAAATCCTGTCACCCCGACCATCACCGAAGGGCCTGCCGGAGACGACCGAGTCGTTCCAGCAGGCCCTTCGGCGGTTTCAGGTGGCGGCAGCCGGCCACGCAGCAGGACCTTGTCCTCTGGTCGCCTTCACCCACCCGCCGTAGCGTCGGTCCCCAGGAGCGGATCACGCACGAAGGCGCCGGGTGATGACGAAGAAGCGAGGTTGGGTCGTCGCGGGAGCAGTCTTCGTCGCCCTGGTCGCGGTCTTCTACGTCATCGGCGGGATGAACCAGACCGGCGAGACCGCCGGACCCACGCCGACGACCTCTTCCCCCGCCGCACCGACCACGGTGGCCACGACGCCGCAGACCCCGGCCTCTTCCCTGACCGGCCCGCCGACGTCGTCACAGGCGTCGGCTCGTAACGGGTCCCTCGACTGGTCGGAGGACCTGCTCGAAGCCGGGGGAACGCCGGCCCTGGACGCGGCCACGTCGCTCGTCGAGACGTTCGTCCCGGTCTGTCGGGGCACGGGGGGCGAGGGCGCGCCCTACGCGGGGTCGGTGCACCCCATGGCTCTCGTCGGCCCCTCCGAGGACTCCTCGGGCAACCAGTGGGGGCACACCGTCGCCCAGGCCGACCAGTTCCGCGCCGAGACGGGGCACTCCGTCCCGGCCGCGCTCCGTCCTCGCAGCACGAGCCAGGTGCAGCTCGTGACCTGCGTGACCGAGAGGCTGGTTCCCGCGCCCTCGTGCGGCACCTACACGCGCGGCAGCGACGGTGCGTCCGGTGAGCTGCGACGCACGAAGGGCACGGTCACGGTCCGGGTCAGGATCGCCACGACCGGGGCCCTGATCGGCCAGCGGACCTTTGACCGTTCGCCGCCATCGTGCCCGACCACTGCGAGCGGCCCAGTGGCCTCAGGCGAGCCACCGTGGATGCTCGACGGACAGACGCCGGGCCTGGCCGAGGCCTACTCCTTCGTGACAGCCCTGCTGACCGGGAGCCCGCGGTAGGCGGCTGCGCCGTGCAGCTCGGCCAAAGCCCGTGTCGGGAGCCTCCCGCCGCGCAAGACTGGGACGGACGCGCCCACGTCGCGTCATGCGCACGGCGCGACGGATCCGGAGGCAGCCATGGGCGTCGAGGGCTCGCACGATCCCACCCCTGGGCCGGGCGGCGGTCATCCGAACCTCCGTCCAGACCCGCGCCCCGGCCACACCACCGAGCCCGTCCCGCCGAGCCTGCGCGACTCGACCACGGCGGGGCTGCCCGTCTTCCTCTCGACCGAGCACTGGAGCCTGCTCGGCACCCGGTCGATGACGTGGTCGGAGGTGATGAGCCGGATCACCATCCACCTCACGGTCGTGTCGGCCTTCCTCGTCGTGCTGGCCCTGACCGCCCAGGCGACCGGCTTCTGCACGCCCTTCCCGGTCATGGCGATCGGTTTCGCGTCGGCGGCGCTCGTCATGGGGGTCCTCACCGCGATCCGGGTCAACACCGCCAGCCGCGAGGACATCGACCTCATCCGTGCGATGAACCGCCTGCGCCACGCCTACGTCGAGCTCGCTCCCGAGCTGGCGCCCCACCTGACGGCCTCCACGCACGACGACGGTGCCGGGCTCATGCACACGTATGCCGTGGGGCGGCCCCGCAACACCGTGCTGCACGTCGTGGGCAGCACCTCGATGTTCCTCATGGTCGTCAACGCGATCGTCGCGGGCACGCTCGGCGCGCTCGTGGGCAACACGGTCGGCGGGGGCACCGTGGCCGTCGTGGCCTCGGGCGTCGGTGCCGGGCTGTTGTATGCCGTGGGCCACCTCGAGGTCGGCCGCCGGGTCTTCGGCCCGCAGTCTCTCGACGTGCGCTACCCGTCCCCCGGGGCGACGGGGCCGACGGGGCCGACAGGGCCTTCCGATCCGACCGACTGAGGCCGGCCCACCGAGACCGGCCCACCGAGACCGGCCCACCGAGACCGGCCCACCGAGACCGGCCCACCGAGACCGGCCCACCGAGACCGGCCCACCGAGACCGGCCCACCGAGGCCGGCCAACGTGACGGCTAGCAGTGCTGAGGGCCAGCCGTGGTGCGCACGGCCTCCGCGACGACGTCGACGAGCCGTCCGGTGCGCGCCAGGACCGCTCGCTGGCGCGCCGCGCCGTTGCCCTCCGCGCGGACCCGATCCAGTCCGCGCTGGACGACGGCCAGGTCTCCGGCCGCCCCGAGCGCCGGGCCCACGTGGTCGAGGAGGCTCCCCAGCACCGACCAGCACGGCGCGGGCAGCCCGGTACGCCAGTCGACGAGCCAGCCGTCCAGACCCTGCAGCCCGGCCTGCCACGTCGCGGCCCGCAGCAGCCGGGTCGACACGTCTGGGCTCGGCCGACCCTCCGCCCACTCCTGGGCCGCCGTCTCGACGAGACCCCGGCACAGCGCCGCGAGGACCACGGCCTCCTCGACCGTGGCGCACACGTCGGCGGCGCGCACCTCGACCGTCGGGTAGCGCCTGGCCAGCCGCGCGTCGAAGTAGGCCATGCCCTCGTCGAGGATCACCGTGCTGCGCACCAGGTCGTCGACGATCCGGTGGTAGGCCGCGGGGGAACCGAAGCGGTCGTTCGGGCCCCACGAGGGCAGCCGCATCAGCACCTGCGACCGGTAGCTCGCGAACCCCGTGTCCTGCCCCTGCCAGAAGGGCGAGTTGGCGGTGAGCGCGAGCAGGGTCGGCAGCCAGACACGGATGCGGTCGAGCACCGCGACGCCCTCCTCGTCGCTCGAGACCGACACGTGGACGTGGCACCCGCAGACGAGGTGCTCACGTGCCGTCAGCCGGTAGCGGTCCTCGAGCCAGAGGTAGCGCGGCTGCCTCGACACGACCGGCTGCACCGGCAGCGGCGAGGTGGCGAGCGCCGCGACGTCCGCTCCGGCCTCGCGCGCCGCCGCCACCGCCTCACCGCGCCACCGCCACAGCTCTGACCGCAGGTCCCCGAGCCCGGCCGCAGGGGCCGTGTGCGTCTCGATCTGCTGCTGCTGGAACTCCCCCTCGACGGCCCCGTGCCCACACGCCCCCGCCGGCTCCGCCAAACCTGACGACTCCGGCGCCACCTCCGCCCCCACCGACGCCACCGGCGCCGCCGTCGCCGCCGTCGCTGCGCGCGCCCGCTCCGCAGCGTGCCGCAGGACCCGGTCCGAGGCGGCCACGGCCAGCCCGGTCCGTGCGTCGACGAGCAGCATCTCCTCCTCGACACCCAGGGTTCGCATGATGGCGCTCCTGCCCGACATGACGGCATACGACAGTGGTCAGCCCCACCAGTGTCCCCGTCCGACGCGGCGCGTCGGCAGGGGCGAAGGGCCCACCTGTCGAACCTGCCGGGAATGAACGACGGCGGTGTGCGTTGTCCCCTTTCGTCGCCCCAACCCGCAGGAGGATCGTGTCCACCTCGTCCAACCTCGGATTCCGCTCGGATCGCGGGCCGATCCTCATCGCGCTGATGCTGTCGACCTCGCTCATCGCGCTCGACTCGACGATCCTCGCCACGGCCGTGCCCTCGATCGTTGCCGACCTCGGGGGCCTGAGCCAGTTCCCGTGGCTCTT
Source organism: Terrabacter carboxydivorans (assembly GCF_039532035.1). NCBI lineage: Bacteria > Bacillati > Actinomycetota > Actinomycetes > Micrococcales > Intrasporangiaceae > Terrabacter > Terrabacter carboxydivorans. The sequence goes on along the minus strand of NZ_BAAARE010000021.1, from coordinate 44,670 downwards.
CTCCGTCTACCTGCTGGCGCAGGCCGTGTCGGTCCCGGTCTACGCGAAGCTCGCCGACACCGTGGGCCGCAAGCCCGTCATCCTCGTCGGCATCGCCCTCTTCCTGGTCGGCAGCATCCTCTGCGGCTTCGCCTGGGACATGGGCTCCCTCATCGTCATGCGCGCCCTGCAGGGCCTGGGCGCCGGGGCTGTGCTGCCGATGACGACGACCATCGCCGCCGACATCTACACCGTGGCCGAGCGGGCCAAGACCCAGGGCTACATCGCCAGCGTCTGGGCGGTCTCGTCCGTCGTCGGCCCGACCCTGGGCGGCGTCTTCTCCCAGTTCGCGTCGTGGCGCTGGATCTTCTTCGTCAACATCCCCTTCTGCCTGCTCGCCGCCGGCATGATCTGGCGCAAGTACGACGAGTCCGTGGAGCGTCGCCGGCACCGCATCGACTACGCCGGTGCGGCCGTGCTCACGGTGGCCCTGACCCTGCTCATCCTCGCCGTGCTCGAGGGCGGTCAGGCGTGGGCGTGGACCTCGTGGCAGAGCATCGGCTCGTTCGCGGTGGGCGCCGTGCTGCTCCTCGTCTTCGGCCTCATCGAGCGCCGGGCGGCCGAGCCGATCCTGCCGCTCGAGGTGCTGACCCGTCGGCTCATCGTCGCGACCTGCCTCATCGGCATCGGCATCGGCGCCGTGCTCGTCGGCCTCACCTCTTACGTCCCGACCTTCCTCGAGCGCTCCACGGGCGCCACCCCGATCGTCGCGGGGCTCGCCGTCGCCGCCCTGACCATCGGGTGGCCGATCTCGGCGTCGCAGTCGGGACGCCTCTACATGCGCATCGGCTTCCGCCCCACCGCGCTCATCGGCCTCGTCGTCGCCACGCTCGGCGCGCTGTCGCTGTGGCTCACCTCGTCCACGCCGAACGTGTTGGCCACCGCCGGCTCGTGCCTCGTCGTCGGTCTCGGCCTCGGGCTCGTGGCCACCCCGACCCTCATCGCGGCCCAGGCCTCCGTGCCGTGGAACGAGCGTGCCGTCGTGACCGGCACCAACATGTTCATGCGCTCGGTCGGCAGCGCCGTCGGCGTCGCGATCTTCGGTGCCATCGCCAACGCCGTCATCGCCTCCCGCGGCGGGGACACCTCGAGCGAGGCCGTGCAGGCGGGGTCGACCGCCGTCTTCCTCGCCGTGCTCGTCGCCGCTGCCGTGAGCATCGCGGCCGGTCTGCTCATGCCGCACACCAGGGCCGAGGACGTCGCCCACGGTGGCCCCGACGACGCCACCGACTCCAGCGACGGAACCACCGACGAGACCTCCGGCGACGACCGGGTGCCCCAACCCTCGACACGCACGCGCACCGCCTGACCGCATCGGGTAGGTGGCCACTGACAGAGTCACCGACCCCGACGACGAGGAGAACGCGATGAGCGAGCACGACGACGGCACCCAGAAGGTGGCCGACCTGATCAAGGACATCCGCATCGCGATGCTGACGCACGCCGACTCGAACGGCGTGCTCGTCAGCCACCCCATGGCCACGCAGGAGGTCCAGTTCGACGGCGACGTCCTCTTCGTGGCCGAGCGCGACAGCCACAAGGCGCGCGACATCGCCGCGCAGTCCCCCGCGCGCGTCAACGTCGCCTACAGCTCGAGCAGCTCGTGGGTCTCGCTGTCCGGCACCGCGACCATCGTCGACGACCCGGCCAAGCTCGCCGAGCTGTGGAACTCCTTCACCGGCGCCTGGCTCGAGGGCGGTCCGGAGAACCCCAACAACATCCTCATCAAGGTGAGCGCCGAGTCGGCCGAGTACTGGGACTCCCCCGGGGCCAAGGTCACGCAGATCGCGAACTTCATCAAGGCGAAGGTCACCGGTGAGCGCATCGAGGGTGACAACGAGGTCGTCGACCTCTGACCGCCTGACCACCCGACGTATGCCGTCGGGTTCCCTTCCACGCGAGGGGAACCTGACGGCATACGTGCGTTCGGGACGATCCGTTCAGGCAGCGCCCCGGACGAGGCGCATGACGGCCCGCTCGAGGGCGTCGCGGTCCCGGACCCGCACGAGGTCACCGAGCTCGAGGCGGCTGCGGTCCGCCTTGGTCAGCCGGGAGAGGCTGTGGGCGATGGTGCGCCCGACGGCGTACTCGTCGAGGACACGCGGGTCGACGTAGGAGCTGCGGGCCACGGCGGGGGTGTTGCCCAGGTGCTCGGAGACGACCTTCATCGCGTCCTTCTCGGCGCGCTTCAGCTCGCGCTCCGACCCGGCCGGACCCGTGCGCGCCAGCGCGACGGCGGCCGTGACGGTCGCCGCCCAGGTGCGCAGGTCCTTGACGGTGTACTCCTCACCCACGAGCTCCTTGAAGGCGACGTTGAGGTCGCTCGACCGCAGCTCGTGCCAGCCCTTCGTGTCGCGGTAGGCCAGCAGGCGGTCGCCGCGGTAGCCGCTTCGCTTGAGCGACAGCACGATCCGGGCCAGAAGAGGATCGGTCATGACCGCCTCCCTCGTGACGCCGGACTTGGCAGGGAACTCGAAGGTGACGTCCTCGCCACTGACGGTGACGTGCGACCGCAGCAGTGTGGCCACACCGTGCGAACCGTGCTCGGCCTCGTACTCCTCACCGCCGCTGCGGAAGAGCCCGGCGTCGAGCATCCGCAGACCGGCCGCGGTGACGCGCTTCTTCGTCAGGCCGTTGGTGCGCAGGTCGGCGGCGATCTGCTTGCGTGAGGCCGGCAGCTTGCGGGCCAGCACGATGACGCGGTCGTGCTTCTCGCGGCCCCGCGCCTCGTGCCACTTGTCGTGGTAGCGGTACTGGCGCCGGCCCGCGTCGTCCGTACCGATGGCCTGGATGTGACCGTTCGGGTGCGGGCTGATCCACACGTCCCGCCAGGCCGGCGGGATGACGAGCGCCTGGATGCGCTCCTTGGTCTCGGCGTCGACGGATTTGCCGTCCGCGTCGAGGTAGCTGAATCCTTTGCCTCGCCGCACGCGACGGATACCGGGCTTGTCGATGACGCTCCGACGCAGTCTCACAGGGAGGAGATACCCCGATCGCCGTCGGGCGCGAACATGCACCCGACGGCGCGGGCCGTCAGTCGGTCTCGGGAGCCTGCTCCCGCACGCCGGCGGTCTCGCTCGTCGCGGTCCGGGTCTCGCGGGTGTCGGCCGCGCGGTCCGGACCGTCGGGCGTCTTCACCGGCACGATGTCGGGCACCCTGATCTCCGCCTGGCCCGGAGGCGCCGGCGGGTCCGGTGTGACGGGCGGGAAGACCGATCCGTCGCTCTGCAGATGTGATTCGTGAGGGGTCACGTCGTTCACCTATCGCCCCGAGTAGGTGGTTGCTGCTTCGACTTCGACCATACCCACGGTTTGCACCATGGAACCTGTGAGAGCCGGCGCATATGCCGCCAATCGATCACTCCCTGCCCCAGACCGACGAAATCGCTTGACGCCCAACACTCCCGCTCCCACTGTGGAGAGCGGAGGTGGTGGTCGTGAAGGTCGCCGTCATCGGAGGAGGCCCGACCGGCCTCGTCACGGGCATGGGTCTCGCGCGCCGCGGGCACCAGGTCGTCGCCGTGGACCGCGACCCCGGTCCGCCCCCGGACGGCAGCCGGTGGCCACGCCGCGGGGTCATGCAGTTCCACCACGCGCACTCCTTCCGGCCCCAGGTGGGCGAGGTGCTCCGCGCCGAGGCGCCGGCGGCCTGGGACGCCTGGGTCGGCCTCGGCTGCGAGCCGATCGAGATGCCGGTGCCCGACGGACGGACCGTGACCGTCGGCATCCGCTCACGCCGCGAGACCTTCGAGCGGGCCGTACGGTCCGCCGCCCTCCAGCAGCCCGGCCTCGAGGTCCGCTCGGGCCACGTCGACGGCGTCACGACGAGCCGGGGTCGCGCCCAGGGCATCAGCGTCGACGGCTCGGACCTCGAGGCCGACCTCGTCATCGACGCCTCCGGGCGGTCGGGCCGGGTCAACCGCCACCTGCGCAGCCCCGGCGTCGGCGGCGAGTGCGGCATCGCCTACGTCGACCGCGCCTACCGGCTGCGGCCCGGCGTCCCCGCCCCGCCGATGACCAACGCCGTCGCCTGGCAGGGCAACTACGTCGGCTTCATGGTCCTCGTGTTCCTCCACGAGATGGGCATCTTCTCCGCGCTCATCATCCGCTCGACGGCGAACCGCGACCTCGTGGGCCTGAGGCACACCCGGGCGTTCGAGGCGGCGAGCGCTGCCGTCCCGGGACTGGCCGCGTGGACCGCCGACGACGTGGCCGAGCCCCTGACCGACGTGCTACCCGGTGGTCCGCTGCTCAACGTCTACCGCGGCCAGCGCGGCCCCTCGGGCGGGCTCGCGCTGCCCGGCCTCGTCTTCGTCGGCGACTCCGTGTGCACGACGACCCCGATCTTCGGCCGGGGCATCGCGACCTCGCTGACCCAGGTGGCGCAGCTGCTGCAGCTCCTCGACGAGCACGGCTCCGACGTCGAGTCGGTCGGGGAGGAGCTCGACGCCTTCGACGAGACGCGGATGCGGCCGTGGGTCGAGGATCACATGGCGATCGACCACGCCCAGGCGCGACGCTGGGCCGGCGACGACATCGACCTCACGAGGCCCCTGCCCTCCGACCTCATCATGACGGCGGCATCGCAGGACCCGTCCATCGGCGAGGCGGTCGGGCCGTACGTGTCGATGCAGGCCCTCCCCTCCGTGCTCGGCACGGTCGAGGAGCGGGCACGAGCCGTCTACCGCACCGGCTGGCGACCCCGACCTGACCCGGGGCCGACCAGCCAGGAGCTCGCCGAGGTGGTCGCCGCCGCGGTCCCCGTCGGCTAGGACCCGGGCACCGACGCGAGGCTCCGCGCGAGTGCCCGGTCCCGACCGCCCCGGCGCGGCGGTCAGCGGGTCAGGACCCCGACGCGGCCCTGCTCGCCCGAGGCCCAGCACGCGCCGTCGGCCGTGCACTCGACAGAGTCGAAGCTGCCGGTGTCGAACGTGGACCACGAGCGGCCACCGTCGGTCGAGACGTCAGAGCCCGTCGGGCCGACCGCCAGCACCGTGCGCGCCGTGCGCGGCACCCACGCCGAGCCGGACCGGTAGCCGGACGGGTTCGTGGTCGACTTGGTCCACGTGCGTCCTCCGTCGGCGGTCCACGCCGCGTTGTCGACCGCACCGGTCGGGGCCGCGAAGTCCCCGCCGACGATGACGCCGCGGCGGGCGTCGCGGAAGCTCACCGAGAAGATGCCTGCCGACGCGCCGCCCGCGACCGGGCTGTCCGCCACCGTCCACGTGCGCCCGTGGTCGGTCGAGGTGAAGACGCGAGCGGGGTCGACGCCGCCGCTCACGAGGTAGGTGCGTCCGCCGACCCCGGCCGACAGGCACGTGCCGGACGCCGCGAAGCCGAACTCGCCCGGCTTCGCCTCGGGCATGCCGGGCGGGTCGACCTGCGACCACGACCGGCCGCCGTCCGAGGTCTGCACGAGCCGGAACCTGCCGTCGACCGGGTCGCTCATCGCGAGCCCCCGTCGCGGCGAGCTGAAGGCCATGCAGTCGTAGAACGCGGCCGGCTCGGTGTTGCGGAACGTCTCGGTCCAGCTCGCGCCGCCGTCGTCCGTGACGAGGATGCGCGAGTCCGTGCCCTCGCCGATCGAGAGCACGACCGCGTGCCGGGCGTCGAACGCCTCGATGTCGCGGAACTGCAGCGTGCCGGTGCCGAGCCCCTGCGGGCTCACGTTGCGCCACGTGCGGCCACCGTCGGTCGTGCGCAGCACGGTGCCGTTGGTGCCGCTGACCCAGGCGACGTCACGCGACACCGGGGCGAGCCCACGGAAGCGCTCGGTCGTGCCCGTCGGCGTCACCCGCCAGTCGTGTGCCGTGGCCCCCGGGCGCGCGGGAGCGTCACGTCCCACGCGGGCCGGCGACACGGCATACGCACTCGTGGTGGCGGCGACGAGCGCCGTGGTCGTGGCGGCGAGCAGGACCGATCGCGTCAGGGTTCTCATGTCCCCTGAAACTAGCCCCGCCGGGGCCGCCCCGCGCGCTCAGCGGCCGGTGCCGCCGTAGACGATCGCCTCCTGCGCCGAGTCGAGCCCGAACGCCGTGTGGACCGCACGCACCGCGTCGTCGAGCTGGTCGGCGCGCGTCACCGCCGAGACGCGGATCTCGGACGTCGAGATCATCTCGATGTTGATGCCGGCCTCGGCGAGGGCGCCGAAGAACTTCGCCGAGACGCCGGGGTGGCTCTTCATGCCGGCACCGACGAGGGCGATCTTGCCGATCTTGTCGTCGAGCCGCAGGTCCTGGTAGTCGACGTCCTGCTTGATCGACTGCAGCACCTGCATGCCGCGGGCGCCGTCGGCCTGCGGCAGCGTGAAGGAGATGTCGGTCTTGGCGGTCTCGGCGGCCGACACGTTCTGCACGATCATGTCGATGTTGATGCCGGCCTCTGCGATGGCCCCGAAGATCTTCGCCGCGACGCCGACCCGGTCGGGCACCCCGACGATGGTGATCTTGGCCTCGCCGCGGTCGTGGGCGATGCCGGCGATGATCGGAGCTTCCACAGCGCCTTCTCCTTCGTAGGGGTTGTCCTTGATCCAGGTGCCGGCCTTCTGCGACCACGACGAGCGCACGTGGATGGGGATGCCGTAGCGGCGGGCGTACTCGACGCAGCGCAGGTGCAGGATCTTGCTGCCGTTGGCGGCGAGGTCGAGCATCTCCTCCATCGACAGGACGTCGAGCTTGCGGGCGCTGGGCAGGATGCGCGGGTCGGCGGTGAACACGCCGTCGACGTCGGTGTAGATCTCGCAGACGTCGGCCTCGAGCGCCGCGGCGAGCGCGACGGCCGTCGTGTCGGAGCCACCGCGACCGAGGGTCGTGATGTCCTTCGTCGTCTGGCTGACGCCCTGGAAGCCGGCGACGATCGCGATGTGGCCGGCGTCGAGCGCGCTCTGGATGCGGCCCGGCGTCACGTCGATGATGCGGGCGGCGCCGTGGGCGTCGTCGGTGATGACGCCGGCCTGGCTGCCGGTGAACGAGCGCGCCTCGGCGCCGAGCTGGGCGATGGCCATCGCCACGAGCGCCATCGAGATCCGCTCGCCGGAGGTGAGCAGCATGTCGAGCTCGCGTGCCGGCGGGGCCGTGTTGACCTGCTCCGCGAGGTCCATCAGCTCGTCCGTCGTGTCACCCATCGCCGACACGACGACGCACACGGAGTGGCCGGCACGCTGCGTCTCGACGATGCGCCGGGCCACGCGCTTGATGGCCTCGGCGTCGGACACGGACGAACCGCCGTACTTCTGGACGACGATGCTCACACTGGCTCCCGATCTGCTCGGCTGACGGACACTGCTGCGGTGCGACCGAGTCTAGGCTCGCGCGCCCGGCGTCCACCGGGACGTCACGATGGTGAGATGTGCGCCGATTCGTCCCTCGCGCCGCACGTTCTCGCGTCGGCTACGGGTGCAGCGCGTCGAACTCCGCCTCGCCGACCGCCTCGTCGTCGGCGTCGAGGCGCAGGTGAGCGAGGATCGAGTGCAGCGAACGCAGGGCCGTCAGCCCCCGGTCGCCCCAGTGCGAGAGGTAGCTGAACTGCCACCACCACAGCGCCTCGAGCTTGCGGCCGGTCGCGTAGTGCTTGAGCCCGTGGCTGAGCGCGACGGCGACGTCGACGAGGTCGTTGGTGATCGAGCCGTCGGCCCGCTCCGAGGAGGTGATGGGGTCGATGACGTAGACGTAGTCGTCGATGCCGGCGAAGACGTTGGCGAGGCCGGTGCGCAGCGGGTCGGCGTCGTCGTCGGTCGCGTCGGGCTCGAAGCGCTCCTCGGGCACGACGTCCTGGATCGCTCCGAGGCGGGCGCCCGCGACGAGCACCTGCGACAGCGCGAGGGTGACCAGCGGCAGCGCGGTGTCGGGCGAGCTGCCCGACGCGACCTCCGTCACGGAGGTGAGGAAGGCGCTCGCCTCCGCTGCGGTCAGGTCGGCGAGGCCCGACAGGTCGTCGACCTCGCTCGCGTGGCCCTCGGTCACCGGCTGCTCAGTCATGGCTCCCAGCATGCCGTATGCCGTGTCCCCCGGTCGCACTCGGTCGCGGCCACCCGCACGCCGTCGAGTGGGAGCCCTGGGAGGGGCGGGACGGCATACGTCCTCGGTGGGGCCGGCTCAGGCATCGACGCGGCGCCGGCCCTCGAAGGCGCGCCCGAGCGTGACCTCGTCGGCGTACTCGAGGTCGCCGCCCACGGGCAGGCCCGACGCGAGGCGCGTCACCGTGAGCCCGACGTCGCGCAGCAGGCGGCTGAGGTAGGTGGCCGTCGCCTCGCCCTCGAGGTTGGGGTCGGTCGCGATGATGACCTCCTGCACCTCGCCCGACGCGAGACGGGTCATCAGCTCACGCACGCGGAGGTCGTCGGGGCCGATGCCGTCGATCGGGCTGATCGCGCCGCCGAGCACGTGGTACTTGCCGCGGAACTCGCGGGTGCGCTCGATGGCGACGACGTCCTTGGGCTCCTCGACGACGCAGATCGCCGTGTGGTCCCGGCGCGGGTCGGCGCAGATCCGGCACTTCTCCGCCTCGGCGACGTTGCCGCACTCCTCGCAGAAGCGCACCCGGGCCTTGACCTCGGTCAGCGCGGTGACGAGGCGGGTCACGTCGTCGGAGTCGGCCTGGAGCAGGTGGAAGGCGATGCGCTGCGCGCTCTTGGGGCCGACGCCGGGGAGTCGTCCGAGCTCGTCGATCAGGTCCTGCACTGCGCCTTCGTACACATCGCAACCCTAAGCCTGCCGAAGCCGTCCTGCGGACAGCCGCACCGGTCTAGCGTGGCCGGAGGCGGTGGGGTCGCGGGCCCGGCCGCCGTCGACGGCGACGTGGCAGCGAGGTGACACCGTGAAGGACGACCACGAGCAGGACCACGGGCAGGTGCCCGAGCAGGACCCCGTGCGCGACCCCGAGGCCGGGGCGAGCGCGCCAGTCGTCTCGCGCCGGAGCCAGCAGATCCAGGCGGCAGCGCCCTTCCGGATGCTCTTCGAGTTCCTGCGCCGGCGGGCGGCCGCCGAGGCGGAGGCCGACGACCAGGGGCGCGGGGAGCACGACCTGCTCGACTTCACCTTCGGCGACCCGCACGAGCTGGCGATGCCGGCCTACGTCGAGGCGCTCCGCTCGGCGGCCGTGCCCCGGGACGAGCAGTGGTTCGCCTACATGCAGAGCGAGCAGGCGGCACAGGACGCGGCTGCCGCGTCGCTCGAGCGGGTCGTGCCGCTCGGCTGGACCGGCGACGACCTGCGCATGACGACCGGCGGCTTCGGCGCGATCACCGTCGCGATGAAGGCCGTCGCCGACCCCGGTGACGAGGTCGTCTACACGCTGCCACCGTGGTTCCTCTACGAGATCCTCGCGGTCGAGGCCGGGCTCGTGCCGGTCAAGGTGCCGGCGCTGCAGCCGGGCTTCGACCTCGACCTCGACGCCATCGCCGCCGCCATCACCCCACGCACCCGCGTCGTCGTGGTCAACACCCCGAACAACCCGTCGGGCCGCGTCTACCCTCCGGCCCAGCTCACGGCGCTCGCCGCGATCCTGGAGGAGGCGTCGGCGCGCAACGGGCGGCGCATCTGGATCGTCTCGGACGAGCCGTACAACCGGATCGTCTTCGACGGCAAGCCGTTCCACAGCCCGACGCAGTTCTACCGGCACACGCTCCTCTGCTACAGCTACGGCAAGACGCTGCTCGCGCCGGGGCAGCGCGTCGGCTACCTCGCCGTCCCGCCCGGGCTGCCCGAGGCAGACACGCTCATGGGTGCGATCGACAGCCTCCAGGTCGCCGGCGGATGGCTCTTCCCGAACGCGGTCATGCAGTATGCCGTCCCGGACCTCGAGCGCCTCTCCATCGACATCGACGCCCTCCAGTCCAAGCGGGACCGGCTCGTGGGTGCGTTGCGGGAGATGGGCTACGACGTGGCGTCGCCCGAGGGCACGTTCTACCTGTGGCCCCGGTCGCCGGTCCCGGACGACGAGGCGTTCGTCGCCTCCCTCGCGCGTCGGGGCGTCCTCGTCATGCCGGGGACCCTCTTCGAGACGCCCGGCTGGTTCCGGATCTGCCTCACCGCGACGCCGGCGTCGATCGAGGCGGCGATCCCGCACTTCCGGGCCGCCATCAACGAGGCGAAGCGGGCGGATCCGCCCTCCTGAGCCGCCGAGCCTCTGCGCCCCTGGCCCCTGCGCCCCTGCGCCCCGACCGACCGGTCAGTCGGCGAGCCCCTGCGACCACCGCTCCTCGATGCGCCCGAACCGCCACACGGCCAGGGACACCGCCCACGTGACGACGAAGAGGCCGACGATCCAGTAGCCGATGTCGCCGAGGTCGATCCGCCCGACCCAGGCGACCGGCCCTGTCGTGATGTCGAGCTTCTCGTCGAGCAGGCCGACCAGCTCGATGAGCCCGATGACGAGCGCGACGGCGACCGACAGGGAGGTGACGGTGAGGTTGTAGTAGATCTTGCGCACCGGGCGGTTGAAGGCCCAGCCGTAGGCGAGGCTCATGAACGACCCGTCGATGCTGTCGAGGAGCGACATGCCCGCGGCGAAGAGCACGGGAAGGGTCAGGACGGCATACCAGGGCAGGGACGCGGCGGCGGCTCCCCCGGCGATGACGAGCAGCCCGACCTCGGTCACGGTGTCGAAGCCGAGCCCGAAGAGCAGGCCGACGGGATACATGTGCCACGGCTTGCGCACGGCCCGCGTGACGCGGCCGAGGAGGCGGTTGAGGAAGCCGCGCTTGTCGAGCTGCCGCTCGAGCTCGGCCTCGTCGAAGTGCCCGGCGCGCATGCGGCGGAGCACCTTGACGATGCCGACGAGCGCGGCGAGGTTGACCAGGCCGATCAGGACGAGGAAGACGCCCGACACGGTCGTGCCCCAGATGCCGGTGAGCTGCTGGAGCCGCGAGCCGCCGTCGGCGAGCGCGCCCGCGAGCGCGCGGATGCCGAGAGCGAGCAGCATCACCATCACGAAGACGACCGAGGAGTGGCCGAGGCTGAACCAGAAGCCCACACTCATCGCGGGCCGGTCCTCGCCGAGGAGCTTGCGGGTCGTGTTGTCGATCGCGGCGATGTGGTCGGCGTCGAAGGCATGGCGCATGCCGAGGGTGTAGGCCGTGACCCCGAGCCCGACCCCGAAGAGCTGGCCCGCGACGCGGTACTCGTGCGGCGCGACGACCCCGAGGAGCAGACCCCAACCGACGACGTGGAGCAGCAGCACGAAGCCGCCCATGCCGAGCAGGCTGCGGCGGTCGTCGCGCGACAGGCGCTCGAGCAGCGAAGGGCTCGAGAGCGGGCGCGAGGACGTCAGGGTCACGGGCCCACGCTAGATGCGACTACGTCGCATCTGCAACGCGGCGCGGACCGGTGCACCGGGCGGGAACGGCCCGACCGCTCAGACCGCGGGCTCGCCGCCCGGCACCTCGTTGTAGGAGTCGACGCGCTCCTGGCCGCTCAGCCCGGCGATCGCCTCCATCACGCGGTCGGTGAGCAGGCGCCGGGCCTTGCCGGCGGGCATGCCGGCATACTCCTCGACCCCGATCGGCTCGCCGAAGCGCACCGTGACCTTCGCCAGCCGCGGGAAGCGCGCCCCGACCGGCTGGATGTCCTCGGTGCCGATGAGCCCGACCGGCACGATCGGCACCTGCGCGGTCAGCGCGAGCCACGCGACGCCGGTGCGGCCGCGGTAGAGCCGGCCGTCGCGCGAGCGCGTGCCCTCCGGGTAGATCCCGAACGCGTCGCCCGCGCGGAGCACCTCGAGCGCGGTGTCGAGGCTCTCCTGCGCCGCGGTCGCGGAGTGGCGGTTGACCGGCACCATGCCGACGGCGCTGAAGAAGCCCTTGCGCAGGAAGCCGCCGACGCCCGGGCCCGTCCAGTACTCCTCCTTGGCGAGGAAGCGCACCTGTCGCGGCGAGGCGAGCGGGATGGCGAAGGAGTCGATGAACGAGCGGTGGTTGCTCGCGACGATGACGCCGCCCTCGCGCGGGATGTTCTCCTTGCCCTCGATGGTGGGCCGGTACAGCGCATGGGACAGCGGGTACAGGAGGTTGCGCCCGAGGCTGTAGAACATGGGGCACAGCCTAGGGCCGGGCGCGGGCCACCCGGGGTGGGGCGTCCGTCCCAGCCGCTCGGTGACCACCCCTTGGTATGCCGTGTGCCCGGCTCAGGCGCGGGCGCGCACCGCCCACGCGGTGGCCATGATGTAGAACGGCGGCTCCGGCAGCAGCTCGCGGCAGTGCTCGCGCAGGCGGACCCTGGCCACGTCGTCGAGGCTGAGCACGTGCGCGCCCGCCGGACCCACCCCGAACGTGTAGGGCCCCCACCAGTCCTCGAACGTGGGGTGCCGCACGGTGACGGTCAGGGCGGTGTCCTCGATCTGGTTGAGCCCCGCTTCGTCGCAGAGGCGCGCCAGGTCACCCTCGCGGGCCCCCGGCATGCTCGACTCGTCGTCGACCTCCGGGTCGAGGTCCCGCGCCGCCCGCCAGAACGCGGTGAGCGGGGCGCCACCGCCGGCGAGGTCCCACACGCACGCCGACACCGTGCCCCCGGGCCGCGTGACGCGAGCCATCTCGCGCAGGCCGAGTGCCGGGTCCGGCATGAAGCTGACGACGAGCTGCGCGAGCACGTGGTCGAAGAGGTCGTCGGGGTAGGGCAGCTGCTCGGCCGTCGCCACCTGCACGTCGAGAGTCGGGAACGACTGCCGCAGCGCGACGAGCAGCGACTGGGACGGGTCGACCGCAGACACGCCGTCGACCCCGAGCCGCTCGATGAGGACGCGGGTCAGGGCTCCCGTCCCACAGCCCACGTCGAGCGCCCGACCGGGTCCTGACACACCGGACCAGTCGGCGAACCGCTCGGCGAGCGGCCCTGAGTAGCGCCCCATGAAGCGGTTGTAGGCGTCGGCCGCAACCTCGAAGGTCACGCTCCGACGCTACCCCCGAACACCCCTGCGCCGGAGGGGAACTGGCGATCGCAGCAGATCCTGTGGCGCGACGCCGCAGCAACCTGAGGACAGCCATGACTGCCCCACCACACCGTCGAGTGGCCCCGTCGTCACACCCGACCGCCGGCCCCGGCGGCCGAGTCGGACGGGGTCAGTTCTCGAGCTCCTGCACGACGCGGCCGCCGAGGACCTTCTCGATGACGGAGCGCCCGACGTCGCCCGACTGCTCGATGTCCTCGTCGTCGTCGCTCACGGCCGAGTCGTCGGTGACGGGCTGGCGCGGCTGGTCGTCGTCGGCGGACCGGGCGTCACCGGCACGCGAACGGGCCTGGGCGAAGGACTGACGCACGGCGCTGGCGCCGCGCACCGCGGAGTCCGTGGGCGCCTCTGGCGGCGCGGACCCGGCACCGGGCGCAGCGGCGGCCGTGGCCCCGCCCGAGGCAGCCGCCGGTGCGGCCGTCGAGGGACCCGTGGCCCAGTCGGGCGCCGGACCCGTCGCCGAGCCCCACCCGGCGTTGTCCTGCAGCGACCGCCCCGCGACCGGGCTCAGTCCGGCGTCGGCGAGCGCCGTCGCGCCTCGTGACCCGGCGGCCGAGGCGTTGCCGGTTGCTCCCCCACCCGTGCCGCCGGTCCCGTTGGAGGTGGTGCTGCCGGGGCCGGCGGACTCATGCCCCGCGCCGGCATCACCCCACGAGGAGCGCCCGGCGCCGCCGGCGCCTCCTGCGCCGCCCTGGGGGGTCACTCCCTGCCCGCCGTCGACGGGGCCGACCGGCTCGCCCTTGCTCGGCGGGTCGGGCAGGCCCACCGGGACCGAGCCCGGCGGCGGCGCGACGGGGGCCTGCTGCGAGACGGCGTCCATGTGGATGCCGTCGACGACGGCATCGACCCCGAGCTCGTCGATGAGCGCCTGGCGCACGATGTCGGAGTGGTTGCCGGCCCGGAAGGTCTGGGTCAGACCCGCCGTCGCGATGCCGAGCGTCAGCTTGCGGCCGTCGAAGGCCATGACCTGGGCGTTCTGCGAGACGAAGGTCCACGTGATGCGGCGCATCGTGAAGATCCGACCGAGCACGTTGGGCCACGCCCGCCGGATGGCGTCGGTGTCCATGCCGCCGGTCGAGCCGCCCTGCGCGCTGTCACCGGACGCGTCGGGAGCGCTGGTCGGCTGGGCTTCGGCGCCCGTGGTGCCGGAGGTGTCCGGCTCGTTGGACCCACCCGCCCGCACCTGCTCGGATGCTCCGGCCAGGTGCTGGGCACCACCCGTCGGCTCGACGACGGAGGGGCCTCCGACCGACTCGGCAGGGGCCATGACGGACGGAGCGCCGGCCTCGGCCCGCGCGGCATCGACCCGTCCTGCATCGCCCGGACCCGCGCCCGTGGGGCCTGCGTGCCCGGCCTGGCCCTGCTGGCCCTGCTGGTCGTGCGGGCTCGGCTGGCCCTGCGGCTGCGAGCCGGGATGCCCACCCGGTGATCCCGGTGCGGCCTGCGCCTCCGGCGCGACAGATGCGGATGCCGCCGCGGTCTCGACACCGACGCTCCGCCCGCCGCCGCCCATGCCACCCGCGGCGTGCGAGGAGCCGGACCCCCCGCTCGACGGCGGGGTGTAGTCGGAGACGGTGCGCGGCGGGGCCGTCGCGGCGGGTGCGGGCGCCGGGGCGCGCCCCGCCGGCGCGGACGCCTCGGAGCGGGCGGCGGTGGGGACTCCCCCGACGTCGAGGCGACGCTCGAGGCGGTCGAGGCGGGCGGCATACCCCTGCTCGCCGGAGGCGGCCGGCAGCAGGATGCGCGCACAGATCAGCTCGAGCTGGAGGCGTGGCGCAGTGGCACCGGTCATCTCGGTCAGGCCGGTGTTGACGATGTCGGCCGCGCGCGAGAGAGCGCCCGGCCCGAAGCCCGCCTGCTGCACCCGCATGCGCTCGAGCTGGTCCTCTGGGACGCCCCGCAGCACCTGGCCGGCGCCCTCGGGGATCGCAGCCACGATGATGAGGTCGCGCAGCCGCTCGAGGAGGTCCTCGACGAAGCGGCGCGGGTCGTGTCCGGACTCGATGACCCGGTCGACCTGGCGGAAGGTGGCGGCCCCGTCGCCCGCGGCCAGCGCGTCGACGGTGCTGTCGAGCAGCTCGCCGTCGGTGAAGCCGAGCAGCGACACCGCGCCGTCGTAGGTCAGGCCCTCGGGCCCCGAGCCGGCGATCAGCTGGTCGAGCACCGAGAGGGAGTCGCGCACGGAGCCACCGCCCGCGCGCGTGACGAAGCTGAGCACTCCCGGCTGGGTCGCGACGTGCTCGGCCTCGAGCAGCCGCTCCATGTAGCTCGTGAGCTTGGCCGGGGGGACGAGCCGGAACGGGTAGTGGTGCGTGCGCGAGCGGATCGTGCCGATGACCTTCTCCGGCTCGGTCGTGGCGAAGACGAACTTCACGTGCTCCGGCGGCTCCTCGACGATCTTGAGCAGCGCGTTGAAGCCCTGCGGCGTCACCATGTGCGCCTCGTCGATGATGTAGATCTTGAAGCGGCTCTGCGCGGGGCCGTAGGAGGCCCGCTCGCGCAGGTCACGGGCGTCGTCGACGCCGCCGTGGCTGGCCGCGTCGATCTCGATGACGTCGACCGAGCCGGATCCGCCGCGTGCGAGCGCCACGCACGAGTCGCACCTGCCGCACGGGGTGGGCGTGGGGCCCTCCTCGCAGTTGAGGCAGCGCGCGAGGATGCGCGCGCTCGTCGTCTTGCCGCAGCCGCGGGGGCCGCTGAAGAGGTAGGCGTGGTTGACCCGTCCCGTGCGCAGCGCCTGCATGAGCGGCTCCGTCACGTGCTCCTGGCCGATGACGTCGGCGAAGCTCTCGGGCCGGTAGCGGCGGTACAGGGCGGTGGCCATGCCCGAAACCCTAACCGTCGGGACCGACGCCCGGGAACGCCGGGAACACCGACCGGAGCGGCGGCGCACCGACGGCGAAAGGGTGAACAGCTCCTTACGGAGCGACGTTCCGAGGGGCGGCTGTCGGCGGGTGTGCCTAGGGTCGATGCACCGGCTCGTCGAGCGACCCAAGCGACGGCCGGACGGAGGAGGACACCATGCCCGACCCGACCTGGGACGCCGACACCCTCGTCACCAGATTCGACGAGGTGCGAGCGCACACCGAGACGCTCGCCGCACCGCTCTCGCCCGAGGACCAGACCGTCCAGTCCATGCCGGACGTGTCGCCGACGAAGTGGCACCGCGCCCACGTGACGTGGTTCTTCGAGACCTTCGTGCTCGCCGACCACGAGCCGTCGTTCAAGCCCTACCAGGACCAGTACTGGTTCCTCTTCAACAGCTACTACGAGGGGGTCGGGCCGCGCTACGCCCGTGCCGAGCGCGGCTTCATCACCCGTCCCGGCGCCCACGACGTCGGCCTCTACCGCGCCGACGTCGACGCCCGCATGCGCGACCTCGTGACGACGCTCGACGGCGGCTCGCTCGAGAAGCTCGCCTCGACCATCGAGCTCGGCTTCCACCACGAGCAGCAGCACCAGGAGCTGCTCCTCATGGACATCAAGCACGTCCTGTCGGTCAACCCCCTCCAGCCGGCGTATGCCGGGAGCCCCCTCGCGCCGTCGGCTCCCGACCCGTTGGGCTGGGTCGACGTCGAGGGCGGCCTCGTCGAGGTCGGGCACCGCGGCGGTGGTTTCAGCTTCGACAACGAGCTCCCGCCGCACCAGCAGTGGCTCGAGCCCTACCGCCTCGCCGACCGGCTCGTCACCAACGGCGAGTGGCTCGAGTTCATGGCCGACCGCGGCTACGACCGGCACGAGCTGTGGCTCTCCGACGGGTGGGCCAAGGTGCGCGCCGAGGGCTGGCGCGCGCCGTTCTACTGGCGCGAGGTCGACGGGGTCTGGTTCGAGCACACCCTGAGCGGCACCCGTCCGGTCGACCCCGGGCTGCCCGTCAGCCACGTCAGCCACTACGAGGCCGACGCCTACGCCACCTGGTGCGGCCGACGCCTGCCCACCGAGGGCGAGTGGGAGCACGCCGTCGTCGCCGACGGGCAGGCCGACGCCTCGGGCGTGGGCGGCAACCTCGCCGACACCGAGACCTTCCATCCCCGGGCGGCAGGGCCGCCGACGGGACACCTGCGCCAGGTCTACGGCGACTGCTGGGAGTGGACGAGCTCGGCCTACCTCGCCTACCCGGGCTACCACCCGCCGGCCGGGGCCATCGGCGAGTACAACGGCAAGTTCATGTCGGGCCAGATGGTCCTTCGCGGCGGCTGCGCGCTCACCCCGCCCGGCCACGCCCGGGCCACCTACCGCAACTTCTTCCCTCCGGGCTCGCGCTGGGCGCTGTCCGGTGTCCGGCTCGCTGATGGAGGTGTCCGCCCGTGACCGCTCGTGAACCCGTCGTCACCGTCGCGCTCGACCCCGACTGGGCCTCCGGGGCCCTCGTCGACGACGTCCGCCGCGGTCTCGGCTCGCAGCCGCGCACCCTGCCGCCCAAGTGGCTCTACGACGACGTCGGCTCCGACCTCTTCGACGAGATCACGCGCCTGCCGGAGTACTACCCCACCGAGTGCGAGCGGGCGATCCTGCGCGACCACGCCGCCGACATCGTCGCCGCCTGCGACGCGACGACCGTGGTCGAGCTCGGCAGCGGCACGAGCGACAAGACCCGCACGCTGCTCGACGCCTTCGCCGCCGTCGGCAGCCTCGAGCGGTTCGTCCCGGTCGACGTCTCCGAGCAGACCCTGCGCGACGCGGCCGCCATGCTGTCCGAGCGCTACCCGTCACTGCGGGTCGAGGCCCTCGTCGGCGACTTCACGCTCCACCTCGGGCACCTGCCCCGCGGTGGCCGGCGTCTCGTCGCGTTCCTCGGCGGGACCATCGGCAACTTCTACGTCGAGGAGCGGGCAGCCTTCCTCGGGGCGTTGCACGACAGCCTCGAGCCCGGCGACTGGTTCCTGCTCGGCACCGACCTCGTCAAGAGCACCGACCGGCTCATCAGCGCCTACGACGACAGCAGCGGCATCACCGCCGCGTTCGTCACGAACTGCCTCGAGGTGCTCAACCGCGAGCTCGGCGCCGACTTCGACGTCGACGCCTTCTCCTACGTCCCGTTCTGGGACCCGCGTCAGGAGCGCATGGACCTGCGGCTGCGGGCCGACATGCCCCAGAGGGTCACCATCCCCGGGGCCGACCTCGTCTTCGACCTCGCGCACGGGGAGGAGATCCGCGTCGAGATCTCGACGAAGTTCCGCCCGGAGCGCCTGCGCGACGAGCTGGCCGCGGCCGGCTTCTCCGTCGAGCGGGCGTGGACCGACACCGACGGCGACTTCGCCCTGACGCTCGCCCGACGCGAGGGGTGAGGCGGCAGGGCGCAGCCGCGACCGATTGGGTGTCGGCCACGGCGTTGGGTGAGACTGGGGCGACCTGAGTACGACACGACGTAGGAGACCCCGCATGACGCCTCGCACCCTCTACCGCCGGCTCGCCCTCGCGGAGGTGGTCACGTGGGCCCTGCTCCTGCTCGGCATGGTCCTCAAGTACGTCACCCGCACGACCGAGCTCGGGGTGCAGGTCTTCGGTCTCGTCCACGGCGTCGTCTTCATCGCCTTCTGCCTCGTCACGGTCCTGCTCTGGGTCAACCAGCGCTGGACGGCGCGCGAGGGCCTGCTCGGACTGCTCAGCGCCGTCCCGCCCTTCCTCACGGTCTGGTGGGAGCGCCGGCTCGAGCGGCGCGGTCGCCTCGAGGGCGGCTGGCGGCTCGGCCGTGACGGGGACGCGCCGACCAACCCGGCCGAGCGGGTCGTGGCGACGCTCCTCGCCCGTCCGGTCGTCGCCGTCGCGGTGGGCGTCGTCGCCGTGGCCGCCCTGACCGGCGTCGCGCTCGTCGTCGGTCCTCCGGTCAGCGCACAGGGCTGACCGCGAGGTTCGTCCTCGGCGGAGCTGTCCCGACGGGCGAGCGCGAGCCTGCTCGGCGCCGCAGGGTCAGCGCGCTCGGAGCCGCGCGGCATACGGTGGCCTCCGACGGACCAGCCGGTCCGAGCGGTGCAGCGAAGGGATGGGTTCAGATGGGTGCGGTCGCAGTGCTGGCCGGCGAGGTGCGCGCCGAGGGCGTCGGCAAGACGATCGACGAGACGACCCTGCTGCTGCCCACCGACGTCAGCGCCGACCCCGGCGAGTGCATCGTCCTGCGCGGCCCCAACGGCTCGGGCAAGACGACCCTGCTGCGCATCATCGGCGGTCTCCTCGCGCCGAGCACCGGCACCGCGACCATCGGCGGCCGGGAGGCCGACGAGCGCGACCGGGCCGTCCGCGCCGCCGTCGCAGCCCTGCTCGGCGCCCCGACGACCTACCGTGACCTGACACTGGTCGACCACCTCGTGCTCATCGACTCGACGTGGGGCGGCGAGCCCGCGACGTCCGACGAGCGCAGCCAGGCCCTGCTCGACCGCCTCGGCATCGCCCACCTCGACGACCGCTTCCCGCACGAGCTGTCGTCGGGGCAGGAGCAGCTCTTCCGACTCGCGCTGACCTTCTCGCGCCCGGCGAGCGTCGTGCTGCTCGACGAGCCCGAGCAGCGTCTCGACACCGCCAAGCGCCAGGTCGTCGCGGCCCTCATCGGCGAGCGCACGCAGACCGGCGCCACCGTCGTCATGGCCTGCCACGATCCCGAGCTGACGGCCGCCCTCGCGACTCGCGTCGTCGACGTCGTGCCGGCGCGCTGAGCCGGGACGCCGCATGAGCAAGCGCAAGAAGCCGGCCGGCGCCAAGCCAGCACCGAAGCCACGACCGGGCCACACGGCATACGACCCGAAGGCTCCCGAACCCACGCCGCAGGTCCCGTTGGCGCAGCTCCCGTTGGCGCCGGTCCCGACGGGGACCGAGGTCGACTACGACGACCACGACCTGCTCGGCCAGGCCGACTGGGTCATCGGCGGCGACGCCGCACGCAAGGCTCGCCAGCAGGGGCTGTATGCCGGCTACGTCCTCTTCCTCGGCGCCCTCGTCTACGGCCTGCCGATCGTCCAGGCGGTGTTCCGCACGTCCGACGCCGGCTCGCTCGGGGAGCAGCTGCGCTCCCCCGTGGCGGTGGCCCTCCTCGTCGCGTCGGTGGCGGCCCTGCTCGGGGCCGTCGTCTTCGCCGGGCGCTTCCGCGGGCCGGTCGTGCCGCCCATGCCGTGGATCGACCTTGTGCTGCCCGCACCGCTCGACCGTGCACTCGCGCTGCGTCGGTGGTGGCGCTACGCGGCAGTCGGCGGCCTCTTCGTCGGGGCGCTGAGCGGCCTGACCATCGGCGCGGGCCTCGCCTTCGCCCACCTCGCCGGCGTCGTGACGATCATCGTGACGACCGTCGTAGGCACTGCGCTCGGCGTGCTCGCCAGCCGGCTCTGGCTCTGGTCGCAGGTCCGGTCCTGGCCAGGTCCCGACCGCAGCCTCAGCCTGCTGTGGCGGGTGCCAGACGCCCTGCGCGAGCTGCACGCGGAGTCCCTGCGCGCGCACTCGGCCAACACCTCGACGATGGCCGGCTCGGCCCTGACCGGCAACCTCCGCACGGCGCGGCTCGCCCTCACCCGGCCGGTCCGGCACGGCCGCATGGCGCGCCTGCGGCCCGGACGACCGTTCAGCGTGCTCGTGCGACGCGACGTCCTCGGCCTGCGGCGCACGCCCGGCGCCTTCCTCTCCGGCCTCGGGCTGACCCTGCTGGGCGGCGCGGTCATCACGTGGGCCTTCACGCAGCCGGCGGCTCCGAGCATCGCCGCGACCATCGGCCTGCTCCCGCTCTACCTCGGCTTCGGCGCCTGGTCGGAGGGGCTGCGCCTGCAGGCCGACAACGTCGGGACCCCCTCGCTGCTCGGCACCACCGAGGTCACCGAGGCGGTTGCGCACGTCACGCTTCCGACCGCACTGACCGTCGTCGTCCTCGGCGGCTGGGTCGGTGTCGCCGCGGCGGTCGGATCGCTCCCGGCCAGCGCACTGCTGTCGCTCTGGCTCGTCCTCGTGCTCGTCGTCGCCGGCAACGTGCTGGCCGCCTTCCGTGGCTCCCCCACCTTCGTGCTGCGGCCCCAGATGGTCGCGATCTGGTATGCCGTGCCCGCCCTCACCGTCGTCGTCCTCGGTTCGGTCCTGGCGGTGCTGACCAAGGCCGGGAACTACACCTGGCTCTCGGTCGTGAGCTGGGTCGTCTACGCCGTGCTCGCCTGGTCGGTCTCGAAGGTGCGACGTCTGACCTACGCGCACCGGGCCTGATCCCCCCGTCCCTGGCACAACCCGGTCGCCCCGGTCGTCGGCCGGTGGCTAGGTTCGGGGCCATGAGCGAGCTGCGCACCAGAGACGTCGTCGACGCCGACCTCCCTGCCGTCCTGGCGATCCGTGGCCGGTCGTTCGGGCCGCTCGGCTCCGGCGGCGAGGCCTGGTGGCAGCGGGTCTCCGCCGAGACGCTCGGCGGACGGATGATCGCGGTGGTCGACGACTCCGACACCGTCCTCGCGGCGGGTCGCATCCGGCCCTACGAGCAGGCGTGGGGTGGACGGCACCTGCGGATGGGTGGCGTCGCGGGCGTCTACGTCGAGCCCAGCGCCCGCGGCCGCGGGGTGGCCACCACGCTGACGCGCGCCCTCATCACGCGGATGGGCGAGCTCGGCGACGTCGTGTCGTGCCTCTTCCCGACCACGGCCACGCTCTACCGCCGGTCCGGCTACGAGATCGGCGGCGTCCAGACACGCACGACGTATGCCGCCCACCTCCTGCGCGAGCTCGGCGCCTCCGGCCCGGGGCGCGGTCGGTCGACCGGACTTCGGCCGGCTCGTCCCGGCGATGCGCAGTGGATGCACGACCTCGACCGCGAGGCGAACGCCCGGCACGGGGTCAGCGGACCGATGGTCCGGTCGGTCTCGGCCCTCGCGGGGATGCTGGAGCGCGACGAGCTGATCGCCTACGTCACCGACGGCGGTTTCGTCGTCTACGACCTGTCCGACCAGACCGTCACGGTCGAGGACCTCGTCGCGACGACGCCGGAGGACGCGGCGGTGCTGTGGGGTGTCGTCGGGTCGGGATCCTCGGCTGCCCCGACCGTGCACACCTTCCTCGACCCGCGCGACCCGGTGACGCTCGTCCTCGGAGGTCTGCCGGCGGCCGAGGTGCAGCAGGTCCCGTGGATGGGACGGGTCATCGACCTCGCCGCGGCTTTCGGTGAGCGGGGGTTCGCGCCCCACACCACGGCGACGGTGGACCTGCTCGTCGACGACCCCGAGGCTCCGGCCAACTCCGGGAGCTGGACCCTGTCGGTGTCCGGCGGCCGCGGCACCGCCACCCGCACCGCCGACCTCCCGGTTCGAGGTGATGCCGGGCCCCGGCTGGGCGCCGCGATCACCTCGAACGAAGCAGGCGGGGGTGACGGCGACAGCGCAGGCGAGCGGGGCTCAGAAGCCGCGCTGCGGGTCGGCGCGCGGCGGGAGGGTGCGCTGCGGGTCGGCGCGCGTGGGCTGTCGGCACTGTGGTGCGGCTGGTCGGTGTCTCACCTGCGTCAGGCGCGCCTCGCCGCGGACGGCACGGCGGACGGCGACGCCGCCCTCGACGCGGTCTTCGCGTGCCAGCCCTTCATCACCGAGTACTTCTGAACCCACGCCACCAACCAACTCGAGTGGCCCCGTCGTCACACGTGCTCCAGGGACTGTTGTGGCTCGCGGGACCACGAGGCCACGCGAGTCAGCGATGCCGGAGGGCTGAGGAACCCCGTTAGGACCCACCCCCGGCCGAGTCGGCGCGCTCCGGAGACCGGAACGCCGCACCAAGCCAGCCCCGGCTGACTTGGCGCACTCCGAATACCCAGACCGCCGCACCAAGCCAGCCCCGGCTGAGTTGGCGCGCTCCGACGACCCAGACCGCCACACCAAGCCACCCCCGGCCGAGTTGGCGCGCTCCGAAGACCCAGACCACCGCACCAAGCCAACCCCGGCTGACTTGGCGCGCTCCGAAGACCCAGACCACCGCACCAAACCAGCCCCGGCCGAGTTGGCGTGCTTGGCTCCAACCGTCACGTGACTCGTGGGGCGGGGCGGCCACTCGACGGGGAGCCGGTGGGGCTGGGTGCTCACTCCACCCGGGGGCGGGCGGGCTCGCGGATGGCGGGGATCGCGACGAGGGCCACGACCGCCATCGCGCCGACGACGAGCAGCGAGTGCAGCACGCCGACGTGGTCGCCGAGGAAGCCGAGCAGCGGCGGGCCGGCCAGGAACGCCGTGTAGCCGATGGTCGAGACGACGCTCATCCGGGCAGCCGCCCGCTTCGGGTCGTCGGCCGCCGCGCTCATGCCGACGGGGAAGCCGAGGCTCGCCCCGACACCCCAGATGGCCGCACCGACGAACGCGAGAACGGGGCCCCCGAAGACGACCAGCAGGCAGCCGACGACGGCGGAGACGAACAGGACGCGCAGGACGGGCACGCGGCCGCGCCGGTCGAGGACGCGGGTGCCCAGGAGCCGTCCGGCGGTCATGGCGGTGAGGAACACCGCGAAGCCGACGACGCCGACCCAGCGCTCGAGGCCGTAGCCGTCGGACAGCGCCACCGCGACCCAGTCGTTGGCCGTGCCCTCGGTGAAGGCGGCCGCGAGGACGACGACGCCGATGAGCAGGGTGCGCGGCTCGCGCCAGGCAGCGCCGATGCCGGCCTCGGAGCGCACCTCGGCGCCGGTCTCGTCCGTCTCGACCGACCGGGGCAGGAACGCACGGAGGAACCACGGGGTCATGAGCAGGAGCAGCACGACGACGCCGAGCAGGTGGGCGGCGACGGGCACGTGCAGGAACGACAGCCCCGCGCCGATGAGGGCGCTGACCACCGTGCCGCCGCTGAAGGCGGCGTGGAAGTGGGGCATGATCGCGCGGCCCAGAAAGCGCTCGACCTCGGCGCCCTCGAGGTTCATCGACACGTCGAAGACGCCGGTACCGATGCCGACGAGCACGAGCCCGGCCATGACGACGGCACGGGTGCCGGCGACGTCGACGCCGATCCCGACGCCGACGAGGCCGACGCTCTGGATGATGGCGGCACCCAGGAGCGTGCGGGCCGCCCCGAGGCGGTGGACGATCCAGCCGGAGAGGGGCAGTCCGATGACCGACCCGAGGGAGGCTGCCAGCAGGGTCAGGCCGAGGGCCCCGGCCGAGAGTCCCAGCGCGTGCTTGATGTCCGGGACCCGGGAGGCGAACGCCGCGAAGGCAGCTCCGTTGACGGCGAAGGCCGCGAAGACGGCGGTGCGGGCTGCGCGGACGGTGCTGACCGGCGGAGCGCTGACGACGGACATGGATCAAGCCTCTCAGGGTCGACGACACCACGGGCGGGGGTCGGCGGCGCACGCTGGCGCGACCTGCGGCCCCACCGGGGTCGCCTGTCGATGGTCGGTGAGTTCACGAGTCCGTTCGAAACGATTCGACTCGAAACGTTTCGATAGCATGCCTCCCATGGTTGCCCGAGGTCAAGCCCGCCCGACGCTCCGCGACGTCGCCGAGCGCGCCGGCGTCTCGGTGTCGACCGCATCGCTCGTCTTCAGCGGCAAGGGCCCGGTGGCCGAGGCCACCGGCGTGCGGGTGAGGGAAGCGGCCACCGAGCTCGGGTTCACCGGACCGAACCCGCTGGCCTCCTCACTGCGACAGGGGCGTTCAGGTGCGATCGGGGTCCTCGTCGAGGGTCGCCTGCGCATGGCGTTCCGTGATCCGTTCGCCATCGCGGTGCTCGACGGCCTGGCAGAGGTGCTCGAGGCGGTCCCCACCGGGATGCTCCTCATCGGGCAGCCCAGCGGCGACGGGGAGTCCGTCGTGCCGCAGCTCGCGCCCCTCGCCCTCGACGCCGTGGTCTTCTCCCTCTGCGGGCCGGGCGAGAACCCGGCGGTGGAGCACCTGGCCGCACGCGGCATACCGATGTTCAGCACCGGTGTCCCGAGCGACCGGCGCATCACCCAGGTGCGGGTCGACGAGCGTGCCGCGGGCGCCGAGATCGCCCGGCACGTCCACTCGCTCGGCCATCGCCGGGTGGCCCACGTCGCCATGCCGTTGCTCTCGACGAGCGTCGCGGGGCCGGTGCCGGACGACGAGGTCGACCCCGCCGAGGCCCACGCCCCCAGTGTCGGTCGACTGCTCGGCTTCCGCGACGTCTTCGGGCCCGACGCGCCCGCCGTGCAGACCGGCGACGGGTCGTCGTTCGAAGGGGGCACCATCGCCGGGCGGCTGCTCCTCGACGTGCCGGAGCGGGAGCGCCCCACGGCCGTCGTCACCCAGTCGGACGTCATCGCGGCGGGCGTCATCGCGGCCGCCGAGGAGCTCGGCCTGCGCGTGCCCGAGGACCTCAGCGTGACCGGCTTCGACGGCGTCGACCTGCCGTGGCTCCCCCACCGCCTCACGACGATGGACCAGCACGGCCGCGAGAAGGGCCGCATCCTCGGCACGCTCGTGCGCAAGCGGCTCGACGGCACGCGGGCCCGCAGCGTCACCCAGCGCGTGGAGCTGCGCGTCGGGACGACCACCGCACCCCCGCGCTGAGGCGACCGACTGCGCCCACGAGGGCTGCCTCGCGGGGACAAAGGGACACCCCGCGTACCTGGAAGAGCTCTCCTACCCTTGCTGCATTCCTGCCCTGGGGGAGTTCGGAGAGGTACCACCACGCGGGGTGCCGACGGCCAGTGTATGCCGCCGCCGACGTCAGCCGGAAATCGCCCCGTCCGTCGCTGCCGGCACCCCCACGCCCACCGGCGCGGGCTCGCGCACGCCGTTGACGTGAGGCGGCAGGCGCCGCTCGACGAGGAGCGCGATGACGGCCAGCACCGCACACCCTCCGACGAGGAACCCGACGTAGACCAGTCCGAGGTGGCGGCCGATGAGCAGGCTCGACACGACGGGCCCGACGACGAAGGCCACCGAGAACATGAGCGAGCTCAGCGCGTTGTAGCGGCCGCGCAGGTGGTCGGGCGCGAGGTCGTTGATCATCGCGGCGCTCGTCGGCTGGAGCATCGTCTCGCCGAGACCGAAGACGCCGGCGCACGCGGCGAGCAGGATCGTCGCCGTGACGGTGCCGGGAACGAGCGACGTCGCGCCGAGCAGCGCCCAGGCCACCATCCACGTCAGGGCCATGACGACGGTGACGCGCGTGCGGCGCCGCCCCTCGATGCGCTGGAGGACGAAGAGCTGCAGCACGACGATGACGAGGGTGTTGGCCGCGAACGCGTAGCCGAGCCCCTCGGTGGAGATGCGGCCCTCGGCGCGGGCGTAGGCCGGCATCCCCGCGTTGAGCTGGGGGTAGCTGACGAGGGCCGCCACCGCGGCGAGCAGCAGCAGCGCCCGCAGCCTCGGGTCGCGCAGCAGCGCGAGGTAGGAGACCTGGGCCGCGTCCGCGTCGACCGGTCGCTGCACCCGGTCACGGGCGTGACGCAGCGAGACGAGCAGGATGAACAGCCCCGGCACGTAGCTCAGGGCGTCGAGCAGGTAGATCGTCACGAAGGTGCCCGGGCGCGAGACGTCGACGAACCGGCCGCCGACGATGCCGCCGATGCCGATGCCGAGGTTGAGCAGCGTGAAGTTGATGCCGAAGTAGCGCTGACGCTGCTCGGTCGGGATGAGGTTGCCGATGAGCGCGCTCGACGCGGGCCACACGATGCCGAAGCCGTAGCCCATGAGCACGAGCGCCGCCGCCGCCTGGCCCGTCGTCG
Source organism: Terrabacter carboxydivorans (assembly GCF_039532035.1). Lineage (NCBI taxonomy): Bacteria > Bacillati > Actinomycetota > Actinomycetes > Micrococcales > Intrasporangiaceae > Terrabacter > Terrabacter carboxydivorans. The sequence continues at coordinate 18,077 of NZ_BAAARE010000021.1, read as the reverse complement.
TCGCGAACGCCAGCACGACGTCGGCGACCATGAGCGCGACGAGGCTGCTCGCGTAGACCCTGCGCGGGCCGATGCGGTCGATGAGCGCGCCGGCGGGCGTGACGAGCACGATGCCCACCCCGGCCTGCAGGGCCAGCAGCAGGCCCACCGTCTCGAGCGAGATGCCGCGCACCTCGTGGAGGTAGACCACCATGAACGGCAGGACGAGCCCGGTGCCCATCGACTGGAAGACGACGGTCGAGATGAGCAGCTTGCCCTCGCGCGGCAGGTCGTGCCAGAACGAGGACAGCCGCGGTCGGGCGGGGGCGGGGCTGGTCGAGCTCACCGGAGAAGTCTGCCGCGCCCCACCGACAGCGGTCGCGCGCTTTTCGAGGGCGTATGCCGTCAGGCCGGTCCCCATCAGCGTGCGGTGTCCGTCCCACCGGTCCACGACCCGCGCAGCCGGTCGCAGACCCGCTTGGTCAGGGACACTCTCGTCCGCGGGGATGGGGGAACCGTCGGCCCGAGGCCGGAGGGGCCGCTCGTTCCTCGCGGCGGGCGGCATCGGGCCTCCTCCCAAATCCCGAAGACTCCGCCATGACGAACGGCCCCACCGCGCTGAGCGCGATGGGGCCGTTCGTCATGGCGGAGGATGGGGGATTTGAACCCCCGAGGGTTTTATCCCAACACGATTTCCAATCGTGCGCACTAGGCCACTATGCGAATCCTCCGTCGGGCAGGTTACCGGAGGCGGACCCCGCACAAGAAATCGGCGTCCCGGACGCCCGCTCGCGGGTGCAGAATCGGCCGCATGTCAGCTCCCGACGCGGTCCCCCTCGACACCGACGTCCGGTGGATCCACGGCTCCCCCTCACCACGACACCTCGTCGACCCGCCCCTCCAGGTCCACCACCTCGCCCCCGGCACCGTGCTGGTCCGGCAGAGCAAGGACCTCACCTACGAGGCGCCGTTCATCCTGCTGCTCCTCGGCGAGGACCGCGCCTTGCTCCTCGACACGGGAGCCGTCGACGGCTCTGAGCTCCGGTCCACCGTCGACCGGCTCGTCGCGGACCACACGGCCACGCGGACGGGCGACACGGCATACGAGGTCGTCGTGGCCCACACGCACGGTCACGGCGACCACGTGGCCGGCGACGCAGCCTTCTCCGGGCGCCCGCGCACGACGGTCGTCGGCCACGACCTCGACGCCGTGCGCGGCTTCTTCGGCATCACCGACTGGCCCAGTGAGGTGGTGGCGCTCGACCTCGGCGGCCGCACCGCCGAGGTCTTCGGCATCCCCGGCCACCACCCGGCCTCGATCGCGGTCCACGACGCGCTGACCGGGCTCCTGCACACCGGCGACACGGTCTATCCGGGGCGGATCTACGTCGAGGACCCCGCCGCGCTCCTCGACACCCTCGACCGGCTCGTCGCCTTCGCGGAGCAGCGCGGCGTCCGCCACGTGCTCGGCTGCCACGTCGAGATGACGCGGCGGCCCGGACGCGACTACCCGCTCGGCTCGCGCTACCAGCCCGACGAGCCGTCGCCCTTCATGACCGTCGCGCAGCTGCGGGCCGCCCGCGACGCGTTCCGCACGGTGGCGCACCGGCCTGGCATCCACCGCTTCGACGACGTCGTCTTCTGTGTCGGTGAGGGGCCGCGCGTGCTCGTGCCGCTCCAGGCCCGGGCCCTGGTCGAGCAGCTCCGGTGGCGGCTGGGCCTGCTCCGCCGCCGCCCGGACGCCTGACACCCGATCAGCTGAGCACCTGAGCACCTGAGCACCTGAGACCGGATTGCCCTGCGACGGCGCACCCTGAAACCATCACGTGCATGTCGCTCGCCGCACTCCACCGCCGCAACCTCCTCAAGGAGATCGACCTGACGCCCGAGGAGTTCCGGGCGCTGCTCGACCTCGCCGCCGAGCTCAAGGCCGCCAAGCGCGAGGGACGCGAGGAGCGCCGCCTCGCCGGCAAGAACATCGCACTGCTCTTCGCCAAGACCTCGACCCGCACCCGCTGCGCGTTCGAGGTGGCGGCGGCCGACCAGGGCGCGAGCACGACCTATCTCGACCCGGTCGGCTCGCAGATGGGCCACAAGGAGTCGGCCAAGGACACGGCCCGCGTGCTCGGCCGCTTCTACGACGGCATCGAGTACCGCGGCTCCGGGCACGACGTCGTCGAGACCCTCGGCGCCTTCGCCGGCGTCCCGGTGTGGAACGGCCTCACCGACGACTGGCACCCGACGCAGTCCCTCTGCGACGCCCTGACCATGCGCGAGCACGCCGGCAAGCCGGACGAGCAGATCGCCTTCGCCTACGTCGGTGACGCCCGCTTCAACATGGGCAACTCGCTGCTCGTCACCGGGGCCATCCTCGGCATGGACGTGCGCATCGTCGCGCCGAGGTCGCTCTGGCCCGACGAGGCCGTCGTCGCCATCGCGAGGAGGTATGCCGCCGAGACCGGTGCGCGGGTGACGCTCACCGAGGACGTGGCCGAGGGAGTGCGCGGCGTCGACTTCGTCCACACCGACGTCTGGGTGTCGATGGGCGAGCCCAAGGAGGTCTGGGCCGAGCGCATCGAGCGGCTGGGGCCCTACCAGGTCAACGCGGATCTGCTTGCCCTCACAGGCAATCCGCAGGTCAAGTTCATGCACTGCCTGCCGGCCTTCCACGACCTCGAGACCGCCGTCGGCGTCGAGGTGCACGAGCAGTTCGGGCTCAAGGAGCTCGAGGTCACCGACGACGTCTTCGAGTCCGAGGCCTCGGTCGTCTTCGACCAGGCCGAGAACCGCATGCACACGATCAAGGCCCTCATGGTCGCCACGCTGGTGCGTCTCGACGCCTGACGTTCACGCGCTGGTGGTGGCGCCGTTCAGCGGCGGTGCGAGAGAACGAGGGTCATGCAGATCTCTCGCACCTCCGCCCTCGCGGCCGCCGCCGCGCTCGCCGTCCTCCCGGCCCTCGCCTCGGTCGCCTCGGCTGCGCCTGCCGCATCCACTGCCACCGACGCCCCCGGCCAGTCCAAGGACGGCCACTACCAGTTCGCCGTCATCGGTGACGTGCCCTACGGCGACGCCCAGGTCGCGGCGTTCCCGAAGTGGGTCGACCAGATCAACGCGACGCCGGACCTGTCGTTCACGATCCACGTCGGCGACATCAAGAACGGCTCGTCGAAGTGCACCAACGAGTACTTCTCGATGATCCGCACGCAGTTCGACCGCTTCACGATGCCGCTCGTCTACACGCCCGGCGACAACGAGTGGACCGACTGCCACCGCACGAACAACGGCACCTACGACCCGCTCGAGCGTCTTGCGGCCATCCGCTCGACGTTCTTCCCGCGCCCCGGTCACACCCTCGGCGCCGACATGACCGTCGCGTCGCAGCAGTCCGCCGGCTTCCCGGAGAACGTCTCCTTCCGCCGGCAGGGCATCGACATCGCGACGCTCCATGTCGTGGGCAGCAACGACGGCCTGCTCCCCTGGCCCGAGCTGGGCCACCCGACGCCGACGTCCGAGCAGGTCGCGGAGGAGAAGGCCCGCATGGACAACGTTGTGGCACAGGTGCGCTCGGCCTTCGCCGATGCGAGTCAGCGTCATGACCGCGCCGTCGCGCTCTTCCTCCAGGCCGACATGTTCGACCCGACGTATGCCGTGTCGTGGGCCGACGACTCGGCCTTCCAGCCGCTCGTGCGTGAGCTCGTCGCGCAGTCCGAGGCGTTCGACGGCGAGGTCTACCTCTTCAACGGTGACAGCCATGTCTACAACTCCGACAAGCCGCTCGCGGCCGGGTCGAAGTGGCTCGACTTCTACGGCGTGCAGGGCTCGGCCGACAACCTGACGCGGATCACGGTCGACGGCTCGAGCAACAACAAGGACTTCCTCGAGGTCACGGTCAACCGGCCCGGCGCCGAGCACGTGCTGTCGTGGGAGCGCATCCCCTACACCTCCTGAGCCCGTCCCCACGAGGGACGCGTCCCTTCCCCTCCCCCAACCGTCGAGAGGCCAGAGTTTGCGGGTCGGCCGACGTCGAGAGGCCAGAGTTCGCGACGTGCTCTGGCCTCTCGACCGGACGGGACCCGCACGGAATGGCCTCTCGACGGTCAGGCGCGGCGGGGCAGGTAGCGGTGCTCGGGCCGTCCGGTCGAGCCGTAGGTGAGGTCGAGCTCGAGCAGCTGCTTCTCGACGAGGCCGGCCAGGTAGCGCTGGGCGGTCGGCCGCGACGCACCCAGGATCTCGGCGACCTCGGCAGCGCCGATCGGTGCGGGCGCGGCCACCACGATCTCGAGCACGCGCGCCATCGTCGGCTGCAGGGTCCGGGTCGCCGTCGCCCGCCGCGGGGGCGCCCCGCGCAGGCTGTAGAGGGCGTCGACGACGTGCTGGTCGGCCTCGGGCGCCCGGTCGATCCGGTCGGCCCACGCGCGGTAGCCCTCGAGCTGCTCGCGCAGCGCGGCGAAGCTGAACGGCTTGACGAGGTAGTAGAACGCCCCGAGCTGCATGGCGGTGCGCACCGACTCGATGTCGCGCGCCGCCGTCACGAGCAGGAAGTCCGGCACCCGCTCACCCGAGGCGGCTACCTGCCGCACTAGGTCGAGGCCGCTGAAGTCGGGCAGGTACATGTCGAGCAGCAGCAGGTCGGGCGCGACCGACGTGACGAGCGAGCGCGCCTCCGCCCCGGTGTGGGCCTCGCCCACCACCTCGAAGCCGGGCACCCGCGCGACGCTCAGGGCGTGCGCGTGCGCGACGTGGTAGTCGTCGTCGACGACGAGGACGCGGATCATGAGACTCCTTCGTGGACCCGGACCGGCAAGCGGACCTCGAACCTCGCACCGCCGGGAGAGCTCGCCTCGATCGTGCCACCGGCGCGCGTCACGAGCCGGTGGACCAGGGCGAGGCCGACGCCTCGCCGCATCGCGCCCCGCGGCTCCTTGGTCGAGTAGCCGTCGAGAAAGACGTCGTCGAGCCTGTCGGCCGGGATGCCGGGGCCGCTGTCGGTGACCGTCAGCTCGAGCGAGTCCTGCGTGCGCTCGACCCGCACGACCACCTCCCCTCGCGGGTGCCTGCCCTCCGAGGCCGGGTCGTCGGCGACGGCGTCGACGGCGTTGTCGACGAGGTTGCCGAGCACGGTGACGACGGGCAGGTCGTCGTCACCTCCGGCAGCGAGCCGGCTGGCGGGGTCGAGCCGCACGACGACGTCGCGCTCGGCGGCGACCGTCATCTTGGCGAGCAGCAGCGCGGCGATGACCGGCGAGCCGACGTGCGCCCGGATCTCCTCGCTGGCCAGGGCCGTCTCGGCCTGCAGCTCGCGGCTGTAGCGGGTCGCCTCGTCCACCTCGCCCAGCTCGAGCAGGACCGACAGCACGTGCAGCCGGTTGGAGAACTCGTGCTCCTGCGCGCGCAGCGCCGTCGACAGGCTCTCCATCGAGTCGAGCTGGCGCACGAGCGCCTCGAGCTCGGTGCGGTCGCGGATCGTGACGACCCAGCCGGCGTTGCGGCCTCCGACGAGCACCGGCATGCGGTTGAGCACGAGGAGGTGCTCGTCCGTGACGGCGACGAGGTCGGTGCCCTCGAGCTCGCCGATGATGATGCGACGAAGGCGGCCCGCGGGGACGACGTCCTCGACGCGGTCGCCGAGACCCGTCGTCGCGATCGCGAGCAGGCGTCGCGCCTCGTCGTTGAGCACGTTGATGGTGCCCTTGGCGTCGACGGCGAGCACCCCTTCGCGTATGCCGTGCAGCATCGCCTCGCGCTCCTGCATGAGGGCCACGATCTCGGCGGGCTCGACCCCGAAGGTCACGCGCTTGATGGCTCGGGCCAGCAGCAGGGAGGCAGCGACGCCGAGGGCGAGGGCGATGCCGGCGTAGAGCGCGATGTCGAGCACCTCGGCGTTGAGCCGCACCCCCACCTCGGACTCCAGGATGCCGACCGAGACCTCGCCGACGCTGCGCCCGGCGGCGTCGATGATCGGGGCACGGGCGTTCGCCGAGCGCCCGAGGCTGCCCTCGTCGATCCCTGTGTGCACCTGCCCGTCGAGCGCGACGACCGGCTCCTCGATGCGCCGGCCGATGAGCGCAGGGTTGGGGTGGGAGTAGCGCACCCCCACACGGTCGATGATGACGACGTAGGAGGCGCCCGTCGCGGTCTGCACCTGCGAGCCCAACGCCGGTAGCGCGTGGGACGGGTCGCCCTCGACGACCGCCTGCGCGACCTGCGGCACCCGGCCGAGGGTCACCGCGATCCCGCTCGCCTGCTCAATCGCGCGAGCGTCCGCCGTCTGGGAGGTGAGGCGGGCGAAGAGGGCGAAGCCCACGGCGAGGGTCACGACGACGATCCCGAGCACGGCGAGGAGGATCCGCGCGGCGAGCGTCCTGCCCAGTGACGGCATACGGCCCCTCCGCTCTGCATGGTCAGCACCCGCCCGTGGGCGGGTGGCGGCCCGTGGCGCCCTCGTCGGCGTCGCTCCCAGCATGGCTGAGCAGATTGCACAAAACCACCGGTAACGCGGCTATCGGAACCAACGATCACAAGCATTCCGGCGCGGGCCGCCCCACTCCTACGGTGACGCCACTCAACGAGGAGAAAGGGCGGGGCCACATGCCTGCCATCGAGCTACGCAACGTCACCAAGAAGTTCGCCACGGCGGACGGCGGCACCTACACCGCCATCGAGGACCTGTCGCTGACGGTCGAGGACGGCCAGTTCTGCGCCGTCGTCGGGCCCACCGGCTGCGGCAAGTCCACGACGCTCACCCTGATCTCCGGGCTCGAGCGTCCTTCTCGCGGAGAGGCTCTCGTCCACGGCGAGCCGGTCCGCGGGATCGACACGAGCACCGGTTTCGTGTTCCAGCAGGACGCGGTCTTCCCGTGGCGGTCGGTCCTCGACAACGTCGCGGCCGGCCCGGTCTACCGCGGCGCGAGCCGGTCCGAGGCCGCGACGCTGGCGCGGGACTGGCTGCGCCGCGTCGGCCTCAGCGGGTTCGAGGACCGCTACCCGCACCAGCTGTCGGGTGGCATGCGCAAGCGCGTCGCCCTGGCACAGTCGCTCATCAACCAGCCCCGGGTCCTGCTCATGGACGAGCCGTTCAGCGCCCTCGACGTGCAGACCCGGGCGATCATGTCGACCGAGCTGCTCCACCTCTGGGACCAGACGAAGCCGGCCGTCGTCTTCGTCACGCACGACCTCGAGGAGGCCATCGCCCTCGCCGACAAGGTCGTCGTCATCACGGCCGGCCCCGGCACGGTCAAGGCCGAGTTCGAGATCGACCTGCCGCGGCCGCGCGTCGTGCAGGAGATCCGCTTCGACCCGCGCTTCACCCGCCTCTACGAGCAGATCTGGGAGGCACTGCGCGCCGAGGTCGCCGAGGCCTACGCCCGCACGACGCGCGTGGCGGAGATGGCGTCATGATCGACACCCCCACCCAGAGCCAGGGGTCCCTCACCGCCCCGGCCGCCGAGCTCCCCCCGGAGCGTCCGACAGCCGGCACGTCGGCCCGCACGCGCGCCCGACGGCGCCGGACGGTGCTCGCCGGGGCGCGGCTCGCCATCGTCGTCGTCCTGCTCGTCGCGTGGCAGCTGTCGGTCAACGCCAAGGTCGTCGACCCCTTCTTCTGGGGTGAGCCCAAGGGCGTCTGGTCCGACCTCGTCGACTGGTTCACGGTCGGCACGAGCCAGGGCTCGCTCGGCGCCCAGATCCTCGTCACGCTCGAGGAGGCGGTGCTCGGCTTCATCATCGGCTCGATCCTCGGCGTCGTCTGCGGCATCGCCCTCGGCCGGGTGCGGCTGCTGTCCGAGCTGTTCGCGCCGTTCCTCAAGGCGGCCAACTCGATCCCCCGCATCATCCTCGGCTCGATCTTCACCGTGGCCTTCGGCTTCGGCATCCAGTCCAAGGTGATCCTCGCCGTCGTCCTCGTCTTCTTCGGCGTCTTCTTCAACGCCTTCCAGGGCGCCCGCGAGGTCGACCGCAACCTCATCGCCAACGCCCGGCTGCTCGGCGCCTCGCGCTGGCAGGTGACGCGCGACGTCGTGCTGCCCTCGGCGTTCACGTGGATCCTCGCGAGCCTGCACATCAGCTTCGGCTTCGCGCTCATCGGCGCCCTCGTCGGGGAGATCCTCGGCGCCAACCAGGGCCTCGGCCTGCTCATCCGCTCGTCGCAGAACAACTTCGACATGAACGGCGTGCTGGCCGGCATGGTGCTCGTCGCCGTCATCGCCCTGACGGCCGAGGCGCTCATCACCCTGCTCGAGCGACGCCTGCTGCGCTGGCGGCCCCCGCAGACCCACGGAGGTGCCGCCGTCGAGTAGCGACACCCCTCGCGAGGCGCCCCGCCTCCCCCCGGCACGAAACCCTGCATCCCCATCTCGAAGCACCAGACTCAAAGGAGAGTTCCATGAACACCAAGCGCATCGGTGCCGCCGGCGCCGCCATCCTCGCCGCGACCACCATGGCGGCCTGCGCCAACAACGCCTCCGGCGCGCCGACCAGCGCCGGCACCGCCAACGCGAGCGCCCCCACCGTGACGATCATGGTCGGCGGCATGAGCAAGCAGATCTACCTGCCCTTCATGCTCGCCAAGCAGCTCGGCTACTACGACAAGATCGGCGTCAACGTCAACCTCGTCGACGAGCCCGCGGGCGGCGACGCGACGGAGAACATGCTGGCCGGGCAGGTCCAGGGCGTCGGCGGCTTCTACGACCACAACATCGCCCTCCAGGCGCAGGGCAAGTCGTCCGAGGCGGTCGTCTCGATGCTCCAGATCCCCGGCGAGGTCGAGCTGTGCCGCAGCGACCTCAAGGGCGTCGTCAAGAGCCCCGCCGACTTCAAGGGCCGCTCGCTCGGCATCACCGACACCGGCTCCTCGACCGACTTCCTGACGCAGTACCTCAGCAAGAAGAACGGCGTCGACCCCTCACAGGAGACCCGACGCGGCGTCGGCGCCGGCCAGACCTTCCTCGCGGCCATGAAGCAGAAGGCGATCGACTGCGGCATGACCACCGAACCGACTGTGTCGCAGGCGGTCTCGGACGGCACGGCCTTCATCCTGCTCGACATGCGCACGGCCGACGGGTCCAAGTCCGCGCTCGGCGGCACCTACCCGGCGACCTCGCTCTACATGCAGACCGACTGGGTCAACAACAACAAGGCGACCGTCCAGAAGCTCGTCAACGCCTACGTCTCGACCCTGTCCTGGATCCAGCAGCACGACGGCGCCGCCATCGCCGACAAGATGCCGGCCTCCTACTACAAGGGCGTCGGCAAGGACGCCTACGTCAAGGCGCTCGACAGCGAGAAGGGCATCTTCAACCCGACCGGCCTCATGCCCGAGGACGGGCCCAAGACCTGCCTCGCCGTGCTCGGCGAGTTCAACCCGAAGGTGCAGGGCAAGAACATCGACCTGGCCAAGACCTACACCAACGAGTTCGTCCAGGCGGCCACCCCGGTCAGCTGACCCCTCGCCCAGCGGGCGACCGGCTGCCCAGCAGCCACGGAGTATGCCGTCCGGCGCGGACCGCGCCGGACGGCATACGCACGCTCGGGGGTCAGGAGGCGGCGGTGGTGACCGGGCACTGGCGCAGCGTCTCGGTCGGCGTCGGCAGCGGCGGCACCTTGCCGAAGCCCTTCCACGCGTTGCCCACGACGAGGTCGACGGTGTCGCCCTTGCGCTTGTCGTCGACGAGGACCGCCTGCGGCACGTGGGTCTTGACGAGCTGGGCCGAGTCGGCGCCCTCGGGACCGAAGCGGATCTGCGCGACCTGCTTGATCGAGGCCTTCTTCGGGTCGTTGCCGATGGCCTTGACGGTGAAGCCCCGGTCGGTCGCGGTCTTGGCGACGGACGCGGCGAGCCCCTTGCGCGACGTGGCGTTGTAGACGTTGAGGCTGACGTCGGCCGGGGTCAGCGGGGTGACCGGGGTCTGCGTCGTGCACGGCCCCGGCGTGGGGGCAGTGGCGCGGAAGTAGGTCGAGGCGTAGTAGAACGCCCCGGCCAGGCTGAGCAGGACGACCACGATGACGATCGTCGATCGGCGTTGGCGACGCACCCGGTAGGTGCGGTCGTCCTCGTCAGCGACCTCCGACATCCACGCTCCTTCGTCCGGCGCCCCCCGGTGATCGGGCGGCCTCGTGTCAGGAGAGTACGAGGACTCGGGCGTGAAGGACAGGACGCTGCTGCAGCGCGGCGCGAAGTGCCCGGTGCAGGCCGTCCTCGAGGTAGAGCTCGCCCTCCCACTCGACGCAGTGCGGGAAGAGGTCGCCGTAGAACGTCGAGTCGTCCGCGAGCAGGCCGCGCAGGTCGAGGGTGCTCTTGGTCGTGATGAGCTCGCCGAGCTGCACCACCCGCGGCGGGACGTTCGACCAGTCCTTGGTCGTCTCTAGTCCATGGTCGGGGTACGGGCGCGAGTCGCCGACGGCCTTGAAAATCACCGGGTCAGCATAGGCGTCGAAGGTGGACACCCGGCCACTAGAGTGCGAAGCGTGACCGAGACTGCAGCCTCAGGAGCCCACAGCAGCGGCGACACCAGCCAGATCGACGAGATCCGGGCGGGCTACGCGTTCGACGGAGGCGTGCTCAAGCTGGGCGCCGCGGTCGTCGACGGTCAGGCCCACCCGGACGCTCCGGTGCAGATCCCCCTGAGCGTGCTCAACCGGCACGGCCTCGTCGCCGGCGCCACCGGCACCGGCAAGACCAAGACGCTCCAGCTCATGGCCGAGCAGCTCTCGGCGCAGGGCGTCCCGGTCTTCCTCGCCGACATGAAGGGCGACCTGTCCGGGCTCGCCACCCCGGGCGGGGGCGGCGACAAGATCACCAGCCGCGCGACCGACGTCGGCATGGAGTGGACGGCCACGGCATACCCCACCGAGTTCTTCGCGCTCGGCGGCAAGGGCTCGGGGATCTCGATCCGCGCCACGATCACGAGCTTCGGCCCGACCCTGCTGAGCAAGGTCCTCAGCCTCAACGACACCCAGGAGAGCAGCCTCGGGCTGATCTTCCACTACGCCGACAAGAACGGCCTCGCGCTGCTCGACCTCAAGGACCTCCGCGCCGTCATCACGCACCTGACGTCCGACGAGGGCAAGGCCGACCTCAAGGACCTCGGTGGCCTCTCGAGCGCGACGGCCGGCGTCATCCTGCGCAACCTCATCACCTTCGAGGACCAGGGCGCCGGCGACTTCTTCGGCGAGCCCGAGTTCGAGACGAGCGACCTGCTGCGCACCGCCGCCGACGGCCGCGGCATCATCTCCTGCCTCGAGCTGCCCCAGGTCCAGGACCGGCCGCAGCTCTTCTCCACCTTCCTCATGTGGATGCTCGCGGACCTCTTCCACGACCTGCCCGAGGAGGGCGACCTCGACAAGCCCAAGCTCGTCTTCTTCTTCGACGAGGCGCACCTGCTCTTCGACGACGCGAGCAAGGCGTTCCTGCAGGCCATCGAGCAGACGGTGCGGCTCATCCGATCGAAGGGCATCGGCGTCTTCTTCGTGACGCAGTCGCCCAAGGACGTGCCGCCCGGCGTGCTCGCGCAGCTCGGCAACCGGGTGCAGCACGCGCTGCGCGCCTTCACCCCCGACGACGCCAAGGCGCTCAAGCAGGCCATCGCGACCTACCCCCACACCGCCTACGACATGGAGAAGCTGCTGACGAGCCTCGGCATCGGCGAGGCGGTCGTCACGGTGCTCTCCGACAGGGGCGTCCCCACCCCGGTCGCCTGGACGCGGATGAAGGCCCCCAACTCGCTCATGGACCCCTCGCCGCAGGCCACGATGGACGCCGTCATCGGCGCCTCGCAGCTGAAGACGAAGTATGCCGATGTCGTCGACCGCGAGTCCGCCTACGAGAAGCTGACGGCCCGTCTCCAGGCGGCTCCCGCAGCGCCCGAGGCACCCGCGCCCGCGCCGTCGGCACCCGCACCGGCACCCACGGCCCGTGCTCCCAAGCCCGAGCCGAGCCTCATCGAGCAGGTCGCCGGCAGCTCGGCCTTCAAGTCGATGGTCCGCTCGGCCGGCACCGTCATCGGCCGCGAGATCACCCGCAGCCTGTTCGGCACGCGCCGCCGCTGAGCACGTCCTGACGCCGGGCCCGTCCCGGCGATGCAACCGAACCGCCCTCCCGCGCCTCGTCACAGTGCAAGCATCGGGGTAGCCGGGGACGGGCAGGTGGGCTCATGGACGACGACGACCCGGTCCGAGCGGTGTACGACCTCTCGTACCGACGCCTCGTGACGCAGGTGGTGGCGCTGTGCGGCAACCTCGCCGAGGCCGAGGACGTCGTGCAGGAGGCCTTCGTCACGGCCATGACGCACCGACGCGACTTCGTCGAGGTCTCCAACAAGGAGGCCTGGCTGCGCACCGTGGCCGTCAACCTGCTGCGCAACCGCTGGCGGCGCGCGCGGGTCACGGCGCGCATCCTGCCGAAGCTGCGCGCAGAGCTGAGCATCGACCTCGGTCCCGGCACGCCGGAGGACCACGTCGCGATCGTGTATGCGCTCGGCCAGCTGAGCCTTCCCGTGCGGATCACCGTCGTGCTGCACTACGTCGCCGACCTCAGCGTCGCCCAGGTCGCCAAGGAGCTCGGCGTGCCGGAGGGGACGGTCAAGGCTCGGCTGTCCCGGGCCAGGGCCCAGATGGCCGAACACCTCGTCGACCGTGCGGAGGCGGACCATGTTTGACCTGACGACGTTCGCGCGCGACACCGAGCGGCGCGTGGACCCGGTCCCCTACGAGAGGCTGGTCGCCCTGCGCCGACACCGGCAGCGCCGCCGGGCTGCTGCCACCGCGCTCGCAGCCGTCGCCGCCGTCGCCGCGCTCGCCGTGGTCTTGGCAGGGCTCGCGCACGTGGGCAGCCAGCGCGTGCCGGCGACCCCGGCACCGCTGCTGACGTCCGTGGGCGTGCCCGACTGGACACCCGACCAGGTCATCGGCCACCCGGACTCCTTCGTCGTCACCCAGCTCGAGTCGCGCACCGACCGGCGCACCGTCCTGACGGTCTGGAAACGGTGCGTCACCCCACGCGCCGACCACGACTGCCTCGGACGCGAGGCGTTCGCGCTCGTCGACGGCACCGGGCACCGCTTCCTCACGCTCGGCACCGTCACCGGGTCGAGCAACCAGTCCGCGCTTCGCGACCCCGGCCTGCTCCGCGAGGTGGGCGACGGCGTCTGGTACTGGGCGCACCTCGGACCCGGCCCCTACCTGCTGTCGCCCACGATGCACCAGCCGGTCCAGCTCACCGTCATGGACCGACCCCTTAACCTCCCCTTCGGCACCCCGACGATCGAGTGCGCCGACGCTGTCGGACTGTGCACGCTCGACGTCAACGCGCGGACCCTCAAGCGGCTCGCCGTGCCCGACCTGGCGGCCGGCGGCGGGACGCGGTGGGCCACCCCGACAGCCAAGGGCTGCGGCATCTGGGGCCTCACCGGCGCCGGCGGCGACGTCCGACTCGTCATCCAGCAGCGGGACGGGTCCTTCGCGATGGCCGACCTGCCAGGTGACGCGACCCCGATGTCCCTCGCCGAGGGCGGCCCCTCGTGCGAGATCGCCTACTACCAAGGCAGTTCCTCGTCCGAGACCCAGCTCGCAGTGAGCCTCGACGACGGCGTGACCTGGCAGGCGCGCCGAGCTCCACTGCCCCAGTTGAGCGGGCTCGTCGAGGAGCAGCCTCGCCTCCGGGTCCTGATCCCGCCTCGGTGGGCATCCCTGCCCGAGATCGCAAGGCCCGCAGGACTGCCGGGCCCGCTGAAGCCGCTCTAGTGAGGGGCGTGCCGGGTGGCCGCGCGCAAGGATGCGGTTACCCGGCACACGCCACCGCAACCCATCCGACGCCTCAGGTTTCGTAGAGATGAGGCCGGAGTCCCCCGGCAGCACCTCGATCCAGGAGTCACCGATGCACCCCAAGCGAACCGTCCAGCGATCCCACGTCCGCCGGTCCCTCGCCACGGCCGTCCTTGTCGGCGCCGTCATGCTGACCGCGCCGCCTGCCGACGCCACGCCACCGGGATCCAACGGGCGCATCAGTTTCATGCGCCTTGACGACGGTGGCCACTGGCAGGTGTGGACCGCCAATCCCGACCTCACCGCGTCGCACCAGGTGACCACAGGCAACGGGGACAACGGGTGGGCCACATGGTCACCCGACGGCGCGCACCTGGCCTTCGACAGCAACCGGCTGTCGACGAAGGACCGTTACCTCAGCGAGGTGTTCGTCATGCGCGCCGACGGGAGCGAAGTCACCCGCGTCACGTCGGTCGGCAGTCTCAGCGGCGTGCCCGCGTGGTCGCCCGACGGCGCGCTTCTCGCGTTCACCTCGGACGGGGCGGACTACCCTCGGGCCCAAGGCATCTACGTCATCCGGCCCGACGGCACCGACCTGCGTCGGGTCGTCGGCCTTCCCGACGTGCCGGGTGCCACCTGGCTGGACGCACCACGCTTCTCACCCGACGGTCGCCAGATCGCCTTCACCTACTATCGCGGCGGCAAGGACCTCCACCGAGGCTACCTGGGCGAGGTGTCCTCGCTCTGGGTCGTCGACAGCGACGGAACCGGCGCCCACCAGGTCACTCCGTGGGGCGTCCGGGTCGGAGACGCGGACTGGTCGCCCGACGGCCGCCGTCTCGTCTTCGAGACGGTCACCGAGCACCTCGGCAACGGGGCGAGCGTCATGGTCGTCGACGCGGACGGCCGCCACCTGAGCGCGGTCACCCGCGACGCCGGCATCGTCGGGATCGGCAACGACAACGCCTTCCGGTTCGAGGCCAGCTTCGACCCGGTCTGGTCACCCGACGGTCGGACCATCATGTTCTCGCACGACGACTTCACCGGCCGCACGGGCGGGGACACCGGACTGCAGACGATCTCACCCGACGGGTCCGGGCAGGCCTACGTGTCCGGCACGCACGCCTCCGAGCACCAGGTGGACTGGGGCACCGCTCCCTTGGAGTGACAGGGGCGCGGACAGTCAGCCGCCCACGGTCGCGGCGAACCGGCATACGCCTCTCAGTGACCTAGGCGTCGAACTCGATGTCGTCGAGGTCACCGTCGACGTCGGCGAAGTAGCTGATGACGCGGATGTCGGGCTCGTCGAGCACCTGCAGCACGAGCTGGCGCAGCTGGATGACCTGGCCGGTGTCGAGACGGATCCGCTTGGTGCGGCCGCGCCGCGGGTCGCTGTCGTGCCGCTCCCACCACTCGACGGTGGCGGGGTTCGCCTTGAAGATCTCGTCGAGCACCCGCTTGAACGACGGGTCGTCGGGGTGGCGGGCATACGCCTCGCGGAAGAGCGCGAGCTGGTCGGCGGCCTCCTGCTCCCAGTCGACGAAGAGGCTCCGAGCGGCCGGGTCGCAGCAGTAGAACCACAGCAGGTTGCGCTCGCGCTTGGTGCGCTTGCTCTCCCAGTCGGTGAAGAGCCTGCAGGCCGTGTGGTTGGCGCCCAGGACGTCCCAGCGCGCGCCCACGACGTAGGCGGGATTTGGGTCGAGAGAGTCGAGCAGCTCCTCGAGCTCCTCGGTGAGCTCCTCGTGGGGCTGCGGCCGGCGTGACGGTGCGCCGCTCGAGAGCGCGTGCAGGTGCGAGCGCCCGTCCGCGTCGAGCTTGAGGGCGCGGGCCAGCCCGTCGATGACGCTCTTGCTCGGGCGCAGGTCGCGGCCGCGCTCGATGAGGTCGTAGTAGGCCACGGAGATGTTCGCCAGCTCGGCGACCTCGGTGCGGCTGAGGCCCACCCGGCGGCGGCCCTTGACCCGCTTGATGCCGACCTCCTCGGGCGCGAGCTGCTTGCGGCGGTTGCGCAGGAACTCGCCCAGCGGTGAGGGAGTGCGCACACTGAGCGGGACGTCCGTGGTCATGGCGCACATCCTGCCAGTGGCCCGCCCTCCCCCGGCGCCCGCGGGCGTGACCCGTCAGACGGCGGCGGCCCGAGGGGTGTCCGGCTCCGTCTCGACGAGGACCTGGAGGCGCCCGTCGGGGTCGAGGCGCTGCAGGATCGAGGCGGCGATGTCGGACAGCTGCTCGACCTGCTCCGGTGTCAGGGCGTCGATGACCGTGGCGCGCACGGTCGAGACGTGGCCGGGCGCGGCCGCGACGAGGGCTGCGTGGCCGGCGTCGCTGAGGCGGGCGTTCGTCGCGCGGCCGTCCTCGGGGCAGGCGAACCGCTCGACGAGCCCTCGCTCCTCCAGCCGCCGCACGACGTGCGAGAGGCGGGTCAGGGTCGCGTTGGTGCGCTGGCCGAGGCTCGTCATGCGCAGGGTGCGGTCGGGCGCCTCGGAGAGCATCGCGAGCACGAAGTACTCGAAGTGGGTGAGGGCGGAGTCGCGGCGCAGCTGGGTGTCCAGGGCCGCCGGGACCAGCTCGACGACCGCGACGAGCCGCTTCCAGGCGGCGAGCTCGTCGGCGTCGAGCCATCGGGGTGTCGTGTCCATGGGACCAGTGTAGCCGTTTAGTTGACATATCAAGTAACTGCGAGGATATTGATTGATGGATCAACCAATCGACCTCAGGAGAGCACCATGGCACGCATCAGCATCATCGGCACGGGAAACATGGGACAGGCCATCGCCGGCGTCTTCGCCAAGGGAGGCCACACGGTGCAGCTCCTCGGCCAGGGCGACGCCGCGACCGCCATCGACGGCGACATCGTCGTGCTCGCCGTGCCCTACGGCGCCGTCACCTCGATCGTCGAGCAGCGCGGCGAGAGCCTCGCCGGCAAGATCGTCGTCGACATCACCAACCCCGTGAACTTCGAGACCTTCGACTCGCTCGTCGTCCCCGCCGACGGCTCGGCCACCGCCGAGATCGCCAAGGCGCTCCCCCAGTCGCGCCTCGTCAAGGCCTTCAACACGACCTTCGCCGGCACGCTCGCCGCCGGCACCGTCGGCCCGAACACGACGACCGTCCTCCTCGCCGGTGACGACGCCGACGCCAAGTCCGAGCTCGCCGGCGCCATCGCCTCCGGCGGCCTCAAGACCATCGACGCCGGCGGCCTCGCCCGCGCCCGTGAGCTCGAGGCGCTCGGCTTCCTCCAGATCACCCTCGCCGCCGGCGAGAAGATCTCGTGGACCGGCGGCTTCGGCGTCGTGGCCTGAGCGCCGGCGAGTCGACAGGAACGTCCATGACCACCGCCCTCTTCCCGGCCCCGGTCGTCGTCACGAGCGGCGGGGACGCCCGCTCCGACGCGCCACTCGTCGTGCTGCTGCACGGACGCGGCGCCGACGAGCGCTCGATCCTCACGCTCGTGCCGCACCTTCCCCGGCACCTCGCGTATGCCGCCGTGCGGGCTCCCATCGCCGAGGGCGGCGGCTACGCGTGGTTCGCCAACCGCGGCATCGGCCGGCCCGTCGCGGCGTCGCTCGCCGCCACGATGGACTGGTTCCGCACCTGGCTCGACGAGGCCGCCCCAGCAGGCAGGCCCGTCGTCCTCGTCGGCTTCAGCGGGGGCGCCGCCTTCGCCGGTGGCCTCGTCCTGTCCGACCCGAGCCGGTATGCCGGTGCCGCCGTCCTGAACGGCACGCTCCCCTTCGAGGCCGGCGTGCCGGTCGACGCCGGGCAGCTCGACGGCACCGCGGTGCTCATCGCCCACGGGTACGCAGACACCGTGATCCCGCGCGAGCTGCTCGACCGGACGTGGACCTACCTGCACGAGGAGTCCGGAGCCCGCCTCACCAGTCACCGCGACCCCGGTGGCCACGGCCTGTCGGCCGGGACGGTGGGGGCGCTCAGCGCGTGGCTCGAGGGCGTGGCCGTCTCCGCTTGAGGGGCCGGCGTTGCCGCCTTGCTCGCTCGTCGCTTGCTCATCGCCTTCGGCGATCGGTGGCGGCGGGCGCCAACGCTTGCTCATCGCCTTCGGCGATCGGTGGCGGTGGGACGCCGTCGTTCGCGGGCGGGTTCGTTCCTCACCCGACCGCGAACTCCTCCCAAATCCCGCTGCGTTCGATAAAACGAAGAAGGACCCGACGAAAAGCGTGTCGGGTCCTTCTTCGTTTTGGCGGTGGCGGTGGTGTCCAGTCTCAGGACATCCGCGACAGGTGTCTCAAGACATCGGCGACACCCTGTCTCGGGTCATCGGCGACAGGGTGTGGTGCTGAGCATGCTCAGCCATGTCAAAGGCGCGACTGGTCATCACG
>NZ_BAAARE010000020.1:0-86384 GCF_039532035.1 Terrabacter carboxydivorans | reverse complement strand
CTCGTGGCGAAGTGCCCACTCGACGTCCTCGCACGTCGAGTGGGCACTTCGTCGACACGGGTGTCAGGGGGTGACGAGCTGGATGTCGACGACGGGCTCGTGCTGGAGCGTGCTGTGCACCGTGCAGTGGTCGACCATCGCGAGCAGGGCCGCGTGCCGCTCCGGCGGGACGCCTTCAGGGACCAGCACGCGCACGTCGAAGCGGGTGACCCGCGAGGGGCGGGTGCCCATCTCGTAGCTCGTCTCGACACGCAGCCCCTCGACGGGCAGGTCGTGACGGGCGAGGTAGCGGCGCGCATAGAAGGCGGTGCACGAGGCGAGGCTCGCGACGAACAGCTCCGTCGGCGTTGGAGCCGTATCTTCGCCTCCCATCGTCAGCGGTTGGTCGACCGTGACGACGTGGTCTCGGACGGCGATCTCGAAGCGGTCACCGCCGAGGTGGCTGACCGACACGGTGGCCGGCTGGGTGGGACGGGTGACGACGGAAGCCTGGCTCATGACGTCCTCCTCGCGTGCCGAGGGCTCACCTCCACGCTAATACCCTCCGGGGCATCCTGTGGTGGGGCTGGAGGCGTTCTCCGTCACACGGACCCAGCGTGACGAAGTGCCCACTCGACGTGCGAAGTGCCCACCCGACGTGGGGTCACGTCGAGTGGGCACTTCGCCACGAGTTGTCAGTGGAAGAAGTGGCGCGTCCCGGTGAAGTACATCGTCACGCCGGCCGCCCTGGCCGCCTCGATGATCTCCTCGTCACGGATCGAGCCGCCCGGCGCGACGACGGCGCGCACGCCCGCGTCGAGCAGGATCTGCAGGCCGTCGGCGAACGGGAAGAAGGCGTCGGACGCGGCGACCGAGCCACGGGCCCGCTCCTCCCCCGCACGACGCACGGCGAGGTAGCAGGAGTCGACGCGGTTGACCTGGCCCATGCCGACACCGACGGCTGCGCCGTCGTTGGCGAGCAGGATCGCGTTGGACTTCACGGCGCGGATCGCGCGCCACGCGAACTGCAGGTCGGCGATGGTCGCGTCGTCGGCGGCGTCACCGGAGACGAGACGCCAGTTCGCGGCGTCGTCGCCGCCGGTCGCGTCGCCGTCCTCGCCGCGCACGACGGCGTCGACCTTGTCGACCGTCTGCACGAGCAGGCCACCGCTGACCGCGCGCGTCTCGACGGGGTCGGCGGCCTCGGCCATGCCGGCGGGCAGGCGCAGGATGCGGAGGTTCTTCTTGGCCGTGAGGATCTCGAGGGCCTCGGGCTCGTAGTCGGGCGCGATGATGACCTCGGTGAAGACCGGCTTGGCTGCCGCCGCCATGGCCGCCGTCACGGTCCGGTTGGAGGCGATGATGCCGCCGTAGGCGCTCACCGGGTCGGTCGCGTGAGCCCGCTCGTAGGCCTGCTCGATGGTGTCGCCGACTGCGATGCCGCACGGGTTGGCGTGCTTGATGATCGCGACGGTCGGCTGGTCGCCGTGGTCGTGCGCGGCGCGCACCGCGGCGTCGGTGTCGACGTAGTTGTTGTAGGACATCTCCTTGCCGTGCAGCTGCTCGGCCGATGCCACACCCGGACGCCAGTGGCGGTAGAGCGCCGCCTGCTGGTGCGGGTTCTCGCCGTAGCGCAGCACCGCCGCACGGTCGAAGCTCACGCCGGTCCAGGCCGGGAAGCCGGTGCCGTCGCCCGTGTCGGCGTAGGCGTTGCCCATCCAGCTGGCCACCGCGACGTCGTAGGAGGCCGTGTGCACGAAGGCCTCGGCCGCGAGCCGCTTGCGCTGCTCGAGCGTGAAGCCGCCCGCTCCCAGCGCCTCGACGACCTGGCCGTATGCCGTGGGGCTCGTGACGATGGCGACGCTCGGGTGGTTCTTGGCCGCCGCACGGACCATCGACGGGCCGCCGATGTCGATCTGCTCGATGCACTCGTCCGGCGTCGCACCGGAGGCGACGGTCTCGCGGAACGGGTAGAGGTTGACGACGACGAGCTCGAACGGCTCGACCCCGAGGTCGGCGAGCTGCTGGACGTGGTCGCCCTTACGGGTGTCGGCGAGGATGCCGGCGTGCACCTTGGGGTGCAGGGTCTTGACGCGGCCCTCGAGGCACTCCGGGAACCCGGTGAGCTCCTCGACCGGCGTCACCTCGATGCCGAGCGCGGCGATGGTCTTCGCGGTCGAGCCGGTCGAGACGATCGAGACCCCGGCGGCGTCGAGCGCGCGAGCGAGGTCCTCGAGGCCGGTCTTGTCGTAGACGGAGACGAGGGCCCGCCTGATCGGGCGGCGGCCGTCGGTGCTCGGCGCGGACGGGACTGCGGTCATGGGTGCACTCCTGGTTCGGTGACATCGGTCGCGGCGTGCCGCGGGTCTGCATCTCAGCGGACCCGGTGGCTTCCGTTCTCGCGAGGCACCCAGGCGGTCGATGCTCCCGACGTCACTCCCCGGTGGTGTCCCACCCGCGCCAGTCGTGTGCGACCAGCGTAGCGGTCAGGCTCGCCCGAGCCGAACTCGTCGGCCCTCGACGGAGAGGCCCTCGCGGGCCAGCCGACGCACGACGTCGACGAGAAGCTCACGCTCCTGGACCTTGATCCGCTCGTGCAGGCTCTCCTCGGTGTCGTCGTCCTCGACGGCGACGACGCGCTGCTCGATGATCGGCCCGGTGTCGATGCCCGCGTCGACGACGTGGCACGTCGTGCCGGTCACCTTGACGCCGTAGGCGAGGGCGTCGCGCACGCCGTGCGCGCCGGGGAAGCTCGGCAGCAGCGCGGGGTGGGTGTTGACGACCGGCTGCGCCCCGAGCGTCGCGGGGCCGAGGATCCGCATGAAGCCGGCGGTCACGACGAAGCGTGGCGCCAGGGCCGCGACCTGCTCGGCGAGGGCTACGTCCCACTCGCCGCGGTCCTGGAAGTCGGCCGGCCGCACGACGAAGGTCGGTATGCCGGCCCGCTCGGCCCGCTCGAGGCCGACGCACGGGCGGTCGGCCCCCACCGCGGCGACCCGCACGCCGTAGGCCGGGTCGGCGGCCGCGTCGAGCAGCGCCTGCAGCAGGGTGCCGGACCCCGAGACGAGGACGACCACCGGCACCGGGTCGGCCGAGGGCCGGTCGGAGGACTCGCTGACGGCGGCGCTGGCACGGGGATCAGTGGTCACGCGCCGGAGTGTAGCGAGCCGGCCCTCGGGGATCCCCGGTCATGGGGCCGGGCCCGCATGGGCGAGGATGGTCGGCATGACGGAGCCCCAGGTGGAGCAGGAGATCGCCTACGCGCGCGAGAAGGCCAAGCGCACGCTGCCGGTCGCCCTGCTCGTGCTACTGGGGCTCGTCGCGATGTACCTCCCGCTGCCCAAACGCTTCGTGGCCTTCCTGCCGCTCGTGCTGGCCGTCGTGCTCACCGTGCGCCTGCTCCGGTTCCTGTCGGCACGTCCGGGCAAGGAGAAGGTGTGGCCGGTCGTCACGCTCGTCATCGCCGGGACGCTGCTGTCGACCCTGGCCCTGCAGATCGTCTTCTACGACGCGGTCAGCTCCTACGAGGCGTGCCTCGACGGCGCCCAGACGAGCATCGCCGAGGCGAGCTGCGCGCAGATGCGGGACGCCGGGATGTTCGGCCTCGTGGTGCGCTGACCGGGAGGTCGCTCCCCGTCAGTCCCGGTCGGCCACCGAGCCGGTCTGCGAGTCCGGCTCCGAGCCGGTGCCGGACGCGGTCCCCGTCGGGCTGACGGACGTCGGCTCGTCGTCCCTGCCGTCGCGTCGTCGCTCGATGAGCACGAGCGCACCGGCGAGGAGCAGTGCCCCGCCGACGACCTCGGCCGTCAGGGCCGCGGCGAAGGACCAGAGCGGCACGCCGACCGCCGACAGCCGGTCGACGCCGACGGCGCCGTTGCCGAGGGCCGTCACCACCACGACGACCACGACGGCGACGAGCGCGGCCGTGGCGGTGGCCGCCAGGCGGGCTCGGACGTTGCCGAAGAACTCGAGCTCCGCCTCGACCCGGCGGCCGAGCCACACGCCGACGAGCACGGGGACCAGCACGACGGCATACGTCATCGCGGGGTAGTCGGCGGCCTGCGGGAGGGCGCCGAGGACGGGCACGAGCGGGAGCAGCCCGGGCTGGGCGGCCGCGGGAGTGATCGCCGAGCCGAGCGCGACCTGGAAGCCGGGACCGGCGAGGAACGACAGGGCCCACGTGGCGGTGTTGCCGAGGAGGGCGAGCTGGGCGAGCGCGATGACGACGAGCGCGCCGAAGTTGGCGCCGTACTGGTCCTGCACGTCGGCCACCGCCGACCACGACAGGACGAGGCGGACGACGACCACGACGAGCCCGACGACGAGCAGCAGGCCCGCCCCGCGCCACCCGGTGCGCCAGACGCTCGGGAGCCACGTCGGGCCGCGCCGGAACCACGCGCGGACGAAGGCC
Source organism: Terrabacter carboxydivorans (assembly GCF_039532035.1). Lineage (NCBI taxonomy): Bacteria > Bacillati > Actinomycetota > Actinomycetes > Micrococcales > Intrasporangiaceae > Terrabacter > Terrabacter carboxydivorans. The sequence continues at coordinate 81,994 of NZ_BAAARE010000020.1, read as the reverse complement.
GGCGCGGTGTCGTCGTCGGGACGCAGCAGCACGAAGCCCAGAGCCGCGACCGGCACGATGAGCGAGCCGGGGACCGCCGCCACACCGGGCGTCGCCGGACCGCCGAGGGTGAAGAGGGCGAGCACCGCCGACACGAGGCCGTAGCCGATGACGAAGCCCGGCACGACCCCCCACTGGGCGACGCGGCTCCAGTCGCCCGCACCGACGCGGAGGCGCTCCGTCGCCGCGAGACGCCGGGCCCAGCGGACGGCGATGTAGACGAAGACGAGCAGGAGCAGGAGCGGCGTCACGGAGATGGCGACGGGACCGGCCCCGACCGACTGGCCGTGACCGAGGAACCAGATCGCGCTCGCCACGGAGACCGCCGAGAACCACCCGACAGAGCTCTCCGGCGCGGCCACCCAGCCGATGAGGGCGGGCAGCACCACGACCGACCAGGTGCCGACCGCGGCGAGAGCGCCGGCCCGCAGGGCGGCCGGCATGGCCGTCGAGGGGCTGACCGACGAGGTGGTCGTCGCGGCGGTCGTGGTGGTCGTGCTCGGCGGGGCCAGTGGTCTCACTCCTGCGCTACGGGCCGGTCGGAACGGTGATCGGGTCCGGCGGTTCGTCCCATGGTCACAAGATCCCCGGCGCGGGGCGAGCGCCCACGCCGCAGACGCACCACGCAGATGCCCGTGAGAAGGGTGTGAGGCACGGATCAGCGGCAATCCCCGGCGACGGCTCCCCCCCGAGCGCACACTGACAGTGAAAGGGATGAACCATCATGAGCAGCAAGATCCTCCACTTCCTGACCCCCCTGCTCGCAGCACTCGCGCTCGCCGCCCCGCTGGCAGCCCCTGCCGCCGCCCCGACCCCGGCCTCACCGCCCGGTTCGGGAGCCCCGGTGGCCACGGCCCCCACCGACGTCGCGACGGTCCCCGTCGCCTACGCAGGCACCGTCTACTTCACCTTCGACGACGGACCGCACCCCACGTGGACCCCGCGGATGCTCGCCGTCCTGCGCAAGTACGGCGTCAAGGCCGTCTTCTTCGAGATCGGCCAGAACGTCTCGTGGTACCCGTCGATCACCCGCAGCCTGCGCTACTACGGCAACAAGATCGGCAACCACACGTGGAGCCACCCCGACCTGACGACGCTGTCGACCGCGTCCGTGACGTGGCAGCTGAACCGGATGGAGTCCTCGCTCGGCTACCGTCCGCGCTGCGTCCGCCCGCCCTACGGCGCCACGAACTCGCGCATCGCGACGATCATCGCCAACCGCGGCCAGCGTCAGATCCTCTGGACCGTCGACCCTCGCGACTGGTCGCGCCCCGGCACGTGGACCATCGTCAACCGGGTCCTGGCCAACGTCCGTCCGGGCTCGCGCATCCTCATGCACGACGGTGGCGGCGACCGCTCCCAGAGCGTCGCAGCCCTCGACCTGCTGATCCCGAGGCTCCGGGCCCGTGGCTACGTCATCGGCCTCATGGCCTGTTGACGTCCTGCCGGACGCGAGCCGGCGTATGCCGTGACGTGCCTCGGCGACCCGGGCCGGACGGCATACGCCATCGTCCACGGACCAGCGAGCAGACGCACGAGCGGGCGGTCACCCGAAGGTGACCGCCCGCTCGTGTTCGTCTGTGCGACAGGCTACTTCGCGAGGCCCTGCATGATCTCGCGCATGAGGTCGGCCGTCTCGGACGGCGTCTTGCCGACCTTGACGCCGGCGGCCTCGAGGGCCTCCTTCTTGGCCTGGGCGGTGCCCGAGGAGCCCGACACGATGGCGCCGGCGTGGCCCATCGTCTTGCCCTCCGGGGCGGTGAAGCCCGCGACGTAGCCGACGACCGGCTTGGTCACGTGCTCCTTGATGTAGGCCGCGGCGCGCTCCTCGGCGTCGCCACCGATCTCGCCGATCATGACGATCGCGTCGGTGTCGGAGTCGTTCTGGAACGCCTCGAGGCAGTCGATGTGCGTCGTGCCGATGATCGGGTCGCCACCGATGCCGACGGCCGAGCTGAAGCCGAAGTCCCGAAGCTCGTACATCATCTGGTAGGTCAGCGTGCCCGACTTCGAGACCAGGCCGATGCGGCCGGTGCCGGAGATGTCGGCCGGGATGATGCCGGCGTTGGAGACGCCCGGGGTGATGAGGCCGGGGCAGTTCGGGCCGACGATGCGCGTCGTGCCCTTCTCCTTGGCGTAGTTGTAGAACTCCGCGGTGTCCTTGACGGCGACGCCCTCGGTGATGACGACGGCGAGCGGGATCGCGGCGTCGATGGCCTCGACGGCGGCGGCCTTGGTGAACTGGGCCGGCACGAAGATCACCGACACGTTGGCGCCGGTGGCCTCGATGGCCTCCTGGACGGTGCCGTAGACGGGGACGGAGACGCCGCCCTCGAAGTCGACGGTGGTGCCGGCCTTGCGCGGGTTGACGCCGCCGACGATGGTGGTGCCGGACTTGAGCATGCGCTGCGTGTGCTTCATGCCCTCGGAGCCGGTCATGCCCTGGACGATGACCTTCGAGTCGGCGTTGAGGAAGATAGCCATGGTTTCGTTCTCGCTTCTCTTGGCTCGGTGGTCAGTTGGCGGGCCGGGCGGCGAGCTCGGCGGCGCGGCGCGCGGCGCCGTCCATCGTCGGCTCGACCGTCACGAGCGGGTGGTTGCGCTCCTGCAGGATGCGCCGGCCCTCCTCGACGTTGTTGCCGTCGAGGCGCACGACGAGCGGGCGGTTCTCCTCGTCACCGAGGGCGTCGAGGGCACCGACGATGCCGTTGGCGACCGCGTCGCAGGAGGTGATGCCACCGAAGACGTTGACGAAGACGCTCTTGACCTGCGGGTCCGACAGGATGATGTGCAGGCCGTTGGCCATGACCTCGGCGCTGGCGCCGCCACCGATGTCGAGGAAGTTGGCCGGCTTCTGGCCGCCGAACTCCTCACCGGCGTAGGCGACGACGTCGAGCGTGCTCATGACGAGCCCCGCGCCGTTACCGATGATGCCGACGGAGCCGTCGAGCTTGACGTAGTTGAGGTTCTTCTCCTTGGCGGCGGCCTCGAGCGGGTCCGCGTGGGCCGTGTCCTCGAGGGCCTCGTGGTCGGCGTGGCGGAAGCCGGCGTTCTCGTCGAGCGTCACCTTGCCGTCGAGGGCGACGATGTCGCCGTCCTCGGTCTTGACGAGCGGGTTGACCTCGACGAGCGTCGCGTCCTCCTCGCGGTAGACGGTCCACAGCTTCTGGATGACGTCGGCGATGGCGCCCTTGTCGGCCTCGTCGAAGCCGGCGGCGTCGACGATCTCCTTGGCCTTGGCCTCGTCGATGCCCGTGTTGGGGTCGACCGCGACGCGCGCGAGCGCCTCGGGCCGCTCGACGGCGAGCTCCTCGATCTCCATGCCGCCCTCCTTGGAGCACATGGCGAGGTAGGTGCGGTTGGCCCGGTCGAGCAGGACCGAGAAGTAGTACTCCTCGGCGATGCGGGCGCCCTGGGCGACCATGACGGTGCCGACGGTGTGGCCCTTGATGTCCATGCCGAGGATCGCCTCGGCGGCGGCCTGCGCCTCGTCGGGGCTCTTCGTGACCTTGACGCCGCCGGCCTTGCCGCGGCCGCCGGTCTTCACCTGCGCCTTGACGACGGTGACACCGCCCGACTTCGGCCCGATCTTCTCGGCGGCCGCTCGGGCCTCCTCGGGGGTGGTGGCGATGGCGCCGGCCAGCACGGGCACGCCGTGCTTCTCGAACATGTCGCGGGCTTGGTACTCGAAGAGATCCACGGGTGGGGTCCGTCCTCGTCGTCGATTCGTGTCGTCGTCGATCGCGTCGCTGCGGCGTCCCGGGGCACCCGTGCTCGCGCTCGGACGGGCCCTGCGCCGTGGCGCAACCGAATCAGGCTGTCGCTCGGACTCTAGTGGCTGGCGCCGGTGGCAGCGGCATCGGGTCGGCCCGACCGGACAAAGATCACACCGGTGGTCGGCCTACCGCCCGGTACGCGGGTTGCGGGGCCGTCCGCCGCGTGCGCCGGCCGGTCGGGCCTCGAACGCGCGGAGCGTGCTGTATGCCGCTTGGCCGCCTCACGCCGCCGCCTGCTCGAGTGCCCGGTGCAGTCGAGACCCCAGCCGCCCCGGGTCGGCGAGGTCAGCCCAGACCACCCGGACCAGGACCCAGCCGGCACGCCGGAGCGCATCCTCGCGCCGCTTCTCCTCGAAGAGCGCCCGTGGGTCGGCGTACTTGACCGCACCGTCGAACTCGACGAGCACCCGGGTGCCCCGGACCCGGAAGTCGGCGCGGTACCGCCGCCCTTCAGCCGTCAGCTCCACCTGCGGCTCGAGGTCGAACCCGAGGCTGCGCAGCACGTAGGCCGTGCGCGTCTCACCCGGGGACTCGTGCCGGCCGTCGGCGTGGGGCAGCGCCGCCCGCACCGCCGAGAGGCCCGGGTGGCCGGCCAGGCCCTCGACGGCGCGGGCGAGCCGCTCGACGGTGACGAGTCCGCGCGCCAGCGCCGCGTCGGCGGGGACGAGGGCGGCCTCGGGCCCGTGCACGAGCCCGGTCTGCACCACCGCCCACGCGAGCGGCACGGTCGTCGTGACCGAGGACCCACCGGTGACGGGCGGTGGCGACGCTGCCAGGCCGGGGACCGGCCGGTGGATCACGAGTCCGCGGCGCCGCGCCGAGGCGTTGGGCACGCGGGCTCCCGACGGCCGGGGCAGCAAGGTCAGGTGCACGATGTCGAGGTCGACGGCATACGTCGGCAGTCCGTGCAGGACGAGCGCGCCGTGGTGACTGACCACGGCGCGGCCCGCGTGGGCGCGACCGAGGGCGGTGGCGGTCAGCGCGTGCCGGGACCGCGCGGTGAGGGGCTCGGCCGGCGTCACGGCATACCACCCGCGGGTCAGGCGGAGGCACTCCCCCGACCGCACGAGCCGGCCGAGCGCATGACCGTCCAGACCGTGCACGGCCGCGTCGGCCGCCGAGAAGACGCCACCGGCTCCGAGAAGGTCGAGTCGCATGGCCCGAGCCTGGCCCAGGCCGGACGGGCTGAGCGGGGCCTCCTGCCGGGCTGTGGACGGGACGTCGGTGTCGGGACGGGGTGTGGACGGTCCGCGGTTGACTGGCCCCTACGCGGGTTGCGGGCCCGAACGGCCGGCGCTCCGCACGTGCGAGCCCCGGATGCGCGGAGCGGCCCGGGACCCGCGGAGGAGGTCAGGCGGGGTGCACGTGCTCCCGGACCCAGCCGACGATCTCCATCGTCGTGGCGCCCGGCGTGAAGACCTTGGCGACGCCGAGCTTCTCGAGCTCGGCGATGTCGTCGTCGGGGATGATCCCGCCGCCGAAGACGACGATGTCGCTGGCGTCACGCTCGGCGAGCAGCTCGACGACCCGTGCGAAGAGGGTCAGGTGCGCCCCGGACAGGACCGAGAGGCCCACGACGTCGGCGTCCTCCTGGATGGCCGCCTCGACGATCTGCTCCGGCGTCTGGTGCAGGCCCGTGTAGATGACCTCCATGCCGGCGTCGCGCAGCGCCCGGGCGACGACCTTCGCGCCGCGGTCGTGGCCGTCGAGACCCGGCTTGGCCACCACGACCCGGATGACGTCGGTCGACACGCCGGCGCCGCCCGCGCCCTCGTCGGCAGTCACGGCAACAGCGTCGGCACCCTGGGACTCGCTCATGCCGGGCACTCTAGCCAGCCGCGTGAGACGCGACGCGCAATAGTGATGCATCGCCCACCGGTCGGGGTACGTTCGGCACGTGGCACTGGCAGCACGTGCGGCGACGACGCCGCGGCAGGAAGGCACCTCGACGGGTGTCGTGAGGAGGCCTCGGGCCTTCCTCGCGGCCGTCGGGGAGGTCGCCGGCGCGCTGCTGACGCCGACCGGGCTCGCCGGCGCGGCGCTCGAGGCGTCGTGGATGGGTCTGCACCTGGGCCTCTACCCGCTGGGCCTGCTCGGGCCGCGCGCGAGCGACCGGCGCCAGGGCTACCGGCTCGGGCACCTGCCGCCGAGCCAGCGCGGGCTCGCGATCCAGAACGTCGAGGCCGCTGAGACCCCGATCCTGCTCGTGCACGGCATGGTCGACAACCGCTCGATCTTCACCGTGCTGCGCCGCGGCCTCGTGCGGCGCGGCTTCGGGCGCATCGAGACGATCAACTACTCCATCTTCACCGGCGACGTGCGGGCGGCGGCTGCCGACCTCGGCGCCGAGGTCGAGCGGATCGTCGAGGAGACGGGCTACGAGCGCATCCACGTCATCGGTCACTCGATGGGCGGGCTCATCGCGCGCTACTACGTGACCCGGCTCGGCGGCGACCAGCACGTCCACACGCTCGTCACGCTCGGCACGCCGCACCAGGGCAGCTACCTCGCCTACACGTGGAACAACGGCCTGACCCGGCAGCTGCGTCCCCGCAGCGCGCTCATGAAGGAGCTCGCGGCCCCGGTCGCGGAGTGCCAGACCCGCTTCCTCGTCTACTGGTCCGACCTCGACCAGGTCGTGGTCCCGCAGCACAACGCCGCCCTGCACCACCCGGACCTCAACGTCCACAACGTCGCCCTGCACGGCGTCGGCCACATGAGCCTGCCGATCACGAGCAGCGTCGTGCACGGCATCTCCACCGCCCTGGCCCACCTCGACACCTCGGGTGCGACCGTCACGCCGGGCGTCAGCTCGCTCGGCAGCCGCCGCACGACCGCGACGCGCAAGCCCCGCTCGGGCCCTGCGATCCCCGGTCGCGTCGACCCGGCCGGCTGACTCTCGGAGCACTGTCGCCGAAGCCTCAGGATCTGTCCAGATTCGCCTGTGGAAATCCTTCTGTCGCCCGCCCGGATGCCCTAGTGTCGGGCGAAGTCGCGACCCTCCACCGCGATGTCGGACCGTCCAGACAAGTGGCGTGATTTTGGATAACGAAATGGTCACGTTAGGCTGGCGGCTCGCACCATCTGTGACCGATAGGTAATTCTTTCGTGCCCAAATCCAGTTACGCCGGCCGGCACCGTCCGGCAGCCAAGCCTTCGCGGGGTCGACAGTTCGTCGTCCCCGTTGCGCTGCTCTCCTCGACCGTCGCCGGTGGCCTCGCCATCCGTGGCGCCGGCGCCAGCGAGCTGAGCCCCGAGGTCGCTGCCATGAAGAACGTCTCCAACTCGGTCGCCGGCCTCGGCCTGGCCGCCGACCCGGAGGCCGTCTCGGCGGCTGCCGCCAACCGCGCCGGCGCCCGCTCCTCGCGCGACATGGCCCGTGACGCCAAGACGCTCATCGTCGGCGCCTCGCAGACCGCGACCCAGACCGCCGCCGAGGCCCAGGCCGCCGCCGTCAAGGCCGCGGCCGACCAGGCTGCCGCGAAGCAGGCCAAGGCCGCCGCTGCCGCGCAGGCCAAGCGTGCCGCCGCGGCTCGCGCCCTGGCCCAGGCGCACCGCTGGGTCTCCCCGGTCGCGGGCTACACTCTCACCTCCGGTTTCGGCTTCCGCTGGGGCAAGATGCACCCCGCGCAGGACCTCGCCTGCCCCGTCGGCAGCGCGGTGCACTCCCTCTCGAGCGGCACGGTGATCTTCGCCGGATGGTCCAACGAGGGCTACGGCAACTTCGTCAAGATCCGCTACTGGGACGGCACCGTCTCGTGGATGGCGCACAACAGCCGCCTGCTCGTGTCCGTCGGCGAAGAGGTCTCGCCCGGCCAGATCGTCGCCTACAGCGGCAGCACCGGCAACTCCACCGGCCCGCACGTGCACCTGGAGATCCACCCGGGCGACGGCACCGCGGTGCCCCCGATCCCCTGGCTCGCCAAGCGCGGCGTCATGCTCTGACCGAGGCCGTCCTCGACACGAGGCCCGTCCCTTCCGGGACGGGCCTCGTCGCGTTCACCGCTGGATCTGTACCCCCCGCGAGCGGGCCGTATGCCGTTGCCGCACAACGGAGCCCGCGTGGGCACGGGGGCCGGCCACCCGGCATACGTCATCGACGACGACGGGGCCGGCACCCGGGCGGACGCGCTCAGAGCTTGACGAGCGGGGCGTAGCGCAGGAGCAGGCGCTTCGTGCCGGTGTCGGCACCGAAGTCGACGTGGGCCATCGACTTGTCACCCTCACCCTCGACCCGCACCACGGTGCCGAGGCCGAAGGAGTCGTGGGTGACACGGTCGCCCGACTGGAGCGCGATGACCGGACGGTTGCCGGCGCTGCGCACCCCGGGGCGCGAGGCCAACGTCGCCACGGCGGGACGGTCGGAGCCACGGGCGCCGCTGAACGACGGCCCGAGCCGCTGCCAGTCGAGCAGGTCCCCGGGGATCTCGTCGAGGAAGCGTGACGGCGGGTTGTACTGGGGCGCTCCCCACGCCGACCGCACGGCGGCGCGCGAGAGGTAGAGCCGCTCGCGGGCGCGCGTGATGCCGACGTAGGCGAGGCGCCGCTCCTCCTCGAGCTCCTTCGGGTCGCCGAGGGCCCGCATGTGCGGGAACGTGCCGTCCTCCATGCCGGTGAGGAAGACGACGGGGAACTCGAGGCCCTTGGCCGTGTGCAGCGTCATGAGCGTGACGACGCCCTGGGCCTTGGCCTCCGGCTCGTCGGGGATCTCGTCGGCGTCGGCGACGAGAGAGACCTGCTCGAGGAACTCCTCGAGCGCGCCGGCGGGGCCGACGTCCTCGGGCTCGACGCCGGGGGGCAGCTCACCGCCGGACTCGGCGAGCTCGGTGGCGCGGCGGTCGTCGTACTCCTGGGCGACCGCGACGAGCTCGGCGAGGTTCTCGACCCGCGTCTCGTCCTGCGGGTCGTGGCTCGCCCGCAGCTCGGCGAGGTAGCCGCTCTCCTCGAGCGTCATCTCGAGCAGGGCCGCGACGCTGTCGTCGGCCTCGTAGGAGGTGCGGAGCCTCTCGAGCAGCGCGGTGAAGCCGTTGATGGCGGCGACGGAGCGGGTCGCGATGCCCGGCGCGTCCTCGGCCCGGCCGAGGGCAGCGACGAAGGGGATGCGCTCGCGCTCGGCGAGGGCCGCCACGCACGCCTCGGCCCGGTCGCCGATGCCGCGCTTGGGCGTGTTGAGGATGCGGCGCAGGTTGACGGTGTCGGTGGGGTTGGAGACGACGCGGAGGTAGGCCAGGGCGTCCTTGACCTCGCGCCGCTCGTAGAAGCGGGTGCCGCCGACCACCTTGTAGGGCAGGCCGACCCGCACGAGCACCTCCTCGATCGCGCGGCTCTGGGCGTTGGTGCGGTAGAAGACCGCGACGTCGCCGGGCTTGACGCCCTTGTCGGCGAGGTCGTCGATCTCCTTGGCGACGAACGCGGCCTCGTCGTGCTCGTTGTCGCCGACGTAGCCGGTGATCATCGCGCCGTCGCCGGAGTCGGTCCAGAGGTTCTTGGCGCGGCGCCCCTCGTTGCGGGCGATGACGGAGTTGGCGGCGCGCAGGATGCGCTGCGTCGAGCGGTAGTTCTGCTCGAGCAGGATCGTGCGGGCGTCGGGGTAGTCCTGCTCGAACTCGAGGATGTTGCGGATCGTCGCACCGCGGAAGGCGTAGATCGACTGGTCGGAGTCGCCGACGACGCACAGCTCGGCCGGCGGCACCGCGTAGGCGCCCTCGGGCCCCTTGACCTCGCCCACGAGCTCCTTGATGAGCTGGTACTGCGCCTGGTTGGTGTCCTGGTACTCGTCGACGAGCACGTGCCGGAACCGGCGGCGGTAGTACTCCGCCACGTCCGGGAAGGCCTGCAGGATGTTGACCGTCATCATGATGATGTCGTCGAAGTCGAGGGCGTTGGCCTGTCGCAGGCGGCGTTGGTACTGCGTGTAGGCGTCGGAGACGGTGCGCTCGTAGTGGTTGCCCTCGGTGACCTGCCCGGCGTAGGTCTCCTCGTCGATGAGGTCGTTCTTGAGGTTGCTGACCTGCGCCGAGAAGCCTCGCGGCGGGTAGCGCTTGGGGTCGAGGTCGAGGTCGCGCAGCACGAGGCTCATGAGGCGCTGGCTGTCGGCGGCGTCGTAGATCGAGAACGTCGACTTCATGCCGACCTTGGCCGCCTCACGGCGCAGGATGCGCACGCAGGCCGAGTGGAAGGTCATGACCCACATCGCGCGGGCGCGGGGGCCGACGAGTGCCGCGACGCGCTCACGCATCTCTGCGGCCGCCTTGTTGGTGAACGTGATGGCGAGGATCTGCCCCGGCTGGGCCCCGCGCTCGCCGAGCAGCCAGGCGATGCGGTGGGTCAGCACCCGGGTCTTGCCCGAGCCAGCACCGGCCACGATGAGCAGCGGGGTGCCCTCGTGGACGACGGCCTCGCGCTGCTGCGGGTTGAGCCCCTCGAGCAGCGCCGCCGGGTCGAGGTCGACACCGCCCTGCGGCGCCCCCGCGATGCCGCCCTGCGCGGCCGCCTCGGCCCACGTGGGCACGCCCTGGTCGGTGACGTCGCCGCCGCGACCGGAGCCCGAGGACCCGCCCGAGGGCGCGCCCTGACCGTGCTCGAAACCGGGGATGGGGAGGTCGTCGAAGAGCGTGCTCATGATCGGCCAAGCCTACGTCGAACCGCCCACAGCACCCGACCACGACGCACACCCGGCCGGGCCGGGAGAGGATGGCTGCGTGAGAGACGTCCAGATCCGTGAGGCCACCACCGCCGACCTGCCCGCCCTCGTCCGCCTCGTGCAGGACCTCGCGGCCTACGAGAAGGAGCCCGAGGCCGCGACCGCGACCCCCGAGCAGTTCCGGGACGCCCTCTTCCCCGCCCAGGGCGACCCCACGGCATACGCCCACGTCGGGGTGCGGGAGGGAGACGTCGTGGCGATGGCGATCTGGTTCCGCAGCTTCTCGACGTGGACCGGGCAGGCCGGGATCTGGCTCGAGGACCTCTTCGTCGGGCCGGAGCACCGGGGCCTCGGCCTCGGCAAGGCGCTCCTCGCCCGCCTGGCGCAGCTGTGCGTCGAGCGGGGCTGGACCCGGCTCGAGTGGACGGTGCTCGACTGGAACACCCCCTCGATCGACTTCTACCGCGCCCACGGGGCACGGCCGCTCGACGACTGGACGACGTTCCGCCTCGACGGCGACGCGCTCTCGCGACTGTCGGGCCCGTAGGTGCGGCGCGCGTCACGGCGGATGGGATCGGCCGACATCCTGTGGCTGAACATGGACCGTCCGACCAACCTCATGGTCATCGTGTCCGTCGTGCTGCTCGAGTCGGTGCCGGACTGGGACCGCGTCCTCGCAGTGCTGCGCACGCGCATCATCGAGCCCTACCCCGTCTTCAGCCAGCGGCCCCGACGGCCGCGGCGCGCGTTGGGCTCCTACCGCTGGGAGGACGACCCGTCCTTCGACCTGATGCATCACGTCCGCCGGGCGACCTTGTCCGGCAGCGGGACTGCCGCCGAGGCCGATGCCGAGCTGCAGGCCTACATCGAGGACGAGCTGCCGCGCGAGTTCGACCGGTCGCAACCTCTCTGGGAGGTGCACCTCGTCGACGGACACGGGTCCGGTGCCGCGCTCGTCTTCCGGATCCACCACGCGCTCGCCGACGGGATCGCCCTGACACGAGTGCTGCTCGGACTCACCGAGGACGCCGACGGCACGCCCGGCGACATCGTCGGCCCGCCTGCGACCGCCGACCTGGCGACGTTGCCGCTGGGCGAGACGGCCTCCGCAGGAGCCGTGGCCTCTGGACTCAACCTGGCCCGCGCCACGACGCGCTCGGCATGGAACCGGCTGCGCTCCAAGGGCGCCCGGGCCGCCGTCACCGACGCGGCAGGCCTCACCCTGCGCACCGGTCAGGTGGTCTCGGACCTGCTCCTCACGACCAACCCCACCAGTGCGGTCGGGGGCGAGCCGGGTCGGCGCAAGCGCGTCGTGTGGACCCAGCCGCTGCCCCTGCCGGGCCTCAAGCAGGCCGGTCGACTCGTCGGCGCCACCCTCAACGACGTGCTCATGAGCGCCGTCGCCGGTGCCCTGCACACCTACCAGGACGAGCACGGGCGCGAGCCCGTCGACCTCGTGACGATGGTGCCGGTCAACGTCCGCCCGCTCGACGAGCCGCTGCCGCGCGAGCTGGGCAACCGCTTCGCCCTCGTCTTCCTCCGCTTCCCCAGCCGCGACGCCACTCCGCTCGGCCGTCTGGCCCTGTCCAAGGCGCGGATGGACTGGCTCAAGGCCTCGCCCGAGGCGGCCCTCACCTTCGCCCTCATCTCGGTCATCGGGCGCTTCCCCGCGGCGCTCGAGCGCCGGGTCGTCGACTTCTTCGCCAACAAGGCGATCGGGGTGACGACCAACGTCGCCGGTCCGCGGGAGGTCCGTCATCTCGCCGGCGTGCCGGTCACGGGCGTGCTGGGCTGGGTGCCGGGGTCCGGCCGGCACACGCTGGGCTTCTGCATCGTCACCTACGACGACGCCGTGCGCATCGGGATCATGGCCGACGAGTCGGTCGTGCCCGACCCCGAGGCCCTCCTCGTGGCCCTCGAGGACGAGGTCGCCCTGCTCGTGCGCATCGGCGCCGCAGCCCCTACCACCCGGAGGCGCAGGCGACGCCGGTCGTAGGCTGGCGAGCATGATCCGAGCGACCAGCGTCTTCGTCTCCGAGCCCGGCGACCGCAGCGTCCTGCAGGTCCGCGACCACGACCTCCCCGACCCCGCCGAGGGCGAGGTCCAGGTGGAGGTGGCTGCCGCCGGCGTCAACTTCATCGACGTCTACAAGCGTCAGGGCGTCTATCCCGTGCCGACGCCCTTCGTCCTCGGCGAGGAGGGAGCCGGCACCGTAACGGCCGTCGGCCCAGGGGTCAGCGACGTCGCCGTCGGCGACCGCGTCGCGTGGTGCCAGTCGTCCGGCAGCGAGTCCACCGTGGTCAACAAGCCCGCCCGGCTCGTCGTCCCCGTCCCCGACGGCGTCGACCTCGAGGTAGCCGCCGCAGCCATGCTGCAGGGCCTCACCGCCCACTACCTCGTCACGAGCACGTATGCCGTCAAGCCGGGTGACGTGGCGCTCGTGCACGCCGCGGCCGGCGGGGTCGGACAGCTGCTCGTCCAGATGGTCACGGCCCGCGGCGGCACCGTCGTCGCGACGGCCGGATCGGACGAGAAGCTCGAGATCGCCAAGGCGCTCGGCGCCCAGCACCTCATCAACTACGGGGCGGTCGACGACCTGGCCGGCGCCGTGCGGGCAGCCGCCGGGCGCGGGGTCGACGTGGCCTACGACGGCGTCGGCAGGTCGACGTTCGACGCCTCGCTCGCCTCGCTGCGGCCGCGCGGCATGATGGTCCTCTTCGGCGGGGCGAGCGGCCAGGTGCCGCCCTTCGACATCCAGCGGCTCAACAGCAGCGGGTCGCTCTTCCTGACCCGTCCGACCCTCGCGCACTACGTCGCCGAGCGCGAGGAGTACGAGTGGCGGGCCGGCGAGGTGCTCGGCGCCGTCGCCGACGGCTCGCTCAAGATCGAGGTCGGCGGACGCTACCCCCTCACCGAGGCGGCCGCCGCCTACGAGGCGCTGGAGGGGCGTCGCACCACGGGCAAGCTCATCCTGGTGCCCACCGCATGAGGCGCACCCTCTTCCGGCACGACCGCATCTGGACCGGAGACGCCGGCCACGCAGGAGCCCCCTGGACCGACGCCCTTCTCGTCGAGGACGGTCGTATCGTCGCGGTCGGCGCCGAGGCGATCTCGGCCGGCGACGACGCGGAGTCCGTCGACCTTCCGGGCGCCGTCGTGATGCCCGGCCTCCACGACGCCCACATCCACACCGAGTGGCTCTCGCGCGACATGTCGTCGGTCGACCTGCGCGAGGCGCGGTCGCTCGAGGAGGCGCTCGAGCTGGTCCGGGCCCACGCCCAGGGGCTGCCCGACGACGAGTGGCTGCACAGCGGGCGGTGGAACCACAACCGCTGGGCCGTGCCCGTGCAGCCCGACCGCCACTCCCTCGACGCGGTCTCCGGCGACCGCGTGGCTGCGCTGTCCAGCGTCGACGGGCACACGATCTGGGCGAACTCGCTGGCGCTGCAACGGGCCGGCATCACCCGGGACACCCCCGACCCGGTCGGCGGCGAGATCGTCCGCGACGCGTCCGGCGAGCCGACCGGCATCCTGCGCGAGTCGGCCCAGGAGCTGCTCGACGTGATCCCGCGCGACGAGTCGCCGCTGCGGCCGTGGCTCGAGCGCTGCCAGGACTGGCTGCTCTCCGTCGGGCTGACGAGCATCACCGACATCGACGGCGAGGACGCGCGGGCGGCCTACGTGGAGCTGCACGCCGAAGGGGCGCTGCGCCTGCGCGTCACCAAGTGCACCCGGGACCCCGACCTCGAGCTGGCGATCTCCGAAGGACGCCGCTCCGGCCAGGGCGACGAGGTCTTCCGCGTCGGTCCGGTCAAGTTCTTCAGCGACGGCGCCCTCGGGTCGCACACGGCCCACATGACCGAGCCGTTCATCGGCCACGAGGGCTGCGGCATCGCGGCCATGCCCTACGAGGTGCTGCTCGAGCGCACCCTGCTCGCGGCCCGCAACGGCCTCGACGTCGTCACGCACGCCATCGGCGACGAGGCCAACCGGCTCGTGCTCGGCACCTTCGAGGCCGTGCGCGCCGACGGCCTGGACACGCTGCTGCGCATCGAGCACGCCCAGCACGTGCTCCCGGTCGACATCCCCCGCTTCCGGGCCCTCGAGGTCGTCGCCTCGATGCAACCGAGCCACTGCACCGCCGACCTCGAGCTCGCCGACGAGATCATCGGCCCGCGCCGGCTCGCCTCCTACGCCTGGCGCAGCTTCCTCGACGCCGGCGTGCGCGTGGCCTTCGGCTCGGACGCGCCCGTCGAGGACCCCAACCCCTTCTACGGCCTGCACGCTGCGGTGACGAGGCAGCGGGCCGACGGCCAGCCCCTCGGCGGCTGGCGTCCGGAGGAGAAGGTCACGCTCACCGAGGCCGTCCACGCCTTCACGGTCGCTGCGCACGAGTCCGTGGGGCGCACCGACGTGGGTCGACTCCAGCCCGGTCAGCTGGCCGACCTCGTGGCGGTCGACCGCGACCTGTGGGCGCTCGAGCAGTCCTCACCTGCCGACATCCGTGACGCGGTCGTGCTCCAGACCTGGGTCGGCGGAGAGCTGGCTTACGAGCGCTCCTGAGGCACCAGGCATACGCCCTCGGTCGATCCGGGGCGCGCCGGCGGACGAGACGGTCGTGGTCGGCGCGCCCTAGCCGGGGACGACGGCGAGCAGCAGCGTCGCGAACCAGGTGAGTCCGCCGACGACGAGCAGGAAAATGCCGATGACGGCCATGTTGCCGGCGCCGTCCTCACGCGACACCCGCCGCCGACGGCGTCCGACCACGACGAGCGCGAGACCCAGGACGAGCCACACGAGACCGATGAGCAGACCGGCGAGAACGCCTGCGTTCCAACGCATCTCAGTAGCCTTCGCCTCTGTCGGACGTCACCAGACGGCGGCGACGAGGACGTTGACCACCGCGGCGCCACCAGCGACATCGAGCAGGCTGCCGGTGTCCTTGCCCTTACGGCCGCGAGCCGCACCCATCTCCGCTGCCGCGACCACGACGAGCGCGATGACGAGCTTGACCGCGATCTTCGTGTGGTTGACCGTGTGCTCGGGGTCGTTGATCGCCGAGGCGACGCCGACGAGCGCCAGGCCGGTGACGATCTGGGCCCGCGCTCCCCACACGATCGGCGCGATGACGGTGCGACCGCTGCGCACGGCGATCCAGCCTCCGACGACCGCGGCCATGCCGAGCAGGTGGAGGGCGACGATGAGGTTGTAGACGAGGTCCATGGCCGACATCCTACGGAGCGTCGTACGTGCTCCGTCCCGGCCCTCGACCCCGACCCCGCCTCAGGACTGCGACGGCGGCACGAGCGCGTGGAGCGCGGCCAGGTGTCGCCACGACGAGCCGAGCCGGTAGTCCCGCACCTGCTCGACCGGCACCCACCGCGCGTCGGAGGTCGTGCCACCGACATCGTGGATGACGACCTCGGTCGGCTCGGGACACGTTGCGCCGTAGACGATCCGGACGGCGTGGAAGTCCTCCAGCACTCCGGAGGGCGCGCGTCCCACCCAGTGCTGCGACTGCACGGTGAGCAGGTCACCGAGCTCGATGCGCTGGCCCGTCTCCTCCCACACCTCGCGGTGCACGCCCTCGACCGGCGACTCGCCGTCGTCGAGCCCGCCGCCGGGCAGGCCCCAGTCGCCGGGCACGTGGGTCCGAGAGCTGAACTGCGTCAGGAGCACACCGCGTCCACTCGTCACGACCGCATAGGCCGCGACCCGCTGGAACGGCTCGCCCACCTCGTCCTCCCCGACGCCGTCGTCCCTCGGGACGGGCGCGACGGCAGGTCGTATGCCGTCGAGCTCGCGCACGCGGTAGCCGACCTCGAGCGACCCGTCGTCACGCATGCTCGCGAAGAGCGGTGACTCGATGAGCCACCCCGCGGCACCGAGGACGGCGTCAGGGTGCTCGCCGTGGCACAGTGGCGACTCCACCAGCCGCCGGCCCCCGGCGTCCAGGGCGACCATGACCAGGCCGCCGGGCACGTTCGTCCTCATCGCGACCTCATCGGCGCACCAGCCCCAGAGCGCGTTCGTACTCTGCCACGGCAAGGGCTGCGACGTGCGACCACTCCTGCTCCGGCGGTTTGGCGACGTTCCAGGCGCGCATCCGTTCGACGTCCTCAGGCGCCTTGGCCAGCCGTGCGATTGCCGACGACATCTGCGAGTCACTCGACACGACAAGGCCGTTCACACCGTCGGACACGAACTCTCCCACGCCGGAACCGGATCGACCGATCACCGGGAGCCCAACGGTCCGAGCCTCGAGGGCTGCGATCCCGAACGACTCCAGACGTGCCGGTGACAGGTAGACGTCGGCGGCGGCATACAGCTCGCGCAGCTCGTCACGCGGCACCCGGCCCGGGAGGGACACCCAGCCGAGACCTCGTTCCCGCACGAGGGCCTCGACCTTGCGCCGGTCGGGCCCCTCCCCCAGCACCGTCAGCGAGACGGACCCGACACCGGCGGCCTGCTCCGCCTCGGCCACGAGCTCCACGAGCGCTGCGGGACGTTTGCGGGCTGCGAGGCGCATCGCCGTCACGAGGCGCAGCGGCCCGGGCCGGCGCTCGACCGGGCCCACCGCCCAGCGAGCCACGTCGATGCCGTTGGGGAGCACCCCCACCGAGGAGGCCTGCCCGACGAGACGTCGCAGGGGCTCGGCTGCGACGTCGGACACGGCCGACATGGCCACACCGCGCGACGCCCACCGACGGACGAAGTGCGCCGCCCGGAACACGGGTGTCACGCCGGCGAGCATGCAGTGCCACGTCATGGCCGTCGGCAGTCCGAGGCCCACGGTGACGCGGGTGCTGTCCCACGCGAACGGCGAGACCACACCCGTCTGGACGTGCGCCACGTCGAAGCGGCCGGCCACGAGGCGCCGGCGCAGCTCCGCCGGGGCGAAGGGGTTGACCGGCAGCTCCCACGGCATCCGTGCCGCGAGCCGGTGCACGGGCACGCCGTCGACGACGGTCACCTCACCGTGCATCTCCCCCGCGGCGCCACGCGTGGCCGTGAAGACCTCGACCTCGTGGCCGGCCGCCTGCAGGTGCTGGGCGAGGTCGTGCGTCTGGACCTCGATCCCGCCCAGCCGGGGCAGGTAACAGTCCGAGAGCAGCGCCACCTTCACGGGAGACACTGTGCCATGGGACAAGATGGGTGACTGTGCCCCACACCCTGCTCGCCTTCCACGCGCACCCCGACGACGAGGCCCTGCTGACGTCGGGCACCATGGCGCGCGCCGCCGCGGAGGGGCACCGGGTCGTCGTCGTCGTCGCGACCGACGGCGAGCTCGGGCTCGCCGCCAGCGAGTTCACCGGCGACGGCGCTCTCGCCGCGACCCGGATGGACGAGCTTCGCCGGAGCGCCGAGGCGCTCGGCGTGGCTCGCGTCGAGCACCTCGGCTACGCCGACAGCGGCCTCGGCCCCGAGGTGGCACCCGACCCGCCGGGCACCACCCGCTTCGTGCGCGCCGACGTCGAGGAGGCTGCCCAGCGCCTGGCCGCGATCCTGCGCGAGGAGCACGTCGACGTGCTCCTGCACTACGAGCCCAACGGCGGCTACGGCCACCCCGACCACCAGCAGGTGCACCGGGTCGGCACCCGCGCTGCCGAGCTCGCCAGCACGCCGAAGGTCCTCGAGGCCACGGTCCCCCGCGACACGATCTGCCGCGCCATCGACCTCGCCGCCAAGGTCTACCGGTTCCCGCCCGAGTTCGACCGGTCGAGCTTCGACCGCGCGTTCTCGGCCCGCAGCGAGATCACGCACCGCATCAGCGTGCGCCGGCACATCCGCGCGAAGCGGGCCTCGATGCGGGCCCACGTCTCGCAGGCCACCGCCGACGGGGGCGCCGACCGCACCCTCGCCGCCTTCCTGCGCATCCCGCGGCCCCTCTACGACCTCGTCTTCGGGCGCGAGTGGTTCGTCGACCGCTCGCTGCCACCGGGCTCTCCGGTCCTCCGCGACGTCTTCGACGGGCTCGCCTGACGTCGGCGACGGCCCAACAGGGGAGGCTCGCGCGGGCCAGTCATGGCCTCTCGACGTTTCGGGGTGGGCCAGTCGTGGCCTCTCGACGTTTCGGGGTGGGCCACACGTGGCCTTTCGACGGGTGGGGACCCGCAGACTTTGGCCTCTCGACGGTTGGGGACCCGCAGACTTTGGCCTTTCGACGGTTGGGGACCCGCAGACTTTGGCCTTTCGACGGTTGGGTGGGGTGGGGTGCTGGGGCGGTTGTGATGCCGGTCCCCAATGCCGTGCGGCGGGTTCGCGGCGGCGGATGATGGAGGTGTGACCTGGTGGCGTGGCCGCTCACCGGCGGTGTTCTTCGTCGCGTCGGCCCTCCTGCTGGCCGGCGGCGGGATCGCCGCCGTCGCGGGCGAGGACGCCCTGTCGCGGACGCTGTGGGTCGCCGCCACCGTGCTCGGCCTGGCCCTCTCGCTGCTGTGGACGATCCGGTCGGTCGCCGAGCGCCGCGCCACCGTCGACGTCATTGCCGTGCTCGCTCTCGCGGGGGCGCTCTGGGTCGGTGAGGAGTTCGCCGGCGCAATGGTGACGCTGATGCTGGCGAGCGGACGCCTCCTCGAGGCCCGGGCCGCCGCACGCGCCGACCGGGAGCTGAGGCTGCTCGTCGAGCGCACCCCGCGCACGGCCCGGCGGCGCGACGGGGACCGGATCGAGGGCATACCCGTCGAGGACGTCCACCCCGGTGACGTGCTCGTCGTCGGCACGGGTGAGGTCGTCCCCGTCGACGGCCGGTTGCTCGCCACGGGCACGTTCGACGAGTCGGCGCTCACCGGTGAGCCGATGCCCGTGGAGCGCCCCAACGGGGACGACGTCCGCAGCGGCGTCGTCAACGCCGGTCCGCCGGTCGACGTCGTGGCCACCTCGTCGGCGTCGGAGTCGACCTACGCCAACGTGGTCCGGCTCGTCGAGCAGGCCCAGGCGACGTCGGCTCCGTTCGTGCGCACGGCCGACCGTTTCGCCGTGCTCTTCGTGCCGCTGACCCTCGTGCTCGCCGGGCTCGCGTGGGCCCTGGCCGCGTCCCCGGTCCGCGCCGTCGCGGTGCTCGTCGTCGCGACCCCGTGCCCGCTGCTGCTGGCCGCGCCGGTCGCGATCATGTCGGGCCTGTCGCGGGCGTCGCGCATCGGCGTCGTGGTCAAGGGCGGGGCGGCCCTCGAGGCGCTGGCCGCCGGTGAGGTCGTGCTCTTCGACAAGACCGGCACGCTCACCCATGGACGGCCGGAGCTCGCCTCGGTGGTCACCGCGCCCGACGCCCCAGCGGCGCAGGAGGTCCTGCGTCTCGCGGCCTCCCTCGACCAGGTCTCGCCCCACCCGCTGGCCAGCGCGCTCGTCGGGGCCGCCCGCGGTCGGGCCCTGGACCTCGAGCTGCCGACCGACGTCCACGAGGTGCACGGCTACGGGCTCGAGGGCGTGGTCGGCGGCGTCGTGGTCCGGCTGGGCAAGGCGCGCTGGATCGTGGGCGACGACGACCCGGCCTGGCTCCGGCAGGTGCGCCGGCGGGCCGCGCTCGACGGGTGTCTCACCGTCTTCGTCGCCGTCGACGGCCGTCCTGCGGGCGCGTTCCTCCTCGAGGACCCGGTGCGCCCCGACGCGCCCCGGATGCTGTCGGCCCTGCGCGAGGTCGGCATCCGTCGCACGGTGCTCGTGACGGGCGACCGGGCGGACATCGCCGAGACGGTGGGGCGCATCGTCGGCGTCGACGCGGTGCTGGCCGACCGCGACCCCGCCGACAAGCTGGCGGCGATCCGTGACGAGTCGGCTGCAGCGCGCACGATCATGGTCGGCGACGGCGTCAACGACGCCCCCGCCCTCGCGGCGGCGGGGGTGGGCGTCGCCCTCGCGGCGCGTGGGGCGACGGCCTCGTCGGAGGCCGCCGACGTCGTGCTCACCGTCGACCGGGTCGACGCCATCGCGGACGCCATCCTCATCGCCCGCCGGTCGCGCCGGATCGCGCTCGAGGCCGTGCTCGTCGGCATGGGCCTGTCGCTCGTCGCCATGGTCGCCGCGGCGGCGGGGCTGCTCCCGCCCGCGGCCGGCGCCGTGCTGCAGGAGGGCATCGACGTGCTCGCCATCGGGATCGCGCTGCGGGCCCTGCTGCCGACACGCCTGCACACCGTGCCCATGTCGGCCGAGGACGTCGCCACCGCCCACCGTCTCCGCAGCGGCCATGACGCGGCCATCGGCGCCGTCGAGCAGATCCGCACCGTCGCCGACGGCCTGCGCACCCGGGACTGCCGGCTCGGGCCGGTGCACGACCTCCTCGACCGCCTCGAGGGCGAGCTGATCCCCCACGAGCGCGAGGACGAGGACGAGCTGATGCCGCTCGTGGCCAGGGCTCTGGGAGGCGCGGCGACCGCGACCATGCGTCGCACCCACGCCGAGATCGAGCACCAGGTCTCGCGGCTGCGTCGGCTGCTCGACGGCATCGACGCCGACCATGTCGCTCCGGAGGACGTGACCGAGCTGCGCCGGCTGCTCTACGGCCTCTACGCCGTGTGCCGGCTGCACAACAGCCAGGAGGAGGAGGGCGCCTTCGCGCTCGTCCCGGCCGGGCCCCCGCCGGCCCGCCGCACCGGTCGGCACCGTGCGCACGGCTGACCCCACCGACGGCGTATGCCGTGTGGTCAGGTCGCGCCCCGCCGACCACGATGGTGGCGCCGTCTCGGTCGGAGCCGGCCGGCACGCGGCCACGCTCGCCGTCGACCACGGTGGCAGCGCGGCCTCGGTCGGGGCCGCCCGGCACATGGCTACCCTCCCCAGCGCCATACTGGCCGTGCCGCGCGGCGCGGCAGCACGGGAGCGGCGACGGAGGCTCGGATGACGGCGGGACTGGAGCGCACGTGGGTGGCCCACTACGCCGAGGGGGTGCCTGCCGAGATCGCCCTGCCCCGTGAGTCGCTCGTCGACCTGTTGGACCGGGCCGTCGCCTCGTACGGACCGCGACCGGCTCTCGAGTTCTTCGGCGCCGAGGTGACCTACACCGAGCTGGGGCGCCGGGTCGGGCTGGCTGCGGAGGGGCTGCGTCGCCTCGGCGTCCGCGCGAGCGACCGTGTCGCCCTCGTGCTGCCGAACTGTCCCGACCACATCGTCGCCTTCTACGCCGTGCTGCGGCTCGGTGCCGTCGTCGTCGAGCACAACCCGCTCTACACCGCGACGGAGATGGCCCACCAGTTCGAGGACCACGGGGCGAGGGTCGCCGTCGTGTGGGACAAGGTGGCCGGCACGGTGGCGGCCCTTCCCGGGGTCGAGCACGTCGTCGCGGTCGACCTGACCGCCTCCATGCCCTGGACCAAGCGGCTGGCCCTGCGGCTGCCCGTGCGTCGGGCGCGTGAGCTCCGGTCGCGGCTGACCGCCCCCTCGACCGGCACCACCCCGTGGTCGGACCTGCTGGCGCACGGCCGGCTCGACCCTGCCGTGCCGGGCCCGGGGGTCGACGACCTCGCGGCGATCCAGTACACGAGCGGCACGACCGGCCGACCCAAGGGCGCGATGCTCAGCCACTCCAACCTCGTGGCCAACGCGGCCCAGGGGCGCGCCTGGGTGCCCGGCATGCGACCCGGGCAGGAGGTCGTCTACGCCGTGCTGCCGATGTTCCACGCCTACGGCCTGACCCTGTGCCTGACCTTCGCCATGAGCATGGGGGCACGGCTCGTGCTCTTCCCGACGTTCGACGTCGACCTCGTCCTCACCGCCGCGGAGAAGCACCCGCCGACGTTCCTGCCTGCCGTCCCACCCATCTACCAGCGCCTCGCCACCGCGGCGCGTGATCGCGGGGTCGACCTGACGGCAACGCGATTCGCGATCTCAGGTGCGATGGCGCTGCCGCGCGAGACCCTCGAGCTGTGGGAGCAGGTGACCGGCGGCCTGCTCGTCGAGGGCTACGGCCTCACCGAGACCTCCCCCGTCGCGATCGGCAACCCGATCGGGAGGGAGCGGCGACCCGGCGCCGTCGGCGTCCCCTTCCCGAGCACCGACATCCGCGTCGTCGACCCCGAGGACCCCACCCGGGACCGGCCCGTCGGGGAGCGCGGCGAGCTGCTCGTGCGAGGCCCGCAGGTCTTCGGTGGCTACTGGGGCCGCCCCGAGGAGACGGCGGCCGCCCTGCTCGACGGCGGGTGGTTCCGCACCGGCGACATCGTCGTCGTCGACCCCGACGGGTTCGTCTCGGTCGTCGACCGCATCAAGGAGGTCATCATCACCGGCGGCTTCAACGTCATGCCGTCGGAGGTCGAGGCCGTCGTGCGGACCGTCCCGGGCGTCACCGACGCCGCGGTCGTGGGCCTGCCCAAAGCCGACGGGAGCGAGGAGGTCGTCGCCGTCGTCACGACCGAGACCGGTGCCGAGGTCGACATCGAGGCCGTGCAGGCGCGGTGCCGCGGCGACCTCGCGGCCTACAAGGTGCCCCGACGCGTCTTCGTCGTCGACGAGCTGCCGCGCTCGCAGATCGGCAAGGTGCTGCGCAAGCAGGTGCGCGACTCGCTCGTCTCGGGCTGAGACGCACGGCCGCGCGACCCACGCCGCCGGTCAGCTTCTCAGCGTGTCACCTTCTCACCGTGTCACGGCGTCACCGTCACCCGTGAGCGACGGCGGCCACACGGCATACGCGAAAAGCCTTCAGGCAGAGGGCGTCTCGAAGACGACGGCCATCGGGGTCTGCTCCGACCCCTGACCGAGCGGGTTGTCCGCGAACATCAGCTCGTAGCGCTCCTTGCTGCCCGGAGCGTCCTTGCCGAGCACGTTGCGGCCGATGTCGTTGGCGTCCATGACGACGGTGCCACCGAAGGTGTCGCGGTAGGCCTCGGGGACCCGGGCGCGGATGGCGGCCGACAGTCGCGCGGCGACCTCGTCGGGGTCCTTGGGACCGAGCTTCGCCGACACGTTGGCCGGGTAGACGGAGTACTCCGTGGGCCCGTCGATGGCACGGATGTCGCCACCGACGAGGTCGTAGAAGAGGCCGCGCCTGCCGAGCACCTTGCCGACGGCGCCGCCGGCCGAGGCGAAGAGCACGCGGGGCAGGCCGGCCTCCTCGATGGCCAGCTGCATCGTGAACGGCGAACCGAGGCCGATGCCGGCCGGGGTGCGCGTGACGTAGCGGCTCAGCAGCCGCGCGGGCCGGCCGACCTTGATGTCCCAGATGAAGTAGGAGCGGCCCTGGGTGATGGCGACGATCTTCTCGGAGATGAAGAAGTACCAGCGACCCGCCGTGGCAGTGGCGTGCTCGGGGCCGGCTTCGGGCAGCCCGGCGAAGAAGCGGTCGATGTAGCCGAGCGTCTTGGCCTCGAGGTCGTCCTCGCGGGCGTAGAGGTCGGTGCGCAGCGGGTAGCGGCGCACGGCCGTCCCGTCGGCGGTCACGAGGTCGAGCTGCTTGCGCGCGTTGGGCTCGTAGTCGGTCTTGACCGGCTCGACGTGGTCGGGGTCCTCGGGCGCGCGCTCGTCGAAGAACTCCTGGAGCCAGAGCTCGAGGTTGAGCATGCGCCAGACCGTCATCGAGTCGATCGAGCTCGTGCCCTTGATCCAGCCCTCGAACATGTTGAGGACCGCGGTCTGGTCGAAGTAGCGACGCCCGGCGAAGGACTCGGAGAGGAACTCGCCGTAGATGTGGTTCTTGAGGCGCATGAACCACTCGCTCTGCGGCGTGGTCGCCCCGACCTTGTCGCGGCGGTCCACGACCGAGTCGGGCAGCAGGCCGCGCATCGCGTCGCGCAGGACCCGCTTGCCGACGCCGTCCTTGACGAGGGCGTCGTCACTCAGGCCGAAGACGAAGCGCACGAGGTCGCGGTCGACGAACGGCATGCGCACGGCGACCCCGAAGCGGCGGGCGTTCTTGTCCGAGTAGCGCAGGCGGGCGGGCAGCGAGCCGGCGAAGACGTTCTCGACGAGGCGGGCGCGCAGGTCGGCCGTCTCGACGTCGTAGGACTCCGAGGCGTGCTCACGCACGAAGTCCGCGGCGAGCAACGAGGTCACCGAGACGTCCTTGCGCCCGTGGAGGCGGTCGCCGATGAGGGGCTTCCCCCGCCGGTAGAGCACGTCGAGGGAGTGGCCCAGCTCGGTGACGGCACCCATGGCGTTGCGGCTGCGCAGCTCGCGCAGGTGGATGAGGTGGTGCGGCCCGAACCCGGCGAGCGTCTCGTCGCCGCCGTGGCCGTCGAGGACCACCGCGTCACGCTCGGCCGCCTCGCGCAGGACGCGGTACTGCGTGTAGGCGCCGGTCGACACGAGCGGCTCCTCCTGGGTGCGCACGAGGTCGCGCAGGTCCTGCTTGAACTCCGACGGGGTCGGCTCGACGCGGTGCTGCTTCACCCGTCCACCGAGGGCGGCCACGACCGCGTCGACGTGCGCGGTCTCGTCGTTGTGCGACCCGGGGTAGACGGCCGACCAGGTGTCCTGCGCGCCGTCGGCGCTCGACCGGCCCGGCTCCTGCTCGACGACGTCGAGGAGGGCGGCGATGGCGGCCGAGTCGAGCCCACCGGACAGCGCGGTGCCGACGCGACCGGACGCGGTCGACCGGCGGCGCACGGCCGCCGTCAGCAGCTCACGGAACTCGGCGGCGGCTGCGGGTGTGTACGGCCGGGGCGTGCGGGCGAGCGCCGTGAGCTCGTCCTGCAGCCGGGAGTACGGGTGACGCTCGATGCCGTCCGGCAGGTCCGCGCCGAGGGTGACGACCTCGCCCGCGCCGACCCTCTCGATGCCGGCGAAGAACGTGGCCGGGCCGTCGTCGTGGACGCGGAAGCGCAGGTAGCGGTAGATGGTGCGGTCGTCGGGACGGCGCTCGTGCCGGCCGCTGTCGAGGATGCCCCGGATCTCGCTGCCGACGAGCCAGCCGTCGCCGCTGCGCGCGAGGTAGAGGGGGCGCACCCCGAACGGGTCCCGAGCCAGCGTCAGGCGCCGGGTGTCACGGTCCCAGACGACGATGGCGAAGGCGCCGTCGAGCCGGTCCAGGCCGTCGGTGCCCCACTCGGTGAAGGCGGCGAGCACGACCTCGGCGTCACTGCCGACGCCGAAGTCGTGACCGAGGGTCTCGAGGTCGGCGCGCAGCTCGGCGCGGTTGTAGAGCTCACCGTCGAGGGCCAGCGTGAACCGGCCACCGGGCGCCACGGCGAGCCTCGCCACCCCCGCCCCGTCGGCCGGGGTGTCGCCGCCGTCGCCACCGTCGTCGGAGGCCGCGCGAGCCTGCTGCGGCCGGCCCTCGCGCACCGCGAGACCGGCGTCGCCGTCACGTGCCGTCGCCGGACCACCCGCACCCGGGTGCGTCGCCAGCATTCGGTCGAGCAGGGCCTCGTCGGCCTCGAACCCGCAGTAGGCCGCGATTCCACACATGAGCTCAACCCTAACGGGCGCTCGGGCGCCCCTCGTGCAGCCACTGCGCGCCCACGGCCCGTCCGAGGCGCAGGGGCCACCGGAGCAGCAGCCACAGCACGAGGGACCCGAGCAGGAGCGACGCGACGACGTCGCTGAGCCAGTGGAAGTGCAGCCACAGCAGGGACGAGACGACGAGCACGGTCCACACCACGGCAGCCGCCCACGCCATCGCCCGTCGCGGCGGACGCAGCCGCGACACGAGCTCGGCGGCGACTCCCGCGCAGACGAGCGCCGTCGCCGTGTGGCCCGAGGGGAAGGACCCGTCTCCGCCGAGCATGCCGGGCACGTCGGGAGCCGTGCGGGTGATGACGCTCTTGCCGAGGAGCACCGTGGTCGACATCACCGCGATCGCCGGCCCGGCGAGGAGCAGCGGCGTCCACCGACCCGTGCGCAGGCAGACCGCCATGGTGACCGCGCCGACGACGGCGACCGAGAGGACGGGCGTCGCGAGCTGCACGATGCCGAAGGTCAGCAGGTCGAGCAGCACCGGTCCGTTGCCGCGCCCCGGTGTCAGGGCCAGCACGCGGTCGTCGAGGCGGACGGCCATCCCGCCCGAGACGACGCTCAGCGTGACGAGCACGAGCCCGGCCGCGAGCAGCACGGCGACGACCGGACCGGACAGGCGACGCCAGAAACCCGCGGTGTCCCCCGACCCGGGCTTCGCCACCGGCGCCGACTCCCGAGCAGACCCGGTGGGCCCGGAGGACCCGGTGGGCCGGCTGGTCGGGCGGGTCGTCATGGCGACCACGGTAACGAGCAGACCTGTGTCGTCGCTCCACCCTTCGTGAGGCCCGTCTGCACTGAACCCAGGGAGGGTCCGCCGTCGTCTTCGCGGGAGAGGCCTCGTCCGTGTCGACCACGGCCTCTCCGGCACCAGCGGTCCCCCACCAGCACCCAGGAGCGAGCACCATGCACGTGATCTCCCGAACCGCAGCCTTCCTCGCGGGCGCCGTCATCGGCGTCTCCGCCCTCGCCGCCACCTCGAGCGCGTCGGCCGACAGCGGCGGTGTGCCGCGCAGCGACATCCTCCGCGCGCCCCTGCAGGGCAGCCAGCTGAGCGACCCACCGCTCTTCGGTCTCGTCCGCGGCGGCGCCCCGTGGGTCATCTCCGAGGGCACGGCCCGGCTGCGTGCCGACGGCCTGCTGCAGGTCGAGGTCGAGGGCCTCATCATCCCGACGCGGGGCGACAACCCCTTGGCCACCCTCTCGGCCACGGTCGTCTGCAACGGCAGGGACGTGATGATGACGGCGCCCGTGCCGTTCAGCAGCGCGGGTGACGCACGGATCGAGACCCGTGTCAGCCTGCCCACCCGGTGCCTGGCGCCCGTCGTGCTGCTCAACCCGCTGAGCAACGGCGGCGCCTACATCGCCGCGACCGGACGCTGAGCACCCCGCGCTTCGAGCACTTCCGGTCGCTGAGCACCCGCGGGCGTATGCCGCGTGCCCGGCCACCCGGCATACGCCCCCTCCCGACCGTCGAGAGGCCACGACGTGCCCCTGCGGACACGTCGAGAGGCCACGTCCCGGGACCGGACGTGGCCTCTCGACCGCGCCGAGGAGGCCAGACGTGGCCTCTCGACGGTTCAGCGCTGGGGTGGCCGGGCGGCCGCGGTCACTCCCACTCGATGGTGCCCGGCGGCTTGCTCGTCACGTCGAGGACGACCCGGTTGACCTCTTCGACCTCGTTGGTGATGCGCGTCGAGATGGTCGCGAGCACGTCGTACGGCACGCGCGCCCAGTCGGCGGTCATGGCGTCCTCGGAGGCCACCGGGCGCAGCACGACCGGGTGGCCGTAGGTGCGGCCGTCGCCCTGGACACCCACGGAGCGGACGTCCGCGAGCAGCACGACGGGGCACTGCCAGATGTCCCGGTCGAGGCCGGCCCGGGTCAGCTCCTCACGGGCGATGGCGTCGGCGCGTCGCAGGATCGCGAGCCGGTCGGCGTCGACGGCACCGATGATGCGGATGCCGAGGCCGGGGCCGGGGAACGGCTGGCGCCACACGATGACCTCGGGGACGCCCAGCTCGAGGCCGACCTGGCGCACCTCGTCCTTGAACAGGGTGCGTAGCGGCTCTATGAGCGAGAACTGGAGGTCGTCGGGCAGGCCGCCGACGTTGTGGTGGCTCTTGATGTTGGCCGCGCCCTCGCCGCCGCCGGACTCTACGACGTCGGGGTAGAGCGTGCCCTGGACGAGCCACTTGACGGGGTGCTGCTCGTCGCCGCGGTCGTGCACGATGTCGCGCGCCGCCTGCTCGAAGACGCGGATGAACTGCTCGCCGATGATCTTGCGCTTGGTCTCGGGGTCGGTGACCCCCGCGAGCGCCTCGAGGAAGCGCTCCCGGGCGTCGATGACGACGAGGTCGACGCCGGTCGCCTCGACGAAGTCGGTCTCGACCTGCTCGGCCTCACCCTCGCGGAGCAGGCCGTGGTCGACGAAGACACAGGTCAGCTGCTCGCCGATCGCCTTCTGCACCAAGGCTGCCGCGACTGACGAGTCGACGCCGCCGGAGAGGGCGCAGAGGACGCGGTCCTCGCCCACCTGCTCGCGGATCGACTCGACGAGGTCGTCGACGACGTGGCCGGGGGTCCAGTCGGGCGTGATGCGGGCGCCCTTCCAGAGGAAGTTCTCGAGGACCCGCTGGCCCTGCTCGGAGTGCAGGACCTCCGGGTGCCACTGCACGCCGTAGAGGCGACGCTCGTCGTCCTCGAAGGCGGCGACCGGCGTGCCGGCGGTCGTGGCCGTGACGGCGAAGCCCTCGGGCGCGGCGCTGACGGAGTCGCCGTGCGACATCCAGACGGTCTGGCTGGGCGGCTGGCCGGCGAAGAGCGTCGACTCGACGTCGCTGATCGCGGCGTCGGTCTTGCCGTACTCGCGCGCACCGGTGCGGGCGACGGTGCCGCCGAGGGCCTGGGCCATCGACTGGAAGCCGTAGCACATGCCGAAGACGGGGACACCGGCCTCGAGCAGCGCCGGGTCGAGTCGCGGGGCGCCGTCCTCGTAGACCGAGCTCGGCCCACCGGAGAGGATGATCGCCGCCGGCTGCTTGGCGAGGATGTCGGCCGCCGCCATCGAGTGGGGCACGACCTCGCTGTAGACCTGCGCCTCACGCACCCGTCGGGCGATCAGCTGGGCGTACTGCGCGCCGAAGTCGACGACGAGGACGGGGTGGCTCTGCAGGTCGGTCGGGTGCGCTTCGGTCACGCGCGCCAGCCTATCGGCCCTGCAGGTGCTCCTCGGACGACGTCCCGTCGCCCGCGGCGTAGGCCCGCGAGAGCAGCGCCTCGGTCTCGCGGCTGTTGCGCCGCTCGGCGATCCACGGCACCACCGGCACGAAGCCGGCGAGGAGGTTCTTGACGATGCGGAGCGGGCCCCACGCGGCCTTGAGGCCCAGGTTGGCGACCGACACGGCATACGCGAAGTAGATGATCCCGTGGATGGGGCTCCAGTACTGCGTCAGCACGTTGGTCTGCTTGAAGCCGTACTTCATCACCATCTCGAGGATGAGGACGAACAGCGCGATGCCGGCGATGATCGCGAGCACGCGGTAGGTCGACAGGGCCGACCTGATCTGCTGCGGCTTGGCCAGGGTCTGGGGATACGTGCTCACGTCGTCGCGCCTTCTCTCGGTGCAGCGGCGGACGCGTCCGCCTGCTGCGCTGCCTGCTGGGGGTCCTGCGGGTGCGCCGGCTCGTCGGCGAGCTCCTCGGCCTGCTGCTCTGCTCGGAACATCTTCCACCACATCCAGATCGCGAAGATCCCGAAGACCCACCACTGCACGGCGTAGGCCGCGTTGCGCAGGTTGAGCGGGGCGTCGAGGTCGGGCGGTGGCACGCGCGTCAGGCCTGCGGCCGGGCCGGTGGACTCGGCCGAGGCGAGCACGACGACGTTGTAGAGGTCGCCGGGCCACTCGTTGACGAGGGAGGCCAGGTCGATCGAGCGCACCTGCGGCGCGGGCAGCGGGGCTCCGTCGCGCGGCGACTCCCCCGGTCCCAACGTGCCGGTCACGGTGACGACCCCGGTCGGCGGCCGGGGCACCTCCGTGGGCGTGCCGTCGACGAAACCGCGCAGCACCGGGACGGTGCCTCCCTGCGTCTCGAGCGGCGTCACGACCCACGACCCCACCCGGCCGCCCAGCCGACGGTCGACGACGAGCAGGGTGCGCTCGGCGGCATACGTGCCCGTGACCGTGACGGCGCGGTTGGAGTAGTCGGCCTGGAAGTCGCTGTGCGGCGCGGTCACCTTCTGCAGGGGCGCGCGCTCGAGCGTGGCGGCAGCGGTCACGGCGTCCTGGCGACCGGAGTCGCGGGCCACGCCGAGCTGCCACAGGCCGAGCAGCACGCACGCGGCGACGACCACGACCAGGCCGGCGAACATACCGACCCAGCGAGGGGTGAGCAGGCGCCGGAACACCTCCCAAGGGTAGGTCACCGGCCCGGCTCCGACCTGACCCGGGGGCGCCACCCGTGCCAGACTCCTTCGCCATGCTCCCGATGTCACCGACGCGCTCCTCGCGTCGACGCCGATCAGGTATGCCGTGTCGCGCCGTCGTCGTCCTGGCCGCCGTGGCCGTGGCGTCCCTCCTCGCCTCGTGCGGCGCCACCGACATCCCGGCGCCGCGACGCACCGTGACGGTGACCGTCGACCCGCCGAGCGCACCCGCGTCACCGGCGGCCCCTCCCGCCACGACGCCGCCGGCCACGACGACCACGACGCCTGCGGTCCCCACGGCGCTGGCAGCCGGTAAGCAGCGCGGAGCCCCGAAGTCCTTCGACGAGGCGGAGGGTCGGATCGACAAGGCGGCCCCGGCCCCTTCCGTCGGCGCCGCCTTCCGCAGCCCGACGGGCAACATCGTGTGCCACCGGACCGGCGCCTCGGCCGTCGCGTGCGAGGTGCAGCAGGGACGCATCCCGCCACCCCTGCCCTCGATCTGCCCGCCCGGCGGCGCGACCGACATCGGCCGCATCGAGCTGGCCGTGGGCGGTGCGCGGCCGGTCTGCAACACCGACAGCATCCGCGCCGGCTCGGAGCCCGCGCTGGGCTACGGCTCGCGCACCCAGCCCTCGGGGACGACCGCGTGCCTCAGCGAGTCGACCGGGGTGACGTGCATCGAGCTCACGGGGCGGCACGGCTTCTTCCTGGCCCGGGGCACCTTCGTCACCTTCTGAACGACGGGACCGAGGGCCCGAAGGCCCGAAGGCCCGAGGGCCCGAGGGCCCGAGGGCCCGAACACGACGAATCGGACCGTCCGGGTGAAACCACCCCCATGGAAGATCTCGAATCGGTAACGGTGACGGCCTCGATCGGTCGCGGGCTCCCACCGAGGTCTTGACTGCGAAAGTCGCGCTTCGGGGGCGGAGCGGAGCATCTGCGGCGAGCACGGCATCCCACAGGAAACTCACACTTCTAGGGACGGTCCACGTGAGGCAATCACTGCACTCCGGGCGCCGCAGGCTCATCGGCCTGCTCGCCACCGGAGCCCTCGTCACCGGCGCCGTTGCGGCGTCGCCGGTCCAGGCGGCTCCCAGCAACGGCAAGGCCAAGACCGACAACGCGGTCACGGGCAAGAGCCGGAACGACAACCTGCGATCGCCGTTGGCGGTCAAGCAGGACGCCATGCGCCAGAAGGCGCTCGAGAAGCGCCTCAAGGGCGACCCGAGCGCCCAGGGCAAGGTGGCCACGCTCGGCAGGGGACAGCACGTCCAGCTCGAGCGGGAGGGCACCGACAAGATCTTCGTCGTCATCGTCGAGTTCGGCGACCAGCAGTACACCGGGGGAACCGGGTCGTACCCGCCCGGCACCTTCACGGGCCCGCCGAAGGACGGCAGCGCCGCCGACGTGACCGGCCCGCGCCACAACGAGATCCCGGCGCCGAACCGCGCCCTGGACAACTCGACGCTGTGGCAGGCCGACTACAACCGGGCGCACTACCAGGACATGTACTTCAACCGGATGGCGAAGTACTACGAGCGCCAGTCCTCCGGCCGCTACTCGGTCGAGGGCGACGTCACCGAGTGGGTCAAGGTGCCCTTCAACGAGGCGCTCTACGGTCGCAACTACTGCGGCAGCATCGTCTGCAACACCTCGACGGCGCTCGTGCGTGACGCCCTGGCGGTCTGGGTGAAGTCCCAGCTCGACTCCGGCAAGACCATGGCCGAGGTCCAGGCGTACCTCAAGACGTTCGACCAGCAGGACCGCTACGACATCGACGGTGACGGCAATTTCAACGAGCCCGACGGTGTCATCGACCACTTCCAGATCGTCCACGCGGGTGGCGACGAGGCGGCCGGCGACCCCAACCAGGGCTCCGACGCCATCTGGAGCCACCGCTCCTTCGCCGCGGTCCAGGGCGGCGGCCCCCTCGGGGCCGGCGTCAACGTCGGCAGCAACGCGGGACTCGTCTCGAGCAGCCTCGTGCCGAACAACCCGACGGGTGTCTGGGTCGGCGACTACACGATGCAGCCCGAGAACGGCGGGCTCGGCGTCTTCGCCCACGAGTTCGGCCACGACCTCGGCCTGCCGGACCTCTACGACACGTCCGGCAACACGGGCGGAGCGGAGAACAACACCGCCTTCTGGACGCTCATGAGCTCCGGCGCCAACATCGGCGACGGCGGCCCGGACGGCATCGGCGACGACCCGACCGACCTCGGCGCCTTCGAGCTCTTCCAGCTCGGCTGGCTCCAGCCCCAGGGCAAGCAGGGACCGTTCTACGACGTCGCGTACGCCGGCAAGCGCTCCTCGCACACCCTCGGCTCCAACGTGCCGGCGACGAAGCAGGCGCAGGCGCTGTTCACCGTGCTCCCGGACAAGGTGGTCCCGCTCGAGCTGGGCGCCCCCTACGAGGGCTCCAAGCTCTACTACAGCGACGCGGCCGACGACCTCGACACGACGATGACCAGGTCGGTCACGCTGCCGGCCGGCACGGTCAAGCTCGCGGCCAAGGCCCGCTACAACATCGAGGAGGACTGGGACTACGCGTACCTGCGCGTCTCGGCCGACAACGGTGCCACGTGGACCCAGGTCCCGACGAGCCTGTCGCGCACGACCGACCCGAACGGCAACAACCTCGGCCAGGGCATCACCGGCGTCAAGGCGTCGTGGACCGACCTGACCGCGGACCTGACGTCGTGGGCCGGCCGGACCGTGCAGGTCCAGTTCCGCTACAAGGCCGACGGCGCCCAGGTCGGGCAGCCCGGGGTGAGCACCCCGCCGCCGGGGTTCCAGGTCGATGCCATCGCGATCACGGGCCAGCCGCTCGACGGGGCCGAGACCGCTGCGGGCTGGACGTTCAGCCCCGCGGACGGCAGCGGCTTCCGGGCCACGGGCGCATCGGTCCAGCGCACCTTCTTCAACGCGTACATCGCCGAGAACCGTCAGTACGACGGCTACGACACGTCCCTGCGGACGGCCTACAACTTCGGCTTCCCGACGAAGCCGGACACGGTCGAGAGCTACCCGTACCAGAACGGGCTGCTCATCAACTACTGGGACACCTCGCAGAACGACAACAACGTCGGAGACCACCCCGGGTCCGGACTCGTCCTCCCGGTCGACGCCCACCCGGAGTTCACGCACTGGTCCAACGGCACGCTGATGCGCAACCGGATCCTGTCCTACGACTCGACCTTCGGGCTCGAGGCCACCGACGCGATCACGCTGCACAACCCGGCCGACGGCACCACGGGCACCGTCGCGAGCAAGCCGGCCCAGCCGGTCTTCGACGACACGAGGACCTGGTGGGTGGGCGCCGACCAGCACGGCGCGACCGGCTCGCACCCGGGCCGCTACCAGCCCGGCTGGTACGGCGTCGACGTGCCCAAGACCGGCACGACGATCCGCGTCGTCGGCACCTCGAAGCAGGGCGGCTCGCTCAACGTCCTCGTCGCGCCGAAGTGACCGCAGCAGCGAACCCGAGGTGATCCCCGAGGGGGCTCCGAGGGACTGAGCACGAGGGGCCCCGCCGGCCAGTGGTCGGCGGGGCCCTTCGCTGCACCTAGGATTGGGGCACGACCTGAACCGACGAGGACCGAGCTCAACCCACCCGACGACCGAAGGGCCGCCGTGGCGCAACTCCTGCTCCTGCACCTGCTCGCCGCCGCCCTCGCGCCGTGGCTGGCAAAGGTCCTGCGCACCAAGGCGTTCCTCGTCCTGGCGCTCGCACCCGCGATCTCGTTCGGCTGGCTCGTGTCCGTCTCGAACGACGTGCGCTCGGGCACCCTTCCGACACAACGGATCTCGTGGGTGCCGGGGCTCGGGATCGACCTCGACTTCCGCGTCACCACGCTGTCGTGGGTCCTCGGCCTGCTCGTCACGGGCGTCGGCGCGCTCGTCCTGGTCTACTGCACGTGGTACTTCACCGACCGCGACCCGACGCTGTGGCGTTTCACCTCGGTCTTCACGGCCTTCGCCGGGGCGATGCTCGGGCTCGTCCTCACCGACAACTTCCTCGTGCTCTACGTCTTCTGGGAGCTGACGACGGTCTTCTCCTACCTGCTCATCGGCCACAACCCGGCGAGCTCGACCAACCGTCGCGCCGCCATGCAGGCCCTCATCGTCACGACCTTCGGCGGCCTCGCGATGCTCATCGGCATCATCGCCCTCGGCGTCCACCACACCTACTCCATCTCCGGGCTGCTCGCCGACCCTCCGCCGCTCGACGCCGTGACGGTGGCGTCGGTCGTCCTGCTCCTCGTCGGGGCCCTGAGCAAGTCCGCGCTCGTGCCGTTCCACTTCTGGCTGCCGGGCGCGATGGCAGCGCCGACCCCGGTCAGCGCCTACCTCCACGCCGCCGCGATGGTCAAGGCCGGCATCTACCTCGTCGCGCTGCTCGCGCCGGCCTTCGCCGGCGCACCGGCCTGGCACGCGCTCACCGTCGGGCTCGGCCTCTTCACCATGCTCGTCGGCGGCTGGCGGGCCCTGCGCCAGCACGACATCAAGCTGCTCCTCGCCTACGGCACCGTCAGCCAGCTCGGCTTCATCGTCGCCATCGCCGGTCTCGGCACCAAGCAGTCCGCGCTGTCCGCGCTCGCCCTCGTCGTGGCCCACGCCCTGTTCAAGTCGACGCTCTTCCTCACCGTCGGGGTGATCGACAAGTGCACGGGCACGCGCGACCTGCGCCGGCTCTCGGGGGTGGGACGCCGGCTGCTCCCGGTCGCGGTGCCGGCGACGCTCGCGGGGCTGTCCATGGCCGGCATCGTGCCGCTGGCCGGGTTCGTGTCCAAGGAGAGCGCGCTCGAGTCCCTCTGGGAGGACGTGCACACCTCGGCCCCGCTCGCCGCACCGTGGAGCTGGCTCGCGGTCGTCGGTGTGGTCGTCGGGTCGGCGCTCACGGTGGCCTACACCGCGCGGTTCCTCTGGGGCGCGTTCGCGACCAAGCCCGGCGTCCCGCCGACGACGGTCAGGGCCGCGCACCCGGGCTTCGTGCTGGCCCCGCTGCTGCTCGGCGTGACGAGCCTGCTGCTGGGACTCCTCGCGCCGCTCGAGTCGCCGTGGCTGCTGCCGTATGCCGTGGGCTTCCCCGTCGGGTCCGAGCCGCAGACGCTCGCGCTGTGGCACGGCGTCACGGTGCCGCTGCTGCTCTCGCTCGTGTCGGTGGCCGTCGGCATCGTGCTCTTCGCCCAGCGCGACCTCGTCTCCCGCGTCCAGTCGCGCGTGCCGGCGCACGTCGACGGCGAGCGCGGCTTCGCCCGGACCTTGCGGTGGGTCGACCGCGGCGCCGTCGAGACCACCGCGGTCACGCAGCGCGGCTCGCTGCCCATCTACCTCGCCGGCATCCTCATCGTCTTCGTGGCGCTGCCCGGGGCCGCGGCCGTCACGAGCGGGTCGTTCCCGCAGGTGCGGCTCTGGGACAACGCCGGGCAGGCGGTCGTCGGGGTCGTCGTCGTCGCGGCCGCCGTGCTCGTGCTCGTGACCCGCCGGCGCCTCACGGCGGTGATGCTCGTCGGGGCCACCGGCTACGGCGTCTCCCTCCTCTTCATCCTCCACGGCGCTCCCGACCTCGCCATCACCCAGATGCTCGTCGAGACGGTGTCGCTCGTCGTCTTCGTCCTCGCGCTGCGCCGGCTGCCGACGAAGTTCACGCGGCACCCCCACTCCCCCTCTCGCACGTGGCGCATCGCGCTCGGCGCGGCCGTCGGTGTATCCGTCGGCGCGATCGCGCTCGTCGCGTCCGGTGGACGCAACACCGAGCCCGTGTCCGCCGGGTTCCCCACGGAGGCCTACGCGTTCGGCCACGGCAAGAACATCGTCAACGTCACGCTCGTCGACATCCGCGCCTGGGACACCCTCGGCGAGGTGTCGGTGCTCGTGGCCGCCGCGACCGGCATCGCCAGCCTGATCTTCGTCCGCACCCGCAACACGCGACTGTCACGCGCGACGTCCAAGGCACTCCCGTCGAGCGACCCCGCCCGCGGCACGTGGCTGCACGGCGGGCGGACGATGCGCACGGAGAAGCGCTCGGTGATCTTCGAGGTCGTGACCAGGCTCGTCTTCCACGTCATGCTGGCCGCCTCGCTCTTCCTC
This sequence comes from Terrabacter carboxydivorans, assembly GCF_039532035.1. Taxonomy (NCBI): domain Bacteria; kingdom Bacillati; phylum Actinomycetota; class Actinomycetes; order Micrococcales; family Intrasporangiaceae; genus Terrabacter; species Terrabacter carboxydivorans. The sequence goes on along the minus strand of NZ_BAAARE010000020.1, from coordinate 45,638 downwards.
CTCTTCGCCGGACACAACCAGCCCGGAGGTGGTTTCGCGGGCGGCCTCGTCGCCGGCCTCGCCCTCGTCGTGCGCTACCTCGCCGGCGGCCGGTACGAGCTCGACGAGGCGGCGCCGTTCGACGCGGGACTGCTCGTGGGCCTGGGGCTCCTCGTCGCGGTCGGCTCGGCCCTGGCCCCGTTGGCGTTCGGCGGCACCATCCTCGAGACGACGACCGTCGACTTCACCCTGCCGCCGTGGGGCGAGGTGCACATCGTGACCTCCCTCGTCTTCGACATCGGCGTCTACCTCATCGTCGTCGGCATGATGCTCGACATCGTGCGCAGCCTCGGCACGGGCATCGACCGCCAGATCGCCGAGGAGTCCGAGACGTCCGAAGAGGCCGAGGACGCCGGCAGCGGCAGCCAGGAGGAGGCGGTCCGGCCATGACGACCCTCGCTCCGGCCCTCATCGAGCCGACCCTCCAGCCGAACATCACGCTCGTGCTCGTCACGGTGGGGCTCGTCGCTGCCGGCACGGCGCTCGCGCTCGACCGCAGCCTCGTGCGCGTCCTGCTCGGCATGGTCCTCATCGGCAACGGCATCGCCGTGCTCTACCTCGTCATCAGCGGGCGTGCCGGGCGCGCGCCGTTCGTCGGTGAGGACGCCGCGGCGATCAGCGACCCGCTCCCGCAGGCCATGGTGCTGACGGCCATCGTCATCTCGCTCGCGACGATCGGGTTCCTGCTCGCCCTGTCCTACCGGCTCTGGCAGATCGCCGGCACCGACGACGTCCCCGACGACGCCGAGGACGCCCGCATCCAGCGCCTCGCCCTCGAGGACCAGACGTCCTCGACCTACGACCCCTCCGAGGCGTCGACGACGACCTCTGACGAGCTCGCCCACGGCGACGGGAGCCCCTGACGCCATGGATCTCACCGACTTCCCCGTGGCCGACCTCGTGCCACTGCCCGTGCTGCTGCCGCTGCTCGGGGCCGCCCTCGCGCTCGCCTTCCGTAGGTCGCCGCGCCTGCAGCGCATCGTCAGCCTCGCCGCGCTCGCAGCCGTCGTGGTCGTGGCCGCCGTCCTCGTCTGGCAGACCGACGCCAGGGGCCCGCAGGTGCTCTGGCTCGGCGCCTGGCAGGAGCCGCTCGGCATCTCGCTCGTCGCCGACCGCCTCAGCGCGCTCATGCTGCTCGTCTCGGCCATCGTCACGCTGCTCGTGCTCGTCTTCGCCATCGGTCAGGGCCAGGCCGACAGCGACGACGAGACCGAGAGCGAGACGCCGCTGACGATCTTCCACCCGACCTACCTGGTGCTCGCGGCGGGTGTCTCCAACGCCTTCCTCGCCGGCGACCTCTTCAACCTCTTCGTCGGCTTCGAGATCCTGCTCTTCAGCTCCTACGTCCTCATCACCCTCGGCGGCGCCGCGGCCCGCATCCACGCGGGCACGACCTACGTCGTCGTCAGCCTGCTCAGCTCCGCGCTCTTCCTCGTCGGCATCGCCGCCGTGTATGCCGCGACGGGCACCGTCAACCTCGCGCAGCTCGCGATCCGCATCGGCGACCTCTCCCCCGGGGTCGCGCTCGTGCTCCAGCTCTCGCTGCTCACGGCCTTCGCGATCAAGGCCGCCGTCTTCCCCATGTCGGCGTGGCTGCCCGACAGCTACCCCACGGCGCCGGCGCCCGTCACCGCCGTCTTCGCCGGCCTGCTGACGAAGGTCGGTGTCTACGCGATCATCCGCACGCAGACCCTGCTCTTCCCGGACTCGCCGCTGCAGGGACTGCTCATGTGGGCGGCCCTGCTGACCATGGTCATCGGCATCCTCGGCGCCGTGTCGCAGTCGGGCCTCAAGCGGATCCTGTCCTTCACGCTCGTCAGCCACATCGGCTACATGATCTTCGGCATCGCCCTGGCGACGCCGCAGGGCACGGCCGGGGCGATCTTCTACGTCGCCCACCACATCACGATCCAGACCGCGCTCTTCCTCATCACCGGCCTCGTCGAGCGCCTCGGCGGCACCACGTCCCTCGACCGGCTCGGCGGGCTGGCCGTGGCCTCCCCCGTGCTCGCGACGCTCTTCTTCGTCTCGGCGATGAACCTCTCCGGCATCCCGCCGCTCTCGGGCTTCCTGGCCAAGGTCGGCCTCCTCGACGCCGGCATCGCCGTCGGCACCCCGCTCGCGTGGCTGCTCGTCGTGGGCGGCATCGTCACGAGCCTGCTGACGCTCTACGCGCTCGCCAAGGTCTGGAGCCAGGCGTTCTGGCGCACCCTCGCGGACGCGCCTCGCTCCACCGAGACGGCGGCCGCCCTGCAGGACGGCACGCTCGACGTCGAGCCGGCGCGCGACCCCGCGAGCGCCGTGCTGGTCGACTCGGCCCCGCGCGCCCTGCCCCGCACCATGCTCGGGGCGACGGCCGTCATGACGCTCGTCGGGCTGCTCATCACCGTCGTCGCCGGGCCTCTCTTCGCCTACACGCAGCGCGCCGCAGCCGACCTGACGAGCCGGCAGCCCTACATCACGAGCGTCCTGCCGGTGGAGGTGCGGCGATGAGCGAGGTCCGGACGGCCACCGCGCCCCGCGGTCCCGAGAGCCCGCGCCGTCGGCGCCGCGTGCTGCAGCCCCGCGCGGTGGCGACCATCGCCCTGGCCTGGGTGCTGCTGTGGGACCGGGTCACGTGGGGCAACGCCGTCAACGGCGTCCTCGTGGGGCTGCTCGTCACCTACGCGTTCCCCCTGCCGTCGATCGAGTTCTCGGGCCGCCTGCGCCCGCACCGCGTGCTGCTCCTCATCGGCCACTTCCTCGTCGACCTCGTGGGCGCCTCGTGGCAGGTCATGCGGCTCGCGTTCGGCCGGCGCAGCCCCCGCAACGCCGTCATCGAGGTCCAGCTCCGCTCGCGCTCGGACTTCTACCTCACCATCACCGCCGAGCTCGTCGCGCTGGTGCCCGGGTCGGTCGTCATCGACGCGAGGCGTTCGACCTCGGTGCTCTACCTGCACCTGCTCGACGTCGAGCACGAGGGCCGCATCGAGGCACAGCGCGCCCACGTCCTCGCCGTCGAACGACGCGTCGTGCGGGCCCTCGGCTCGCGCGCGGAGATCGAGGCGATCGAGACCGGCGGCCCGTGGCCGACCGTCCCCGCCGGCGGCACCGAGCGCACCGGCAGCACCGACCGCACCGACCGTGACGAGGAGGATCTCGCATGACCGTCGTCCTCGCCGTCTCCCTCGCCATGCTCGGCGCGGCCGCGGCGCTCGTCCTCGTGCGCCTCTACCGGGGACCGAGCAACCTCGACCGCATCGTCGCCGCCGAGATCCTGCTCGTCATCGTCATCGCCGGCGTCGCACTCGAGTCGGCGCGCCAGCGCACCACGACCTACCTCCCGCTGCTCATGATCCTCGGGCTCGTGGGCTTCGTCGGCGGCGTCGCCGTCACCCGGTTCCTGTCCCGCGACTCCGACGAGCCCGAGGCCGTCGTCCGTGAGCAGCCCGAGGCGTACGAGCCGCGCGAGGACAGGGAGCAGTCATGACGTGGACCTCGCTGCTCGACGCCGCCGGGGCCGTCTGCCTCCTGCTCGGCTCGTTCCTCTGCCTCGCCGGGGCCATCGGCCTGCTCCGCTTCCCCGACACGCTGTCGCGACTGCACGCCGCGACCAAGCCGCAGACGCTCGGGCTCATCTTCATCCTCACCGGGCTCGCCCTGACGCTGCGCACCTGGGCGGCCGTCACGACGCTCGTGCTGCTCGCGGCCACGCAGTTCTTCACCTCGCCCGTCTCGGCGCACCTCGTCGGGCGGGCGGCCTACCGCAACCGGTGCGTCGACTCCGAGACCCTCGAGATCGACGAGCTGTCCGACGCGCTCGAGCGAGCCGCCGGCGGCGACTCCGACAGCCCGGACGGCCCCGAGGGGCGCGGCGCGGACACCGCGGGCTGACCGAGACCCGGCCAGCCGGCATACCCCAGCAGCGTTTGACCTCAAGGCTGCTCGAACTCCTACGGTCGAGCGGTGACCCGACCGGAAAACCACGTGAGGCGCCACCCCGCCGAACGTAAAATGAACCAAGTGATCCCGCTCCCCCACGCCGACCCCGGCACCCCGGACCTGACCAGCCCGACGGCAGACCTCCGGTGGGTCGGCAGGGGCCAGTGGCGCACCCTCGTCCTCGCCATCGCCTTCGGGATCGTGTGGCTCGTCAGCCAGGCGCTCTTCCCGGCCGCGATGGGCAAGGCCATCGACGAGGGCATCATCGGCGGCGACTCCGGCTCGCTGCTGCTGTGGTGCGGCATCCTCGTCGGCCTCGTCGTCGTCAGCGCGCTGTCCGGAGCCATGCGCCACCGGTATGCCGTCGCCAACTGGATGCAGGGGGCGTTCCGCTCGGCGCAGCTCATCGGGCACAAGGCGGCCGACACCGGAGAGGCTCTGTCGCGCACCGTCCCGACGGGCGACGTCGTGGCCACGGTCAGCTCCGACGCGATGCGCATCGGTGGGCTCTACGACGTGACAGCGCGATTCGCCGGCGCCGTCGTGTCCTACGTCGTCGTCGCCCTCATCCTGCTCGGTGCCTCGACGACGCTCGGCCTCGTCGTCCTCATCGGGGTCCCGGTCCTCGTCGCGTGCCTCACCTTCATCGTCCGGCCGCTCCAGGCCCGCCAGCTCGCCCAGCGCGAGGAGTCCGGCAAGCTCATCGGGCTCGGAGCCGACACCGTCGCCGGCCTGCGCGTCCTGGGCGGCATCGGCGGCGAGCACACCTTCCTGCGCCGGTATGCCGTCCAGTCGCAGTCCGTGCGCCTCGTGGGCAACCGGGTCGCCGGCTACCAGGCCGCCCTCGACTCCGCGCAGGTGCTGCTGCCCGGCCTCTTCGTCCTCGTCGTCGTGTGGCTCGGCGCGCGCTTCGCCGTGGCCGGCGAGATCACGGCGGGGCAGCTCGTCGCGTTCTACGGCTACACGGCCTTCCTCGTCATCCCGCTGCGCACCGCGACCGAGATGGTCGACCGGGCGACGCGGGCCCACATCGGCGCCCGCAAGCTGACGAGGATCCTGCTCGTCGAGCCGGACGACGTCGAGACGCCGGACCCGAAGCCGCTGCCGACCGGGCCGGCCCGACTCCACGACCCGAGCAGCGGCGTCACCATCGAGCCGGGCCGCTTCACCGTCGTCGTGTCGGCGCGGCCCGAGGACTCGGCGTCCCTCGCCGACCGCCTCGGCCGCTTCGGCGCCGCCGGCACCGAAGCGCGGCTCGACGGCACTCGCCTCGCGGACGCCTCGCTCGCCGAGGTGCGCCGGCGCATCGTCGTCTCCGAGACCGACCCGCGGCTCTTCACCGGAACCCTGCGCGACGAGCTCGACCCGTGGGGCGAGCACGACGACGAGACGGTGCTCGGTGCTCTCGCCGTGGCGAGCGGCGAGGACGTCCTCGAGGCTCTCCCGGGCGGTCTCGACAACGAGGTCGAGGAGCGCGGTCGGGCCTTCTCCGGTGGCCAGCGCCAGCGGCTCGCGCTCACCCGCGCCCTGCTGACGGATGCCGACACCCTGGTGCTCGTCGAGCCGACGAGCGCCGTCGACGCCCACACCGAGGCCCGGATCGCCGGTCGGCTGACGGCGGCCCGTGCCGGCCGCACGACCGTCGTCATGTCGGCGAGCCCGCTGATCCTGGACCAGGCCGACCACGTCGTCTTCCTGCGGGAGGGCAGGGTCGCCGCGACCGGCACCCACGGCGAGCTCATGGTCGACGTTCCCGACTACCGACGCACCGTCGTCCGAGGAGAGGAGGACTGATGTCGCTGACACCCGCGCCGTCCGCGCGCACCCTTCCCGTGGCCGACATGACGTCGGTCAAGGAGCACACCCGCGGGCTGCTCCGTCGACACCGTGGCAGCCTCCTGACGGTCATCGGCCTGCACGCCGTCGCCGCCTGCGCCGCGCTCGTGGCGCCGCGCGTCATCGGACTGCTCGTTGACGAGATCAGCCACGGTCGCTCCCTCGAGGTCGTCGACCGGCTCGCGCTCTGGATCGCCGGCGCCGTCGTCGTGCAGACGGTTGTCACGTGGTTCGCCCGACGGGCCTCGTTCGTCATGGGCGAGACGATCTTCGCCGAGCTGCGCGAGCAGTTCATGGAGCGCGTCGTCGAGCTGCCGCTGTCGACCGTCGAGCGCGCCGGCACCGGAGACCTCGTCTCCCGCACGACGAACGACGTCGAGGCCCTCTCGCACGTCATCCGGTTCGGCATCCCGTCGATCTTCGTCGGGGCCGTCACGACGACCATCACCGTCGTCGCCGCGTTCCTCACCGGGTGGCAGGTCGCGCTGGCCATCGTCGTCGGCGTGCCGATCCTGGTGGTCTCGACCCGGCGCTACCTGAGGCACGCGCCCGAGGGCTACCTGCGTGAGCGAGCCACGTATGCCGTCCTCAACGGGGTCGTCACCGAGTCCGCCGACGGCGCTCGCACCGTCGACGCCCTCGGCCTGCGCGGTCGTCGTCGCCGTCGCATGGACGATGCCCTGCGGGACTGCTACGACGCCGAGCTCTACACGTTGAAGCTGCGGCTGCGGTGGTTCCCCTCGGTCGAGTTCGCCTTCTTCGCGCCGGTCGCGGTGACGCTGCTGTGGGGCGGCTTCCTCATCTCGCGCGACCTCGCGACCGCGGGCACCGTCACCGCGGTGGCGCTCTACGTCCAGCAGATGGCCGGCCCCCTCGACGAGCTCATCTCCTGGCTCGACGAGATCCAGGTCGGCGCGACGAGCCTCGCGCGCGTCATCGGCATCGCCGACGTGCCGGCCGACCGCGCGGCGACGGGCGAGGAGCCGGCGGACGACCACCTCGAGGTCGAGGACGTGCACTACTCCTACCGCGCCGGCCGCGACGTGCTGCGCGGCGTCTCGCTCGACCTCCGGCCGGGTGAGCGCCTCGCCATCGTCGGCCCATCGGGCGCCGGCAAGTCGACGCTGGGTCGGCTCATGGCCGGGATCGACGGCCCCCGCGAGGGACGCGTCGACGTGGGCGGCGTGCGCCTCGTCGACCTCGAGCTCGCCCAGCTGCGCGGGCAGGTGGCCCTGGTGACGCAGGAGCACCACGTCTTCGTGGGATCGCTGGAGGACAACCTGCTCCTGGCGCGCCCGGAGGCCTCCCGAGAGCAGCTGCTCGAGGCGCTGACGGCCGTCGACGCCCGCGGCTGGGCGCTCGGGCTGCCCGACGGCCTCGACACCATGGTCGGCTCCGGCGGCCACCGGCTCACCGAGCCGCAGGCGCAGCAGCTGGCGCTCGCTCGGCTCGTCCTCGCCGACCCGCACACGCTGGTCCTCGACGAGGCGACGTCGCTGCTCGACCCTCGGGCCGCCCGGCACCTCGAGCGCTCGCTGGCGGCCGTCGTCGAGGGACGCACCGTCGTCGCCATCGCGCACCGGCTCATGACTGCGCACGACGCCGACCGGGTCTGCGTCGTCGAGGACGGCCGGATCAGCGAGATCGGGTCGCACGAGGAGCTGCTCGCCTCCGACGGGGCGTATGCCGCCCTGTGGCGCTCCTGGCGCGACGAGCCCCAGCCCGCTCGCTGACCCACGATGTGACGACGGGGCCACTCGACCACCACGTCGAGCGGCCCCGCCGTCACACCCCAGTGGCCCCGCCGTCGCACCCTGCAGTGGCCCCGCCGTCCCACCCTCGGGTGGCCCCGTCGTCACAGAGCCGCAGTCGGACAAGGAGATCTGCAAAGAATCGACAGGACCCGTAACCCGGTCCCGACTGCCTCGTTTGCAGCGCGGTGCCGGGCTGTTTCTCGACCGGTTGCAGGCCCGCACCGCCGGGTGGGGCCGTCTCTGAGGGGTGACGGCCTCACCCTCCCTCTGTCGACGGACTCGGGCGATCCTGCACGCTCTCCCCGATGCGTCACAGGCTCGGCGCCTACCGTCAGACCATGAACGGCCTCCCCCGTCTCATCACGGTGCTCGGTGCGTGCGTGGCTCTCGCCGCGTGCACGGGCCCGGCCGCGCCGACGTCGGCCCCGGCAACCGCTGCCGGCGCGACGACCTCGGCCTCGCCACCCACCTCGGCCCGGCCGTCCATCGCCCCCTCGACGAGCACGCCCGCCAGCTCGCCCACGACCACTGCGGCCGCGCCCCGCCCGCGCGCCTCGCAGCCGTCCACCGGGTCCGGCCCGGCGCCCACGGCGTACCGGACCGCTGTCGTCCACCACGGGGCCGACCACCCCGACGACCTCGTGCTCGACGCCTCGGGTCGCCTGCTCTACAGCGACTACACCAACGGGACCATCAGCCGGCTCGACCCAGGCGGCACCGCCACCGTCATCCACCGCGGCCTCGACGGGCCCGAGGGCATGGTGCTGCTCGCCGACGGCACCCTCGTCGTCGCGGAGGAGAACACGAACCGCGTGCTCGCCTACGCCTCCGGGGCCAGCAGCCCGCACGTGCTGACTGCGCTCCCCGGGACACCGGTCAAGGTCACCTGCCACGAAGGCGTCGACGGGATCGCCTGGGACGCGGGGACCCACACCCTCGTCGTGCCTGACCCGGTCACCGGCACCATCTACCGGATGCAGCCGGACGGCTCAGGCCGCACCCGGCTGTCGAGCGGCTTCGCGCACCCGGTCGGTGCCGCGGTCGGACCCGACGGCGCCGTCTACGTCGCCGACGAGTGCGGCGGCGACGTGTGGCGTCTCGGCGCCGGAGGGAGCCACACCAGGGTCGCCCGAGCCAGCATGCCCGACGACGTCGTGCTCGACGGCCACGGCAACCTGCTCGTGACCGACGTCCGGCACGTCAACCACGACGTGCGCCGCTGGTCGCTCAGCGGAGGCGCCTCCACCGTCCTGGCCCGCTCCGGACTTGTCGAGCCGCAGGGTCTGCTCGTCGACGCCGCCGGCCGCATCTACGTCTCGGACGACAAGAGCAACGTCATCCTGCGCCTGACGCCCGTCGCCTGACGCCCTCCGTCCACCTACGGCACCGGAGGCCGCCCCGCCGCGGGTGGCCGGGGGCAGCACGTCGGCACCCCGGGCCAGGCCGGCGCCCGCGCGACGTCACCTGGCCCGGGCGGGCAGCCTTCAGGCGTCGACGAGCCGGTACGCCTCGCCCTGTGCGGGCCGCCGGTCGGCCTGGCCCAGGGCAGGCCACAGCGACACGGCCCGCTCGGCCTGGGCGGTGATCGTCAGGCTCGGGTTGACGCCGAGGTTGGCCGAGACCGCCGACCCGTCGAGCACGTGCAGCCCGGGATAGCCCCACACGCGCTGGTAGGGGTCGATGACGCCGTGCTCGGGCGAGTCGGAGATGACCGCGCCGCCGAGGAAGTGGGCCGTCATGGGGATGTCGAAGACCTCGCCGACCGACGACCCGGGCCAGGCCCGCTCGCCGGTGCTCTGCTCGAGACGTTCCGCCATGGCGCGCACCGCGACGTTGCCCTCGGGGATGTAGGTCGGGTTGGGCTCGCCGTGGCCCTGCGACGACGTCAGGTGCCAGCCGAGCAGCCCGCGCCGCCGCCGCACCTTGATCGAGTTGTCGCTCGTCTGCATGACGAGGGCGATGACCGTGCGCTCGCTCCAGCGCCGGGTCGACAGCGAGCGGGCGAACACCAGCGGGTGCCGGGCGGCGCCGCCGGCGAAACGCAACCACCGGGGTATGCCGCCGCCACCGTCGACCTGCATGACCGCGAGTGCTCCCATGAGGTTGGAGCCCTTGCCGTAGCGGCAGTTCTCGACGTGCGTCGTGTCGGAGACGTGGAAGCTCGACGTGATCGCCACGCCCTTGGTCAGGTCGACCCCGTCCGGCACGCGGGCTGTCATGGCCCCGCCCAGGGCCTCGGAGTTGGTGCGCGTCAGCTCACCGAGGGAGTCCGACAGACGTGGCAGCCCCTGCCCCTCGGGCTCGGCCTTCATCGCCTGCAGCAGCTGCGCCGTGCCCCAGGCCCCCGCAGCGACGACCACCTGCGCGGCGGTGACGGTGCGCTCCCCCGCCCGGCGCCGACCCCACGACCCGCTGCGCACGGTCGTCACGGCATACCCCTCCTCCGGCGCAGCCGGGTCGAGCGGGCGCACGCGCGTCACGGTGCGCAACGGCTCGATGGTGACCCCGCGTCGCTCCGCGAGGGCGAGGTAGTTCTTGACGAGGGTGTTCTTGGCACCGACCCGGCATCCGACCATGCAGTTGCCGCACTCGGTGCAGCCGGTGCGCGCCGGCCCGTCGCCGCCGAAGTAGGGGTCGGGGACCCGCTTGCCCGGCTCGCCGAAGAAGACCCCGACCGGCGTCTTGCGGAAGGTGTCGCCGACACCGAGGTCGGCCGCGGTGTCGCGCATCAGCTGCTCGACCGGCCCGTCGCACGGGTTGACGGTGACGCCGAGCATCCGCTGCGCTGTCGCGTAGTGCGGCGCCAGCTCGGCCTGCCAGTCGGTGATGTGCCCCCACTGCCGGTCCCGGAAGAACGGCGTGGGCGGCACGTAGAGGGTGTTGGCGTAGTTGAGCGACCCGCCGCCGACGCCCGCGCCTGCGAGCACGAGGCAGTCCGGCAGCCGGTGGATGCGCTGGACGCCGAACATTCCGAGCTTCGGCGCCCACAGGTAGCGGCGCACGTCCCAGCTCGTCCGGGCGAAGTCCTCGTCCTCGAAGCGGCGCCCCGCCTCGTAGACGTGGACGCGGTAGCCCTTCTCGGCGAGCCGCAGCGCGGCCACGGACCCGCCGAAGCCGGACCCGATGACGACGACGTCGTGGTCGAACTCCATGTGCCCACCCTAGGGAGCGCCGGCGCATCAGGCTACCGGCAGTAACCTTCGCCACACGCGCCCCGGAGGGGCCGGGCTCAGTTGCCGAGGTAGGGCGAGACGACGACCTCGACGCGCTGGAACTCCTTGACGTCGGAGTAGCCGGTCGTGGCCATCGCGCGCTTCAGGGCACCGATGACGTTGGTCGCGCCGTCGGCCTGGCGGCCCGGTCCGAAGAGGACCTCCTCGAGCGAGGCCTGCCCGCCGAGGGCGATGCGCTCGCCGCGCGGGAGCTGCTGGTGGTGAGCCTCAGGACCCCAGTGGTAGCCGCCGCCGGGGGCGTCGGTCGCGCGCGCCAGGGCCGCACCGAGCATGACCGCGTCGGCGCCGCACGCGACGGCCTTGACGATGTCGCCGGAGGTGCCGACGCCGCCATCGGCGATGACGTGGACGTAGCGGCCGCCCGACTCGTCGAGGTAGTCGCGGCGGGCCGCCGCGACGTCGGCGACGGCCGAGGCCATCGGGGCGTGGATGCCGAGGGCCGTGCGCGTCGTGTGCGCGGCTCCGCCACCGAAGCCGACGAGCACGCCCGCCGCGCCGGTGCGCATGAGGTGCAGCGCCGCCGTGTAGGTGGCCGCACCGCCGACGATGACCGGCACGTCGAGCTCGTAGATGAAACGCTTGAGGTTGAGCGGCTCGGCGCGGCCCGACACGTGCTCGGCCGACACCGTGGTCCCGCGGATGACGAAGAGGTCGACGCCGGCCTCGACGACGGTCTTCCAGTGCTGCTGGGTGCGCTGCGGCGACAGGGCACCGGCCACCGTCACGCCGGCCTCACGCAGCTGGCGCAGGCGCTCGGTGATGAGCTCGGGCTTGATCGGCTCGGCGTAGATCTGCTGCATGCGCGCCGTCGCGGCGGCGTCGTCGAGGGCCGCGATCTCGGCCAGCTGCGCAGTCGGGTCGTCGTAGCGCGTCCAGAGACCCTCGAGGTCGAGGACCGGCAGCGCGCCGAGCTTGCCGAGGGCGATGGCGGTCTCGGGCGAGACGACCGAGTCCATCGGGGCGGCCATGACCGGGATGTCGAAGTGGTAGGCGTCGATCTGCCACGACACCGAGACCTCCTCGGGGTCGCGCGTGCGCCGCGAGGGCACGACGGCGATGTCGTCGAAGGAGTAGGCGCGCCGTCCGCGCTTGCCTCGGCCAATCTCGATCTCGGTCACCGGCCGATCCTACCGACCCGGCCACGAGCGCACGTATGCCGTCCCGCGGGCTCCGCGGGACGGCATACGCCATCGGGTGGTTCGCGGGAGGACGGTCAGCCCACGGTGTAGTTGGGTGCCTCGACGATGCCCTGGATGTCGTGCGGGTGGCTCTCCTTGAGCGACGCGGAGGTGATGCGCACGAACTGGCCCTTGTCCTGCAGCTCGGGCACCGTGCGCGCGCCGACGTAGAACATCGACTGGCGCAGGCCACCGAGCATCTGGTGGGCGACGGCCGAGAGCGGCCCGCGGTAGGCGACGCGCCCCTCGATGCCCTCAGGGACGATCATGTCGTCGGACTCGACCTCGGCCTGGAAGTAGCGGTCCTTGGAGTAGGACTTCTTGCCGCGCGAGCTCATCGCCCCGAGCGACCCCATGCCGCGGTAGCTCTTGAACTGCTTGCCGGCGACGAAGATCAGGTCGCCGGGGCTCTCCTCGCAGCCGGCGAGCAGCGAGCCCACCATGACCGAGTCGGCGCCGGCCACGATGGCCTTGGCGATGTCGCCGGAGTACTGCAGGCCACCGTCGGCGATCACCGGGACGCCGGCTGGCTTGCAGGCCTGCGCGGCCGCGTGGACCGCCGTGATCTGCGGGGCGCCCACGCCGGTGACGATGCGGGTCGTGCAGATCGAGCCCGGACCCACGCCGACCTTGACCGCGTCGGCGCCTGCGTCGACGAACGCCTGGGCGCCCTCGCGGGTGGCGACGTTGCCGCCGATGACCTGCACGTGACGCGTCGCCGGGTCGCTCTTGAGGCGCGCCACCATCTCGATGAGCAGCCGCACGTGGCCGTGCGCGGTGTCGGCGACGAGCACGTCGACACCGGCCTCGATGAGGGTGGTCGCCCGCTCCCACGCGTCGCCGAAGTAGCCGATCGCGGCACCCACCATGAGGCGACCGTCGGCGTCGTTGCTCGCGTCGGGGAACTGCTCGCCCTTGACGAAGTCCTTGACCGTGATGAGCCCCGCCAGGTGACCGTCGGCGTCGACGATCGGCAGGCGCTCGCGCTTGTGCTGGCGCAGCAGTGCCGTCGCCTCGTCACGGGTGATGCCGACCGGACCCGTGATGAGCGGCATCGGCGTCATGACGTCGCGCACGAGAGTCGTGGCCCACTCGGCGACCGGCGTGAAGCGCAGGTCCCGGTTGGTCACCATGCCGATGAGCTTCTTGTCCTCGCCGATGACCGGCAGGCCGGACACGCGGTACTCACCGCAGATCGCGTCGAGCTCCTCGAGGGTGCGGTCGGGGCCGATGGTGATCGGGTTGGAGATCATCCCGGTCTGGGTGCGCTTGACGAGGTCGACCTGGTAGGCCTGGTCCTGGATGGAGAGGTTGCGGTGCAGCACGCCGAGGCCGCCCTGGCGGGCCATGGCGATCGCCATGCGGGCCTCGGTCACGGTGTCCATCGCCGCCGAGATGAGCGGGGACCTGATCGACAGCTCACGCGTCAGGCGCGTCGAGGTGTCGATGTCGTTGGGGGCGAGGTCGCTGTAGCCCGGCAGGAGCAGGACGTCGTCGTACGTCAGGCCCATCGGGGCGAAAGCAGCGGGCACGTCTGACGATCCGAGGCTCATTGCCCGATTCTACGGGCTCGCGAGAGCCCGTCCGAACGGGTGTCAGGACGGGGTGCTGCCGCTCGCGGGCGAGGCGGGGGCGATGGTCCGGGCCACCGCCGGGACGGCCGTGTCGACGACCCCTCCGACCGCGTCCACGGCGCCTGCCGTCGCGCTGTCCACGCTGCCGGAGGTGCTGGTGGTGCTGGTGGTGCTGGTGGTGCTGGGCGTCGACGTGGGGGTCGGCTTGGAGGTCGCCTTGACCCGCGGCGGGTTCGTCGGGCTCGACCCGGTCACGCGAGCCTTGGCCGTCGGGGTGGACGTGCCGCTGGTCGCCGGGGCCAGCGCCGTCTGGGGCGCGACGGCCTCGCTGGTCGTGGTGCCCGTCGGCGTCGGGGTGGAGTTCTTGCCGCCCTTGGACCCGGGGGTGGGCTTCTTGCCGTTGTTGGTCGCCTGGGGGGTCCCGGTCTGGGTGCTGCCACCCTGGCTCCCCTGAGCCCCCTGAGCCCCCTGGCTTCCCTGGTCGCCCTGTCCGGTCGTGGTGCCACCGGCGCCCACGGTGCCGCCGGTGCCGCCCTGGCCGTTGCTGCCCTGACCGTTGCCGGTGGCGGCGTTGCCGTTCTGGCCGTTGGCGCCCTGACCGTTGCCGGCGCCGGTGGCGCCGGACGCCTCGGTCTGGCCGGTTCCGGGCTTGGGCCGCCCCGCCGTGACCATGGCGGCGGGCAGCAGCACGATGGTGCCGTCGTCGCGACGTGCGAGGACGAGCCCCGCCGCCTGCACGGAGCCGACGGTCTGCGGGAGCCCGAGACGGCTCAGCAGCGCGCTCGGCGCGCTGCTCCGGGCGCTGTCGTCCATCATCTTGACGATGCGGGCCCGGTCGGCCTGGCTCGGACCGTTGGAGGGAAGGGTGACCGCCGCGGCCACACCGGCGCCCGAGGCGGCCACCGCGAGAGCGGCGAACGCCCCGAAGTAGCGGTGCTTGTTGGCGACCCGACGACGACCCGTGCGCGAGGGCAGCGGCGTGTCCGCCTGGGTGGCGAGAGCGCCGAGGAGGCCGGCCAGCGGGTCCGAGCCGGCGTCGACCCGACCGGCGAGGCGGTCGAGGAAGAGGTCGTCGGCGATGAGGTCGCTCATGGGAGACAGGTCGTTCACGCCACGTCACCCGCCCCGGCCTGGGCGAGCAGCGCTCGCAGCTTGGTCAGCGCCCGGTGCTGGGCGACGCGGACCGCGCCGGCGGACATGCCGAGCGCAGCCGCCGTCTCGTCGGTGCTCATCCCCACGGCGACGCGCAGCGTCAGGATCTCGCGCTGCTGCGTGGGAAGCTGCTGCATGAGCGCCATGGCCGTGGCGGCGTCGTCACGCATGACGGCCACGGACTCCGGGGACGGCCCGTCGTCCGGTCCGTCGGGCAGGTCGGCGACCGGGGCCGGACCCCGCATCGCGGCGCGCTGCGCGTCGGCCAGCTTGCGGGAGGTGATCGTGTAGACGAAGGCCTCGAAGGGAAGCCCGCGCTCCTGGTAGGTCGGCAGGGCGGTCACGACGGCCATGCACACCTCCTGAGCGACGTCCTGGGCAGTGTCCTCGGCGCCGAAGCGCCCGAGGCGGACGCGGGAGTACCGCAGGGCCATGTCCCTGACGCGCGCCAGCAGGACGTCGCGTGCGTTGGAGTCACGCACGGCGAGCGCCGCAAGCTCACGAAGCGATGGAGCGTCCATCCGCTCCATCGCGCCAACACCACCGGGCGTTACGCCCGTGTGTGTGGACCACCCAAGACCCATGAGAGTCGTCGTCCCCCCGAACTGTCGTCTGTGCTGGTGACGCCATCGTCAGCGCTCCGGTCGACCCTCGCCCGGAGCGGACCCATGCTAGTGCGATGCGCCCGTTTCGCACGAGCGACCGGTCGCGTCTCCCTCCGAGGACGAGCATGCCATCCGGATGGCAATTCTTGAACAAGTCCTTAAGATTCCGCTCTTTATCCGTGATCGCGTGCCCGGTTAGCGTCGATTCCGCGGTCCCGCACCACCACGTCGTGCACCGAGCGGGCCGGTACGACACGGCGGCAACCCCCGCCCCACCGAGAGACGAGTTCATGGCCGAGATCACCCGCCTGCCCGGACCGGTTGCCGACCTCTGGGACTGGCAGCTGGACGGAGCCTGCCGAGGCGTCAGTCCCGAGGTCTTCTTCCACCCCGAGGGCGAGCGTGGACCACGCCGCCGCAACCGTGACGCCGAGGCCAAGGCCGTGTGCGGCGCGTGCCCCGTGCTGACCCAGTGCCGCTCGCACGCCCTCGAGGTCCGCGAGCCCTACGGCGTCTGGGGCGGTCTGACCGAGTCCGAGCGCGAGGTCCTCTACGACGGCATCCCGCAGGCGTCGTGACCACCTGACGGCCGCCGGCACACGTCGCCGGCGGCGCCCAGCCCCTCGACCCACCCGCGAGTCACGACGGGGTCGCGGAGGTCGAGCAGCAGCAAGGGCCGCTCCCACCAGGGAGCGGCCCTTGCTGTCGTGCCCCGGCACCGGCAAGGTGCGCCCTCAGGCGCCCCCTGCCTTATGCCGTGTGGCGGTGTTCGTCGGTGTCGCTCAGTGACCGTGGCCGTGACCGTGGCCACCGGCCTCCGGCTCGTCCTCGGGCTTGTCGACGACGAGCGTGTCGGTCGTGAGGATCATCGACGCGATGGACTCGGCGTTGCGCAGTGCGGAGCGCGTGACCTTGACCGGGTCGATGACGCCGGCGGCGATGAGGTCGCCGTACTCGCCCGTGGCGGCGTTGAGGCCCTGGCCGAGGGGCAGCTCGGCCACCTTGGAGGTCACGACGTAGCCCTGGAGGCCGGCGTTCTCGGCGATCCAGCGCAGCGGCTCGGCGACGGCCTTGCGCACGATGGAGGCACCGGTCGCCTCGTCACCGCTCAGCTCGAGCGCGTCGATGGCGGAGGCGGCGTGGATGAGGGCGGTGCCGCCACCGGCGACGATGCCCTCCTCGATCGCAGCACGCGTCGCGGAGATGGCGTCCTCGATGCGGTGCTTCTTCTCCTTGAGCTCGACCTCGGTGTGGGCGCCGACCTTGATGACGCAGACGCCACCGGCGAGCTTGGCGAGACGCTCCTGGAGCTTCTCCTTGTCCCAGTCGGAGTCGGTGCGCTCGATCTCGGCCTTGATCTGGTGGACGCGGCCGGCGACCTCGCCCTCCTCGCCGTTGCCGTCGATGATCGTCGTGTTGTCCTTGGTGAGGACGACGCGGCGGGCCTGGCCGAGGACGGTCAGGTCGGCCTGGTCGAGGCTGAGCCCGACCTCGGGCGCGATGACCTGGCCACCGGTGAGGATGGCGATGTCCTGGAGCATGGCCTTGCGGCGGTCGCCGAAGCCGGGGGCCTTGACGGCCGCGACGTTGAACGTGCCGCGGATCTTGTTGACGACGAGCGTCGAGAGGGCCTCGCCGTCGACGTCCTCGGCGATGATGAGCAGCGGCTTGCCGGACTGCACGACCTTCTCGAGGACGGGGAGCACCTCGGCGACCGAGGAGATCTTGCCCTGGTTGATGAGCACGTAGGCGTCCTCGAGGACGGTCTCCATGCGCTCGGTGTCGGTGACGAAGTAGGCCGACAGGTAGCCCTTGTCGAACTGCATGCCCTCGGTGAACTCGAGCTCGGTGGCGGTCGTCGAGGACTCCTCGACGGTGATGACGCCGTCCTTGCCGACCTTGTCGAACGCCTCGCCGATGAGGCCGCCGAGGGTGGCGTCCTGGGCGGAGAGCGTGGCGACGGAGGCGATCTCGTCCTTGCCGTCGACCTCGCGGGCGTTGGCGAGGAGCTGGTCGTTGACCGCGGTGACGGCCTTGTCCATGCCGCGCTTGAGCGCGGCGGGAGCGGCGCCGGCGGCGACGTTGCGCAGGCCCTCCTTGACCATGGCCTGGGCGAGCACGGTCGCGGTCGTCGTGCCGTCACCGGCGACGTCGTTGGTCTTGGTCGCGACCTCCTTGGCGAGCTGGGCGCCGAGGTTCTCGTAGGGGTCTTCGAGCTCGATCTCGCGGGCGATGGTCACGCCGTCGTTCGTGATCGTGGGGGCGCCCCACTTCTTGTCGATGACGACGTTGCGGCCCTTCGGGCCCAGCGTGACCTTGACGGCGTTGGCGAGCGCGTTGACGCCGCGCTCGAGCGACTTGCGGGCGGAGTCGTCGAACTCCAGCTGCTTGGCCATGGTGTTCCTTTGGCTCGGGGTGCTTGGCGGTTCTGGGTGGTTCCGGTCTCGCGCGCGTTCGTTCCGCGCGGGCCGGGGTGAAACGGGACGCACCCCGGTGAGACCCCAGCGGGGCTCACCGGGGTGCGTTCACGGCATACGGCTGGGTCAGCCGACGATGGCGAGGACGTCGCGGGCGGAGAGGATGAGGTACTCCTCGCCGCCGTACTTGACCTCGGTGCCGCCGTACTTGCTGTAGATGACCTTGTCGCCGACCTTGACGTCGAGCGGGACGCGCTCGGTGCCGTTGTCGTTGAAGCGGCCGGGGCCGACAGCGAGGACCTCGCCCTCCTGGGGCTTCTCCTTGGCCGTGTCCGGGATGACGAGGCCGGACGCAGTGGTCTGCTCGGCCTCGAGGGACTTGACGACAATGCGGTCTTCGAGCGGCTTGATGGAAACCGACACGGTGGTGACCTTCCCTTCGGGACAGTCGGAACTGACTACGGACTGTGGGCTCTTCGAGGCTGGCCGCCGTCGCGGGGGTCGACCTCCCTCGAGGAGGGCGCTGGCACTTTCAGGTCGAGAGTGCCAACAAGAAGAAATCTAGGTTTGCCATTAGCACTCGGTCAAGTCGAGTGCCAGATTCACCGGCGCGTCGCGCTCGTCGCGTCCGCTGGCAGGATGAGGCCATGGACGCCGCGATGGTCGACCGCCTCTCCGCGGGCGAGGGCTGGGCGCTGCTGCAGTCGCTGCCGCCCTACGACGAGCGCGAGTCGCTGCACCTGCAGGGGCGCCTGCGCGATGCGGGCTTCGCCGCCGACCTCGTCGCCGCGGCGATGACGCAGTCGCGGCTGCGGGCGCGGGGCGTGGAGAAGTTCGGCGACTTCGCCGCGGGCATGCTCTTCACCCCGGACGGCCTCGAGCAGTCGACGCGGCTCGCGATCGCGGCCCGTCACGCCCACCGGTACGCCGCTGCCGGCGTCCGCGAGGTCTACGACCTCGGCTGCGGCCTCGGTGCCGACGCCCTGGCCTTCGCCGGGCTCGACCTCACCGTGCACGCGGTGGACGCGGACGACACGACCGCCCGCATCGCCGCCGTGAACCTGCGCCACTGGCCGTCGGCGCGGGTGACGCACGCGCTCGCCGAGGACGTACGCCTGCCGCAGGGTGAGGGGCGACGCCACCTCGGCCTGTGGCTCGACCCCGCCCGCCGCGTCACGGGGGTCGCCGACATCACCGGCCGCACCAAGCGCGTCTTCTCCCTCGACGCCATCTCGCCGTCCTGGTCGCAGGTGCGGGCCTTCGCCGAGCAGGTCCCGGCCACGGGCGCCAAGCTCTCCCCCGCCTTCCCGCACGGATCGGTGCCGCGCGGGGCTGAGGCGCAGTGGACGTCGTGGCACGGCGAGGTGCTCGAGTGCGCGGTCTGGTGGGGCCCGCTCGTGGCCACGGCCGGCCGCACCGCCGCCGTGTGCACCGAGACCTCGACGTCGGTCGTCACCGAGGCCGACGCCTCCGAGGGCGACGGCGTCGCGGGACTGACCTCGCTCGATGCCGTGCAGGACTGGCTCTACGAGCCGGACCGCGCCGTCATCCGGGCCGGCCTGACGGGCGCGCTCGTCGCAGCGGTGGACGGCGCCGAGCTCGCCGCCGGGGTCGGCTACGTCACGAGCGACCGGTCCCGCGACCTGCCGTGGGCCCGGCGCTACCGGGTCGTCGAGGCGATGCCGCTGTCGACGAAGCGACTGGCGCGCTGGCTGCGCGACCACGGCCACGACCGGGTGACGATCAAGAAACGTGGGGTCACGCTCGATGCCGACGTGCTCCGGCGCCAGCTGAAGATGACCGGCCGGGGCAGGGGCGGGTCCGAGGCCACGCTGGTGCTCACCCGCGTCGGCGGCAGCCAGGTCGCGCTCGTCGTCACCCCCGCCTGACACCGATCACCTGCCCCTGGGTCGGCAGCGACCGCTGCGTCCGCCCCTGCTCGCGGCGTGGAGCGTCGGCGGGCGGTTCTCGGGCAACGTGACCTTCCAGCACACGTTGCCCGCCGCCGATGCCGCTCCCAGCGACGGACGCAACGCTCCCGAGGTCACTGACGGCAACGGCCCGTCGGTGCTTGGTTCCTTCGTGACCGCAAAAGGCTCTTGGTACGCGGTCTGCCACTGCCGAGGCGACCGAACGCGTACGAGGAGGCGAAAGGTCCTCGGAACTCCGGCCGCTCAGACTCGGTCGGCGTACCGGGCGTGCAGGGCCGTCCACGTGGCGTCCCAGTCCGGCAGGGGGTCGCCGGCCAGGTCGGCCTCGAGGCGGCGCACGTAGGTGTCCCAGCCCGCGGCATACCCCGGCGCCTGCCCGGCACTCAGCCGCTCGTGGCGCAGGACCAGCCGGGCGCTTGGGCCGTCGGCGCTCACCTCAGCGGTCACGAGGGTGGCGACGTCACCGAGCGGCCACTCCCAGACGAGCCGCGCCGGCGGCTCGCACGTCACGACCCGGCAGGTCGGGGTATCGGCGTCGTCGAAGTGGATCGTGAAGCGGCCACCCGGGCGCAGCTCTCCCGACACCGGGGCGAACCAGCGGGCGAGACGCTCGGGGTGGGTGCACGCCTCCCACAGGTCGCCCGGTGACGTCGCGTAGCCCCGGTCGAAGACGACGGCGACCGACTCGCCCACCCGCTCGATCCGTCCCAGCACCTGCTCCAGCTCGCTCATCACTGCCCCTGTCGTCGGGCCCGCGCTCCGCGGGCGATCTCGGTGTCGAGGGCGTCGAGTCGCTGCCCCCAGAACGAACGGACCTCGGAACACCACTGCTCGACCTCGTCGAGCGCGCCTGGCGCCAGCCGGTAGACCCGGCGCTGCCCGACCGCCTCCGCCTCGACGACGCCGGCCTCGCGCAGCACCCGCAGGTGCCGCGAGATCCCCGGACGTGCCGCGTCGAAGAGGGCCGCGACCTCGCCGGCCGTCAGCTCACGTCGGGCCAGCTGCTAGACGATCGTGCGCCGCGTCGGGTCGGTCAGCGCCTCCCAGGTCCCACTCACCTGACGAAGCGTAACTCACGCGTTACGTAACCCAAAAGGCACACACCCGTCCGCAACACGAGCAGTCGTCGACGCACCCGGCTGGGGGCGGGGTGCGTCGACGACTGCTCGGTGGGTTGCGTCGTGGTGGGCGTCAGAGGGCGGCGTCGGGCTGGGCACCGACCCAGCGCACGGCGGCGGCACCGGCCGCGTTGGCGACCTCGAGGGCGGCCTGGGGGTCGGCGCCGCTCGCGAGCGCCGCGGCGAGCGCCCCGCAGAACGCGTCCCCGGCGCCGACGGTGTCGCCCACCTCGCCGGACGCCACGGGTATGCCGTCGACGCCGTCGGTGCCCCACCGTGCCCCGGCTGCCCCGAAGGTGACCAGCAGCGACTGCGGCAGCAGGTCGGAGTCGGCGAGCTGGCGCATCTCGGTCTCGTTGACCACGACCGGGTCGGCGAGGGCTATGACGTCGGGCGGCAGGCCGGCATACGGCGCGAGGTTGATGACGACCCGGGCTCCGGCTGCGTGCGCGGCGCGGGCGGCGTCGGCGACGGCCCCGAGGTCGACCTCGAGCGAGCAGAGCAGCACGTCCCCGGGCCCGAGCCGGGCGGCCTCGCGCGCGAACGACGGGTCCGCCTCGGCGTTGGCGCCGGCGACGACGATGATCGAGTTCTCGCCGTGCTCGTCGACGGTGATGAGCGCGGTCCCCGTCGGGGCGCCGGCACTGGTCGACACTGCGGACACGTCGATCCCGAGCGCGCGGAGGCGGGCGGCATACGCGACCCCGGCGTCGTCATCCCCCACGCGCGCGAGCATCCGGACGCTCGCCCCGGCGCGCGCCGCGGCCGCCGCCTGGTTGCCGCCCTTGCCGCCCGCGAACCGGCCACCGGCCCGGCCGAGCACCGTCTCGCCGGGCGACGGGTGCCGCTCCACGAGGGTCACGACGTCGACGTTGAGCGAGCCGAGAACGGCGACCCGACCCATCAGCGCTCCCCCACGTGCCCGAGGAGGGTGTCGGCCCACAGACGGGCGTAGCGCGGCCCGTCGACGCCGAGGGCCACCTCGAGGCGGACCGGCGCCTCGCCGTGCGGGTCGTGGGCCATGTCGCCGCTCCAGTCCCGCCGGTCGACGATGGTGCGGCCGCGCGACCACGTGCCCGCGAGCTCCACCCGCAGCGGCAGCGTCTCGGTCGTGAGGCCGGATCGGTCGATGACGGCGCAGACGGCTCCGGCGTCGCCGATCGTGGACGCCTCACGGTCGAAGCGAGCGTTCTGGAAGGCGAGCAACCGCCCGCCGAGCTCGGCAGGCCCGCGACCACCGACGGCGACCAGCTGCTCGACCACGTCGGCCCCGACGACCGGCTCGTAGAAGACGTCGAGGCCGTACATCGTGACGGGGATGCCCAGGTCGGCCGCGGCGTCGAGGACGATGGCGGCGGCCTCCGGGTCGTGGAAGACGTTGAACTCCGCAGAGGCCGTCGCGTTGCCGACGTCGGCGGCTCCACCCATGAAGACGATCTCCGAGATGCCTTGTGCCGCATCGGGATAGGTCCGGAGCAGGAGTGCGATGTTGGTGAGTGGCGCGAGCGGGACGAGCACGACCGGCCGTTCGGCCTCGGCGGCCTCGCGACACACGTCGCGCAGCAGCTCGACCGCGTGGCGGCGGTCGACGGTGGCGGCGGCCGGGCCCCAGCCGAGGTCGCCCATGCCGTCGTCGCCGTGCACGTGCCGTGCATCGACCGGCACCTCGAGCAGGGGGCGTTCGGCGCCCCGGGCGACCGGCACGTCGGTGCGGCCGGCCGTCTCGAGCACGAGCAGCGTGTTGCGCACGACGTCGTCGACGGAGGCGTTGCCGCCGACGCACGAGACGGCGCGCAGGTCGAGGGCCGGGTGCAGGGCGGCGAGGAGCAGCGCGCACGCGTCGTCGACACCGGTGTCGACGTCGAGCACGACGGGAGTGGGTTCAGTCGTCACAGCGGAAACGTACCTGCTCGACCGTCGTCGGCCCGCGAGGGCGAGCACGACGAAGATGACTGCCACGCAACCGGGATAGGCTCGAACGATGCGCACGAGCCAGAGCCGACGACCCTCGTCCGCGGTGGGCTGGACCGTCCTGGCCGCGACCGTGACGATGGTCGCGGCGGCCTGCTCGTCCGCGCCGCCCACCGCCGGACCGTCCGCGACGGCGACGTCCCCGACGCCCTCGTCCGTCGCGACGTCGACCCCACCGACGAGCGCGCCGACGAGCACGCCCACGGGCGCCACGCCGTCGGCCACCACCTCGACGCCCGTTCCGACCCAGACGAAGCCCGCGACGCCGACCTCGTGCGCGCCGGCGATCGTCGCTCGCATGGGCGCCGACGAACGCGCGGGACAGCTGCTCATGGTGGGCCTCGGCAGCCGAGCGGGCCGCACCAGTCTCGACGCGCTCGTGGCGCGCCGGCACCTGGGCGGGGTCATCCTGCTCGGTGGCTGGACCGGCGGCATCGACGGCGTGCGCGCGACGACCCGTCACCTGTCGGCCCTCGCGTCGTCGGAGGACACCGCGGGCCTGGGCCTGCTCGTCGCCGCCGACCAGGAGGGTGGCGCGGTCCAGCAGCTGAAGGGCGACGGCTTCAGCCGTATGCCGTCCGCCCGCGTCCAGGACCAGGGCTCGCCGGGCGCCCTGACCGCCGACGCGACCCGCTGGGCCAACCAGCTGCGGGCGGCGGGCATCAACGTCAACCTCGCGCCGGTCGCCGACACGGTCCCGACGTCGATCGGTCGGGCCAACGGGCCGATCGGACAGTACGACCGGCAGTTCTCGAGCAACCCCGAGCGGGTGTCCCGGATGGTCGGCGCCTTCCTCGCCGGCATGAGGGCCGGAGGCGTGGCGGGCACGGTCAAGCACTTCCCCGGCATCGGGCGGATCACCGGCAACACGGACGTCACGGCCCGCGGCATCACGGACGGGACGACGACGGTGGACGACCCCTACCTTCGGCCGTTCCGGACCGGCATCCAGGACGGCGTCGAGCTCGTCATGGTGGGGTCGGCGATCTACAGCCGCATCGACCCCGGCACCAACGCCGTCTTCTCCCGGCCGATCGTCACCGGCCTGCTGCGCGACCGGCTCTCCTACGGCGGGGTCGTCATCACCGACGACGTGGGCGCGGCCAAGGCCGTGGCCGCCGTGCCGGTCGGCCAGCGGGCCACCCGCTTCATCGAGGCCGGCGGGGACATCACCCTGACCGCGCGCCCCAGCACCGTCCCCCTCATGCACGACGCCATCACCACCAGGATGAAGTCGAGCCCCACCTTCGCCAAGCAGGTCGAAGCAGCCGCCACCCGAGTCGTCGACCTCAAGCTGCGTATGGGCCTAGCCCACTGCCGCTGACCACCCGTCGGGTTGCCCTCAGCACCCGGACACGTGACAGTCACCAGCCCCCACCGACACCCCCGACCTCCCGGGCGCCAGCCCCCACCGACACCCCCGACCTCCCGGGCGCCAGCCCCCACCGAACCCCGACCACTTCAGGTGTGAGCGGACGAAGCGGGAGGAGGCAGCTTCACGTCGGGGCCGGGTGACACCCAGCCAGGACGAGAGCCGAGCGCTGGGTCGAGAAGGAGGGCGCGCGGGCGCCCGAGCGGCATCGGCAGCCGGCAACCGGCGTACGCGAGCAAGGGTGGGCTGGTAGGGCCGGCTGACGCTCCACGCCGCGAGGGTGTGCGCGCGCCCGACGACCCCAGCCACGCGGGCCTGAAACGACCTAAGCCTGAACCAGAGTCACCGGCATCGACGAGTCCGTAGGAAGACCGAGGTCGCTCGGCTCGCGCCCCTTGGCCACCATCTGCGCCCCGAGCGCCGCCACCATCGCGCCGTTGTCGGTGCAGAGCCCGGGCCGCGGGACGCGGAGGGTCACGCCGGCCTTGTCGCACCGCTCCTGGGCGAGCGCTCGCAGGCGGGAGTTGGCCGCGACGCCGCCACCGATCAGCAGGTGGTCGACGTCGTGCTCCTTGCATGCCAGCAGCGCCTTGCGGGTGAGCACGTCGACGACGGCCTCCTGGAAGCTCGCCGCGACGTCCGCGACGGGCACGGTCTCGCCGGCGCGCTGACGGGTCTCGACCCAGCGCGCAACGGCCGTCTTGAGCCCGGAGAAGGAGAAGTCGAATCGGTGACGCTCCATGTCGCGGCCCGTCGTGAGGCCACGCGGGAAGTCGATGGCGATCCGGTTGCCTTCTCGCGCAGCGCGATCCACGTGCGGCCCTCCGGGGAACGGCAGTCCGAGGACGCGCGCGACCTTGTCGAAGGCCTCGCCGGCGGCGTCGTCCATCGTCGCGCCGAGCGAGCGCACGTCGTTGGTGACGTCGGGGACGAGCAGCAGCGAGGAGTGGCCGCCGGAGACGAGCATCGCCATGGTGGGCTCGGGCAGCGGGCCGTGCTCGACGATGTCGACGGCGACGTGCGAGGCGAGGTGGTTGACGCCGTAGATCGGCTTGCCGAGGGCGAGGGCGAGCGCCTTCGCCGACGCGACCCCGACGAGGAGTGCGCCGGCCAGGCCGGGGCCGGACGTCACGGAGATGGCGTCGAGGTCGCGCAGCTGCACGCCGGCCTCGCGGCAGGCGCGCTCGATGGTCGGGACCATCGCCTCGAGGTGGGCTCGGCTCGCGACCTCGGGCACGACGCCGCCGAAGCGCGCGTGCTCCTCGACGCTGCTCGCGACGGTGTCGACGAGCAGCGTCTGCCCGCGGACGATGCCGACGCCGGTCTCGTCGCAGGACGTCTCGATGCCGAGGACGAGGGGCTCGTCGATCATGCGTGTCCCTTCGTGACGAGCAGGCGCATGACGAGCGCGTCCACATCGCCGGGTTGGTAGTAGCGGCGCCGCACCGAGATGACCTCGAAGCCGGCGCGGTCGTAGAGGCGACGGGCCGCGTCGTTGTCGGCCCGCACCTCGAGGAGCAGGGCCTCGACGCCGTGTGCCGTGGCGCGCCGGACGAGCTCGCTCAGCAGCACCCGTCCGATGCCGCGGCCCTGGTGGTGGGGCGCCGTGGCGATGGTCATGACGTCGGCGACGCCTCCCGAGACGTCGAGACCGGCATACCCGCTGATCGTCCCCTCGGGCGTCACGGCGACGACGTAGTCGCGGCGGGGTCGCCCGGCCAGCTCGCTCCACCAGCTGGCCTGGTTCCACGCGTCGTCGGCAAAGAGCCGCTGCTCGAGCTCCGCCAGGTGCGCGAGGTCCGTCCACTCGAGGTCGCGCAGCACGACCTCAGCGGGAGCGGCGGCCTCCGGCTGTGCCACGGTCATCCGAGCGTCGACTTCTTCGACGGCGGGGCGGGCGCCGCATCCGGACGCCGGAGATAGAGGGGCTCGAGCCCGTCGAAGCCGTGGCCCGGGTCGACGCGCTGCAGCTCGGCGTCCGGCACCGGTGGGCTCTCGTGCAGACGGCAGGCCGCGAGGTCGGCGAGCACTCCCCCGCTGACGTCGAGGGGCGCCACGGCACCGGGCAGCGCGTCGGCGTAGAGCGACGGCCCTCGCCCCGCGGTGGGCAGCGCCCGCAGCTCGGCGGGCAGGTCGGCGGCACGCGACACGACGGGCTCGGCCACGCGGTCGACGCGCTCGTCCCCGAGGACGTAGGCGGCGGCATACACCTCCTTGCGGCGGGCGTCGGTGGCGACGAGCAGGTCGCCGCGGCGCCCCTCCAGCCAGGCCTCGTGGGCGATCGCGTCGAGGCTCGTCAGGCCGCGCACGGGCAGCCCGAGGGCGAAGGCGAAGGTGCGGCCGGTGACGATGCCGACGCGCAGCCCCGTGAACGGTCCGGGACCGATGCCGACGACGACGTCGGTGACGTCGCCCGGCTCGGCGCCGGCGGACGCCAGCGCGGCGCGGATGTTGGGGGCGAGGTGCTCGGCGTGCGCGCGTGCGTCGAGGGTCGTGGACTCCGCGACCACCGAGGAGCCGTCGTGCAGGCCGACGGTGATGGCGGTCGTGGAGGTGTCGATCGCGAGCAGGAGCACGACGGTCAGG
This sequence comes from Terrabacter carboxydivorans, assembly GCF_039532035.1. Taxonomy (NCBI): domain Bacteria; kingdom Bacillati; phylum Actinomycetota; class Actinomycetes; order Micrococcales; family Intrasporangiaceae; genus Terrabacter; species Terrabacter carboxydivorans. The sequence goes on along the minus strand of NZ_BAAARE010000020.1, from coordinate 18,951 downwards.
CTATCCGAGCACGAGCGGGCTCCCCGAACCCGAGGTCGTGTGCCGCGTGCCCGGGCTGGAGCGGACGCGACGTCCGCGCGAAGTCCGCGCGGGGTCAGCCGCGTGGCCCCGGGCGCCGGGTGGCGTCAGCTCGTGGGCGCGACGGCGTCGAGGACGTCGTCCCAGCGGTCGCCGACCCCGACGAGGTGAGCCGTGCGCACGTCCTCGCCCGTGATCGTCATCTCCAGGCGCTCGTCGCTCAGCTGCTCGGCGAGTCCCGCACCCCACTCGACGATGGTCACGCTCGCGTCGAGGTCGGCGTCGAGGTCGAGGTCGTCGAGCTCGAGGGCGCTCCCGAGGCGGTAGGCGTCTACGTGGACGAGCGCGGGCCCGCCGACGACCGAAGGGTGCACGCGGGCGATGACGAACGTCGGTGACGTGATCGGGCCCCGCACCCCGAGCCCCTCGGCGATGCCCTGGGTCAGCGTCGTCTTGCCTGCGCCGAGGTCGCCGGTGAGGACGAGGACGTCACCGCCGCGCAGGAGCGCCCCGAGACGCCGGCCGAAGGCCTGGGTGTCGTCGGTGGTGGCCCAGCTCAGCTCGCGCTCCACGTCGCTCATGCCCCCTTGGGCCGGGTCTGCTTGCCCCGGCGCGCACGGGCGAGCTCGGAGGCCTCCTTCTCGAGGCGCCGCTGGCGACGGTTCTTGGCGACGTCGGTGACGATGCGGCGCACGCGGGGCTGCTTGTCGACCTCGATCTGCTCGGCGCGCGCCCGGGCGGACTGGTCGACGAGCTGGACGAGGTGGGCGTTGAGCAGGTCGGGGTGCTCGAGCATGATGACGTGCCCGGCGTCGTTGACGACGATGTGCTCGGCGCCGGGGATGCCCTCGACGATGAGCTCGCTGTGCGTGGGCGGGGTGAGGATGTCGTCGCGGCCGTTGAAGACGAGGACCACGGCGTGCCGGAACTCGAGCAGCGCGGGCCGCTTGTCGAAGCCGTCGAACGTCTGGAGGTAGTCGTTGATGACGTCGAGCGGGGTGCTGAGCAGGATGTCGGCGGTGTAGCGCACGACCGACCGGGGCACGGGTGAGGCGAACGAGTTCTGCTCGACCATGAAGTGCTCGATGTCGCGGCCGACGCGGCGGATCCGGGTGAACAGGTCCGGCCGGTGGCTGAGGGGTCCGAGGACGCCGGGGCCGAGCCGCTCGAGCATGAGCCGGCCGAGCGTGGCGACGCGACCGCCGTTGGCGAGCATGATGCCGCCGGGACTCGTGGCGACGAATCCGGCACCGACGACGCGCTCGACGACGAAGCGGGGCTGCTGCTCCCCCAGCGCCAGCATCGTCATGCCTCCCATCGAGTGCCCGACGAGGACGATGTCGCCCTCGGGCACGAGCTGGTCGATGACGGTGTGGAGGTCCTGACCGAGGCGGTCGATGGTGTAGCTGTCCTTGTCGCCGCGACCGGAGCGGCCGTGGCCACGCTGGTCCCAGCTGACGACGCGGTAGCCGGCCTCCTTGAGCGCCCGACGCTGGTAGACCCAGCAGCGCAGGCTGAGGCAGTAGCCGTGGGTCAGCACGACGGTCGGGAGCTCGTCGGGGCGGTCGTGCCGGGTGGTGCCGTCGGCGGCCTCGCGGGCGGCCGCGGGGGCCGGCAGGTCGATCTCGGCGTGGAGCGGGACGCCGTCGTCGGTGAGCACGACGTGCTCCTCGTCGGGCGTGATGTCGAGCAGCTCGGGCGTCTCGAGGGCCTCCATGGCCGCGCGGTGCTTGCCGGCCCGGTCGGCGGCGATGCCCGCTGCGACGCCGGCCGCGACCCCGAGGGTGGCGGCGGCGATGCCGATGACGGGGTTGCGGCGCGCGCTCATGCGTCGTCCCCCGGAGCGCCGACGTAGAGCCTCGGCACCCGGGCGCCGAGCCTGGTGACGATCTCGTAGCTGATGGTGTCGGTCGCGTCGGCCCAGTCCTGGGCGGTCGGCTCGCCGGGGGCGCCGCCGAAGAGCGTGACGACGTCGCCCGCGCGGGCCTGCGAGCCGGGCCCGAGGTCGACGACGAACTGGTCCATGCACACCCGCCCCGCGATCGTGGTGCGCCGGCCGTCGACGAGCAGGGGGCCGACGTTGGTGGCGTTGCGCGGCACGCCGTCGGCGTAGCCGGCCGGGACGAGACCGACGACGGTGTCGACGTCGGGCACGTAGGCGTGGCCGTAGCTGATGCCCTGGCCTGCCGGCAGCGCCTTGACGAGCGCGAGCCGAGCCCGCAGCGTCATGACGGGGCGCAGGCCGAAGTCGTCGTCGACCTGCGGCACCGGCGTCAGGCCGTACATCGCGATGCCGGGTCGCACGAGGTCGGCGTGCGCCGACGGGTGCACGAGGGTCGCGGCCGAGTTGGCGAGGTGGCGCACCTCGGGCCGCAGCCCCGCCTGCTCCGCCTCGGCGACGGCCTCGAAGAAGCGCTCCTGCTGCGCGAGGACCGTGGGGTGCTCGGGCGAGTCCGCGTGCGCGAAGTGGGTCCAGATGCCGACGACCGTGACCGAGCCCTCGGCCTCGACGTGGCGGGCGTGCTGCACGAGCGTCGTCCAGTCGGGGCCGTAGGCGCCGCCCCGGCCCAGCCCGGTGTCGACCTTGAGGTGGACGCGGGCCGTGCGGCCCAGGGCCGAGGCCGCCGCGGCGATCTCGTCGAGCACCCAGGGCGCGGACGCGGAGAGGTCGATGTCACGCCGCACGGCGCCGGCGAAGTCGGCACCGGGGACGCTGAGCCAGGTGAGCAGGCGCGTCGTCAGACCGGCGTCGCGCAGCGCGAACGCCTCGGCGAACTGGGCGACGCCGAGCCACGTCGCGCCGCCCCGCACGGCCGCGCGAGCGACCGGGAGCAGCCCGTGGCCGTAGGCGTCGGCCTTGACGACGGCCATGAACTCGGACGTCGGGGCGAGGGCCCGCAGCGTGCGCACGTTGGCCTCGAGCGCCGCGAGGTCGATCTCGGCCCACACGGTCAGGCCGTGGGTGTCCGGGGCGGGGGTCGCGGTCCGGTCGGCGTCAGAGGCGTCGATCTGGCTCATGCGTGCAGTCTCGCAGTTCGTCAGGGCTGTCCGGGAACGGGGCGTTGCGACCGTGGTCGCCGCGGGGCCGGGTCAGCTCGGAGCGGACCGTCCGCGCGCCAGCAGGTCACGCACGGTCGGTCGTATGCCGTGGGCCACCGCGAGCGCCCGCAGCGGGCCGCCGCCGGAGACCCGGTCAGCCGTCACGCCGTGCACGAGCGCGCCGAGCGAGGCCGCGTCGTGGGGCGTGAGACCGGCCGCGAGCAGGGCGCCGATGACCCCGGAGAGCACGTCGCCGGCACCCGCGGTGGCGAGCCAGGGCGGTGCGTCGGCCTGGGAGCGCACCGGCTCGCCGTCAGTGACGACGAGCGTCGTCGCGCCCTTGAGCAGCACGGTGGCGCCGGTCAGGGCGACGAGGCGGCGGCCGTGCCCGAGCGGGTCGCCCTTGACGTCGTCGGCCGTGACGGAGCCGTGGCCGGGACCACGGGCTGGCAGCTCGTCACCGGCCGTGCTCGGCGAAGCTGAGCCGGCGCCCTGCTGCCCGCCGGCCGTCCCGCCCGCGGGACGGTTGACGGAGCTTCGGGCGTCGTCCGTGCTCGGGCCTGACCCGGAACCAGCCGAAGGTGCGTCATCGGTCCCCTCCGCAGCGCCCTCGAGGCGGGTCAGCAGCCGCGCGAGCTCGCCGGCGTGGGGCGTCAGGACGGTCGGCGCCGCACGCCGACCCTCGACGAGGGCCAGTCCTCCGGCGTCGACGACGACGGGCAGGTCGCTCTCGAGGGCGGCTCGCGCAGCGTCGAGCTGCGTACGGCCGTGAGTGTCGTCGGCGTCGGTGTCGAGGCCGGGGCCGACGACCCAGGCCTGGACGCGCCCGTCGCCCACGACCGCCTCGGGCACCGCCTGGTGCACGAGGCCGACGGGCGTGGGAGTGCCGACGTAGCGGAGCATGCCCACGCCGGCCTCGGCGGCCGAGGTCGTGCAGAGCACCGCGGCACCGGGATAGGCCTCGCTGCCGGCGACCACGCCGAGCACGCCGCGGGAGTACTTGTCGTCGCCGCTGCCAGGGACCGGCCACAGGGCGACGACGTCGTCCCAGGTCAGCCGCTCGACCGCGGCGGGCGCCTCGTCGACGTCGATGCCGATGTCGACGACGGTGAGCCGCCCCGTGGCGGCCTCGCCCGCCGGCAGCAGGTGGACCGGCTTGGGGGTGCCGAAGGTGACGGTCTCGTCGGCCCAGACCGCGTCGTCCTCGCCCTCCTCTCCCGCGGGGTCGAGCCCGCTGGCGAGGTCGACAGCGATGACCCACGCGTCGTCGTCGACGGCGTCGACGAGTCGCGCAGCCTCGGGACGCAGGCCCGGCCGGCCGCCGATGCCGACGATCCCGTCGAGCACGAGGTCGGCCTCGGCGACGACGTCGGCCGCGGCGGACCCGTCGTCCGCCGCCACGTGGACCATGACCCCGGCCGCCTCGGCGGCCTCGAGCCCGGCGGCGTGCACCCCGGAACGGCCGGACGTCGGCACCAGCACCACGGCGCAGGCGAAGCCCGACTCGGCGAGGTGGGCGACGGCATACAAGGTGTCCCCGCCGTTGTCGCCGGCGCCGACGAGGCCGACGACGGTCGTGCCCTCGGTGTCGGCGAGGCGGGCAACGGCGACCTCGGCCAGGCCGAGCGCGGCGCGCGACATGAGCTCACCGTCCGGCAGCTGCGCCATGGCGGCGGCCTCGGCCGCCCGGACGGTCTCGACGGCGTGTGCCCGGATCATCAGCCCTCCGCGATGACGACGGCAGACGCGACACCCGCGTCGTGCGACAGGGAGACGTGGAAGGAGTCCACGCCGAGGTCGTTGGCCCGCGCCAGCACCGTGCCGCCGATCTCGAGCGAGGGACGCCCGTCGTCGTTGGTCACGACCTGGGCGTCGGTCCAGTGCAGGCCGACGGGGGCGCCGAGCGACTTGGCCAGCGCCTCCTTGGCGGCGAACCGCGCGGCGAGGGAGGCGATGCCGAGGTGGCGCTCCTCGATCGTGAAGAGCCGCTCGCGCAGCGCCGGGGTGCGCTCGAGGGTGGCCTCGAAACGCCCGATGTCCACGACGTCGATCCCGACCCCGACGATCACGTCACTCGACCGTGACCGACTTGGCGAGGTTGCGCGGCTGGTCGACGTCGAGGCCCTTGGCCGTGGAGAGCCAGAGGGCGAAGACCTGGAGCGGCACGACGGTCAGCAGCGGAGCCAGCAGCGGCGACGTCGCAGGCACCCGGATGACCTCGTCGGCGAACGGCACGACGGCCTCGTCGCCCTCCTCGGCGATGACGAGGGTGCGGGCGCCGCGGGCGCGGATCTCCTGGATGTTGCTGACGACCTTGCCGTGCAGCCCGTGCTCGCTCGTCGGCGACGGCACGACGACGAAGACCGGCTGGCCCGGCTCGATGAGCGCGATCGGGCCGTGCTTGAGCTCGCCGGCCGCGAAGCCCTCGGCGTGGATGTAGGCGAGTTCCTTGAGCTTGAGGGCGCCCTCCATGGCGATCGGGTAGCCGACGTGGCGGCCGAGGAAGAGGACCGAGCGGGTGTCGGCCATGAACTTCGCGATCTCCTTGACCCGGCCCATCTGGCCGAGGAGGGCCTCGATCTTGGCCGGGACGCCGCCCAGCTCCTTCATGACCGACTGCGCGTCGTCCGCGTAGGAGCCCCCACGCAGCTGCGCGAGGTAGAGGCCGAGCACGTAGCAGGCTGTGATCTGGGCGAGGAAGGCCTTCGTCGAGGCGACGGCGATCTCCGGGCCGGCGTGGGTGTAGAGGACGGCGTCGGACTCGCGCGGGATGGTCGACCCGTGCGTGTTGCACACCGAGACCGTGATGGCGCCGAGCTCGCGGGCGTGCTTGACGGCCATCAGGGTGTCCATCGTCTCGCCGGACTGGCTGATCGAGACCACGAGCGTGCGCTCGTTGACGATCGGGTCGCAGTAGCGGAACTCGTGCGCGAGGGCGACCTCGACGGGGATGCGGGTCCAGTGCTCGATGGCGTACTTCGCGACCATGCCGGCGTAGGCGGCGGTGCCGCACGCGACGATGGTGATCCGGTCGACGGCCTTGAGCTGCTCCTCGGAGATGCTCATCTCGTCGAGCACGAGGCGTCCGTCGGCATCGGTGCGGCCGAGCAGCGTGTCGGCCACCGCGTGCGGCTGGTCGTGGATCTCCTTCTCCATGAACGTCGCGTAGCCACCCTTCTCGGCGGCCGCGGCGTCCCACGTGACCTCGTAGGCCTTGCCCTCGGCGGGCGTGCCGTCGAAGTTGATGACGGAGGCGCCGTCGGGCGTGATCGTGACGATCTGGTCCTGGGCGAGCTCGAGCGCGTGGCGGGTGTGGCCGATGAAGGCCGCGACGTCGGAGCCGAGGTAGTTGGCGTCGTCACCGAGGCCGACGACGAGCGGGCTGTTGCGGCGGGCGCCGACGACGACGCCGGGCTGGTCGGCGTGGATCGCCAGGAGCGTGAAGGCACCCTCGAGGTCGGCGACGACGGCCCGCATCGCGGCCGTCAGGTCGTGCTCGCGGTCGTAGGCCGCCGCGACGAGGTGCGCGACGACCTCGGTGTCGGTCTCGCTCGTGAACTCGACGCCGTCGGCGAGCAGGCCCTGCTTCAGGGCGTGGAAGTTCTCGATGATCCCGTTGTGGATGAGGGCGAGCTTGCCGTCCTTGCCGCCGCGGTGCGGGTGGGCGTTCTGGTCGGTCGGTCCTCCGTGGGTGGCCCAACGGGTGTGGCCGATGCCGGTCGTCGACGCCGGGAGCGGGGCCGTCTCGAGCTCGGCGACGAGGTTGGCGAGCTTGCCCGACTTCTTGCGGGTCTCGACGTGGTCGCCGTCCAGGAGCGCCACGCCGGCCGAGTCGTAGCCGCGGTACTCAAGGCGGGCGAGGCCCTCCATGACGACGTCGAGCGCCGTCCCGTCGTTGGACCGCCCGACGTAACCCACGATTCCACACATGAGAACCAGCCTAGGGGAACGCAGGAGGGGCCAACGCCACCCCGGGCCGTGGTGTCCGCAAGAATGGCCCCCGTGTCGGAGCCATCCAGCGGTATCGACGGGAACGGCGCCGGCGGGAGCACCGCCACCAACGGCACCGTGATCCCGTCGCCCTACGTCGAGTTCGACCGGGCCGCGTGGTCCCGCCTGCGCGAGAACCACCCGCTCAACCTCGACGACGCCGACCTCGCCCGCCTGCGCGGCCTCGGTGACCGGGTCGACCTCAACGAGGTGGAGGAGGTCTACCTCCCCCTGTCGCGCCTGCTCAACTTCTACGTCGGGGCCACCCGGCAGCTGCACCAGGTGACGAGCGACTTCCTCGGCGAGCGCCCGGCCAAGACGCCCTTCGTCATCGGGGTGGCGGGGTCCGTGGCCGTCGGCAAGTCCACGACCGCCCGCATCCTGCGCGAGATGCTCGCCCGCTGGCCCGACACCCCGCGCGTCGCGCTCGTCACGACCGACGGCTTCCTGCTGCCCAACGCCGAGCTCGAGGAGCGGGGGCTCCTGCAGCGCAAGGGATTCCCGGAGTCCTACGACCGCCGCGCCCTGCTGCGCTTCGTCGCCGAGATCAAGTCGGGACGCGCCGAGGTCACGGCACCCGTCTACTCGCACCTGACCTACGACATCGTGCCCGGGGAGCGCATCGTCGTGCGCCAGCCCGACGTGCTCATCGTCGAGGGCCTCAACGTGCTGCAGGCGCCGCAGGTGCACCCCGTGCGCGGGACGGGCCTGGCCGTCAGCGACTTCTTCGACTTCTCCGTCTACGTCGACGCGTGGGTCGACGACGTGCGCAAGTGGTACGTCGAGCGCTTCCTGCGCCTGCGCGAGACCGCGTTCTCCGACCCCGACTCCTACTTCCACCGCTACGCCGTGCTCTCCGACGAGGAGGCCGTCGCGACCGCCAACCGGATCTGGCGGGAGATCAACGGGCCGAACCTCGTCGAGAACATCCTGCCGACGCGCTCGCGCGCGAGCCTCGTGCTGTCCAAGGGCGACAACCACGAGGTCCGCCGGGTACGGCTGCGCAAGATCTGAGCCCGAGCGAGGCGTCAGGGGACGCCTGGGAGCACGTATGCCGTGTGGCGCGCTCCCCGGGGAACGCGCCACACGGCATACGACCGGTCAGGTCAGTACCAGTGCGGCGAGCGCGCCTGCCAGGTCGACCACGCGTTGCACGGGTTGCCGTAGGACATCTCGATGTACCAGAGGCCCCACTTGATCTGGGTCAGCGGGTTGGTGCGGTAGTCGGCACCGAACTGCGACATCTTGCTCGCCGGCAGGGACTGCGGGATGCCGTAGGCGCCGGAGCTGGCGTTCTCGGCGGACCAGCGCCAGCCGCTCTCGCCCGTCCACAGGTTGACGAGGCAGTTGTACTGCGCGTCGCTCGTCCAGCCGTGGTCGGCCATGAGGATGCGCGCGGCCGACTGCGGGTCGCTCTGCGCGTTGTCGATGACCTGCTGGCGCTCCTGGTCGCGCTTGGCCTTGGCGGCGGCCTGGCGGGCCAGCTCGGCCTGCTTGGCGGCCTCCTGCTTCTTCTTGGCCTCGAGCTCCTTGGCCGTGCGCAGGCCGGTGGCCGCGATGGCGGTGCGTCGCTCGTTGCGGGAGACCGAGGCGGCGGCGCGGTAGGTCGTGTCGACCGTCGCGGCGCGGGCGAGCTCGTCCGTCTGGGCGACGACGCCGCTGCCGACGACGAACGCGGCCGCGTCGGCGCCGATGAGGTTGGTGGCCTTGGCGTAGGCGAAGCCCGACGCGCCGAGGCCGAGCGCCAGGGCTCCCGCGAGGATCGGGCGCCCGACGTGACGCTTGCGCGACGTCGGCTTGGTGTGGCGGCTGCTGCGCGTCGTGTGCGGGCGCTCGGCGGCCGCCTTGACGACGGGGATGGCGCGGGTGGAGTCGAGGGCCCGACGGGCGCCCGGGGTCACCGGACGCGAGTCGTGTGGGACCGCCGGGACCTCCTCGCGCCTGGCCGTGCCGGACCGCACCGGGGAGGGGGTGGGGTTCGGACGCGGAGCGGTCGAGGGGACCGGTGCGTTGCGATGCCGGCCTTCATACCGTGCCATGAACAGACGTCACGCCTTCCTGGGTTTCGGGGGTTCGCCGGCGCGGACGTCTTCGGGCGGGAGCCCGTCGACGGCTGCGCCCGACGTGAGTACGCGATCCCGGCCCGAGGCGCTCACACCCCGAGGTGAGCGTTATCGTTCCGAGATCTTTCAACCAGACACGGTGCCAGCCGACCGTAACAGGTGCAAATCGGCGTCCACCCCTGAGACCGCCGAGGGCCGCGGATCACGTGGCCCAGCGCACAGCGTCCCCGAGAACCGTGCTCGGGGACGCCGTGAGCAGTGTGACTCAGGTCACATCGATGCCTTCGAGCATGTCGGTGACGAGCGCCGCGATCGGGCTGCGCTCGCTCCGGGTCAGCGTGACGTGGGCGAAGAGCGGGTGCCCCTTGAGCTTCTCGATGACCGCGGCCACGCCGTCGTGCCGACCCACCCGGAGGTTGTCGCGCTGGGCGACGTCGTGGGTGAGCACGACCTTGCTGTTCTGGCCGATGCGGCTCAGGACCGTGAGCAGCACGTTGCGCTCGAGCGACTGGGCCTCGTCGACGATGACGAACGCGTCGTGCAGGGACCGGCCGCGGATGTGCGTCAGGGGCAGGACCTCGAGCAGGCCGCGGTCCATGATCTCCTCGACGACCTCGGTCGAGACGAGGGCGCTCAGGGTGTCGAAGACCGCCTGGCCCCATGGGTTCATCTTCTCCGCCTCGGTGCCGGGCAGGTAGCCCAGCTCCTGGCCGCCGACGGCGAAGAGCGGCCGGAAGACGAGTACCTTGCGCTGGATCCGGCGCTCCATGACCGACTCGAGGCCGGCGCACAGGGCGAGGGCGGACTTGCCCGTGCCGGCCCGGCCACCGAGGCTGAGGATGCCGACGTCGGGGTCGAGGAGCAGGTCGAGGGCGATGCGCTGCTCGGCGCTGCGACCGTGCAGGCCGAACGCGTCCCGGTCACCGCGGACCAGCCGGATCTGCTTGTCGGCCCCGACCCGCCCCAGACCGCTTCCCCGCGGCGAGAGCAGGACGAGACCGGTGTGGCAGGGCAGCTCGGCGGCGCCGGCGTGCTCGATGCGTCCGCGGTCGTAGAGCTGGTCGAGCTCCTCGGAGCTGACCTCGAGCTCCTGCATGCCGGTCCACCCGGAGTCGACGCCCTGCTCGTGGCGGTACTCCTCCGCCTCGAGACCGCACGCCGACGCCTTGACCCGCATCGGGAGGTCCTTGGACACGATGGTCACGTCGGCGCCCTCGTTGGCCAGGTTGCGGGCGACCGCCAGGATTCGGGTGTCGTTGTCGCCGAGGCGGAAGCCCGCCGGCAGCGACGACGGGTCGGTGTGGTTGAGCTCGACGCGCAGGGTGCCGCCGTCGGTGCCGACGGCCACCGGCTTGTCCAGACGGCCCTCGCTGACCCGCAGGTCGTCGAGCAGGCGCAGGGCCTGGCGGGCGAAGTAGCCGAGCTCCGGGTGGTGACGCTTGCCCTCGAGCTCGGTGACGACGACGACCGGAAGGACGACCTCGTGCTCGGCGAACCGGAGCATCGCCCGCGGGTCGGACAGCAGCACCGACGTGTCGAGGACGTACGTCTTGTGCTCGGGCTCGCGCTGGCGAGCCGTCGTGCGTGTGGTGGCGCGTGTGGAGGCCGCGGCCGGCTTGGTGGTCGTGCTGGCAGTCGTGCTGGCGGGGTCCGACGTGACCTGACGGGTCGTACGTGCCATGTGCCACTCCCTACGCGGCGCGCTTCGCGCGCCTAATCGCTCCCGAGATGCCGGGCGGCCACCAGAGGGTGGCGTCGTGCCCGGCCCTCCGTCCTGAGCGATCGCTCCATGGGTGGGCCTCCTGGCAACGTCCGACGGGTGTCGGCCGTTGGGTCGACGGTACGACCCAAAAGTGACCCCGGCGGGGATTGACGGCCCTCGTGTCGTCGTGTCGCCCGAGTGTTCACACGGGCGTAACGCAGCGGTCGCCGGGCCGCGTCGGGTCGGCCCGGATCGACGTCGAGCGCCGACGAGGAGCCGGTCGACGTCAGCCGGCTTCGCCGGGCTCCGCCGGGCTCGCCGGGCTGCGCGGGCTCGCTGGGCTCAACGGCGCCGAGACCCCGTCAGCAGGGCGATCCCGGCCACCGACCTGGCCGGCCTCGCGTCGGGACCGACGAACACGGCATACGACAGCGAGAACAGGCCGATGCCGGCGAGCACGCCGCCGAGCACCATCGTCGTGCGGACGCCCACCGGGCCGTACGGCCGGGTGGGGTCCTCGAGCCAGGCGTAGGGCGGCGGGTCGCTGGTCACGCCCAGGGCGAGCGGCCCATGACGCGGACGTACTCGCGCTTCCAGCGCCAGCGGGCGGCGGCGATGGCCATCCCGATGACGCCGAGCCCCGCGAAGATGGCGAGGATGAGGTAGGCCACGCCCATCGCTCCCTCGGCGCCCTGGTCGGCGCCCTTCTTGACCATGAAGAAGAAGACGACGCCGACGACGGCGAAGGCGAGGAAGAAGACGAACATCAGGGCCGGTTCGCGGATCTTCAGCGTCAGCAGCCCACGCTGCTGGCTGACGTAGGAGAAGGGCTCCTTCGGCGGCGTGGCGCCGGCCGGTCCGGTCGCGCGGGGGGTCGGGGTGCTCATGCGCTGACCGCCTCGGCGTAGAGGTCCGAGACCGCACCCTGCAGGCCGTCGGCATCGACGATCCCGCCGGTGCCGGTGCCCGGGCCGGCGACGTCGGCCAGGGCCTCGAACCCCGAACCGGCCCGCCGGACGGCGAGGTTGGAGCTGCCCTCGAGCGTCTGCACCTCGAGGAAGACACCGGACTCTGGGTTGGCGGCGAACCGCTCCTGCACGAGCCCGGTGACGAGTGCCCCGGTCGCGCCGTTGCGCTCGCCGAGGCGGATGAACCACGAGGCGAGCTGGCGGGGCTGCATGAGCGCGATGACGGTGTCGGACTCGACGAGCACCGCGAAGTCCATCTGGCTGGCGTTCTCACCGACGAGCCCGACGCGGGTCCAGCGGGTGGCCGCGCCCACGGCGTACTCGACCAGGGCGGCGTTGGAGCGGGTCTGCGCCTCGCCGTCGTCGGTCACGGTGAGCCAGCCGCGCGACGCGAGGCTGGAGGCCCCGGCGAGCAGGGCGGCGTCGTCGGCCGACCGCGGGTCGAGCATGAGCAGGCGTCGCGAGCGCTCGCCGGCGGGCGTCTCGTGGCGGGCCATCAGGTAGGCGAGCTCGGCGGCCCCCAGCCCGAAGACGTCGTCGGGCAGCTCGAAACCCTCGAGCGGGGTGCCCTTCATCGGGTCAGCCATGGTTCTCCTCGGTCGTTCGCGGTCGGGCACGTCGTGCGGTTCACGGTCTCAGGTCCTGGTTCCAACGATGCCGGGCGGCCCGGCTTCCCGCCTCCCGAAGGGCCGGCGCCCCTGCAGGTCGTCGCCTCCTCGGGTCGCCGCTGCGGGTCAGAAGGGCCACGCGGCATCGGCGACGTCGCCCAGGGTGTCGGCGGCGCCGGAGGCGAAGTCACCGACCGCGTCGACCGCGTCGGACGTGAAGTCACCGACGGCATCGGCGGCGTTCGACGTGAAGTCGGTGATGGTGTCCCAGTTGTCGTAGACGAGCTGCCCCACGGCCATGCCGCCGGCGGCGATGCCGCAGACGACGTCGACCGGAGGCGGCGTCATCAGGGCGGCGGCGCCCAGGCCGGTCATGACCGAGTCGTAGCCGGCGCGGCCGTAGTGACCCTCGGAGATGTCGTTGGCCACCGTGAAGCCACCGAACGCGACCCCGATCGGGCCGAGCGCCTTGCCCACGGTGCCCAGGCTGCGGGCCAGTGCCCCGCCCTCGGTCAGGGAGGGCAGGAAGCGGGACAGCGTGCCCCAGTTCTTCGGTGCCAGCGCCTCGCCGAACTCGGCCAGCCGGCCGGTCTTCCACGCGTTCTTGAGGTTGGCGAACACGCCGGTGGTGCTGTCCCAGCTGCCGAGGTTGGACAGGAAGTTCCTGACCTTCATGCTCGTGCCGAGCAGGCCGACGGCGGTGCCGAGCCCCTTGATCGGGGTCCAGAGCGACTTGAGGAGGTCGTAGCCGGGGATGCCGCTGTTGCCGGGACCACCGGTGCCGCCCGCTCCCCCGTTGCCGCCGGAACCGCCGGCGCCCTGGCCGCTCGTCGTGTCCTGGGCACCTGCGTTGCGGCGCAGCGCCTCGGCGAGCTTGCCGAGGTCGGTGCCGAACTGCGTGAGCTGTGCCTCGATCGGGGGCCACCGGCTCATCAGGTGGTCGAGGTCGCCGCCGCCCCACTGGCCCTTGAGGGCGTGCACCGCGCGGCTCGCCTCACCCTTGACGGTGTCGCACTCGCGGGCGTGACCGGTGATGCGCTCGGCCGAGGCCCGCAGGGCCACCGGGTCGGCACCCTTCTTGTAGATCGCCATCTGTGCTGCTCCCCTGACGTCGTCGCCGCTCTCGTGTGCCGGCCCGGACGGGCCCCGGCACGTCGACCCACCCGCAACCTACGCAACCGGGCCAACCCGGACAATGGGGAGGACTCCCCTATGCCCGCTCAGCCACCGAAGCGACGGTGCCGACCGGCATACGCCCTCAGGGCACGGAGGAAGTCGACGTGGCGGAAGTCGGGCCAGTAGGCCTCGCAGAAGTAGAACTCGGACGTCGCGCTCTGCCACAGCAGGAAGCCGCCGAGCCGCTGCTCGCCCGACGTCCGGATGACGAGGTCCGGGTCGGGCTGGCCCTTGGTGTAGAGGTGCTCGGCGATGTCCTCGACGGTCAGCCCGGCGGCGATCTGCTCGATCGACTCGCCGTCGGCGGCGCGGGCGAGGAGCAGGTCCCGGACGGCGTCGGCGATCTCGCGGCGGCCGCCGTAGCCGACGGCGACGTTGACCGTCATGCCCTCGACGTCCTTGGTGCGCTCGGCGGAGGCGCTGAGGCTCGCGGCCGTCTCGGGGGGCAGCAGGTCGAGCGCCCCGACGATCTTGAGACGCCAGTTGCCGGACTCGGCGAGGTCGGCGACGGCGGTCTCGATGATCTTCAGGAGGGGCGCGAGCTCCTCCTCGGCGCGGCGCAGGTTGTCGGTCGAGAGCAGCCAGAGCGTGACGTACTCGACGCCCGCGTCACGGCACCACTCGAGCAGCTCCTCGATCTTGTCGGCGCCCGCCTGGTGGCCGCTCGCCGTGCCGGCGCCGCGCGCCTTGGCCCAGCGGCGGTTGCCGTCGAGCATGACGGCCACGTGGCGCGGGAGCGCCTCCTTGGGGAGGTCCTTGAGGACTCGGCGCTCGTATGCGCCGTAGACCACATCGCGCCACCCCACGGGGCCTCCTCGTCGACTCGCTCGTGTCATCGCCGGTCAGGTCTGGGCAGCCCGGGAGAGCCGCGGTCCCACCGTACCCCTCGCCCTCCGAGCGCCCGCGGCGGTCGGGAAGACCCGAACCTACGCTTCCGTAACCTACGGTTGCGTAGGTTACACTCGGGCCCATGAGCAGCCCCCTCGAGCCGACCCACGAGGCCACCCCATTCCCGAGCACCGAGGCGAGCACCGAGGCGAACGCGAGCGCTCCGGTCGCCGACCTCGTCGCGACCGTCAAGCCCCGCCTGCGCGGCTGGCTGCACCTGGCGATGTTCCCCGTCGCCGTCCTCGGGGGCCTCGCGCTCGTGCTCGTCTCCGACCCCGGGGCCGTGCGCACCGCCTCGATCGTCTTCACGATCAGCGCGGCCCTGCTCTTCGGCGTCTCCGCCGTCTACCACCGGGGCACGTGGGGCCCGAAGATGTCCGGGCTGCTCAAGCGCTTCGACCACTCGAACATCTACCTCATCATCGCCGGCACCTACACGCCGTTCGCGGTGACCCTGCTGCCGACCGGCCAGGCCCGGCTGCTGCTGTCGGTCATCTGGGGCGCTGCCGTGGCCGGGGTGCTCTTCCGCGTCTTCTGGGTCAGCGCGCCGCGCTGGCTCTACACCGCGCTCTACCTGGCGCTCGGCTGGGCGGCGGTCTTCTACGTCGTGCCGTTCTGGCGCCAGGGCGGTCCGCTCATCGGCTCGCTCATCGGCCTGGGCGGCCTGCTCTACACCGCCGGCGGCATCGTCTACGGCACGAAGCGGCCCAACCCGTGGCCCCGCTGGTTCGGGTTCCACGAGGTCTTCCACGCCTTCACCCTCGGCGGTTTCCTCACGCACTTCACCGCGGTGATGCTCGCCGTGATCGGCTACCAGGCCGCCACCTGAGCGTCCCCGTGACATGACGAACGCCCCGGCAGGTTCTGCCGGGGCGTTCGTCATCCGTCGATGGCGTATGCCGTGTGCCCGGGTCTCAGGGACGCGTGGCCCCTCCGCGGGCGTCGGGGTCCTCGCCCGGCTCGGCCTGCGAGGTCGAGTCCGCTGACGGGTCCGGCTCGCCGGGTGCGGGGGTGCGGGCGCTGCCGCGGCTCGAGCGGTCGACGCCGGCGTCAGCGTTGGCCGCGAACTCCTCGGCGCGGTCGCGGTCGCGGTAGGCCATCCGGCGAAGGCGGCTGTTCATGTTGCGCACGAGGAACCACAGCGCGATGGCCAGCACGAAGAAGGCGATGAAGCCCCAGATGCCGGGCCCGACCGGGAGATTGCCGCCGCCGCTCACCTCGCGCTCGCCTTCTCCGAGCCCCGCGCGCTGTCGTCCTCGTCGGCGTGCGTCTCGGAGCTGTCGCCGCGGGCGCGGCCGTGCTGCGTCTCGGCCTCTTCCGGCTCGGGCTCGGGCTCCTCGGTGATGCGACCGTCGTGGACGAGCTCGAGGTCGGTCCGGGTCGCGAGCGCGTCCGCCTCGGCGACGCCGCCGAGACCGGCGAAGAGGTCGTCCTCGCCGTCGACGATCGGCACGTACGACAGGGCCGCCTCGAACTCCTCGACGCCCCAGACCCGACGCTGGATCTCGAGCGGCACCTGGAACCAGAAACCGTCCGGGTCGACCTGGGTCGCATGGGCCAGGAGCGCCCGGTCACGCGTCTCGAAGTGCTCACCACACGCGATCGTCGTCGTGGGCAGGCCCGAGCGGCGCGGCTTCCAGTTGGCCAGCCACTCGGCATACGGGCTCTCGAGGCCCTCGGCGAGCATGGCGTCGTGGATCGCCTCGAGCCGCGGTTTGGACCAGCCGCCGTTGTAGTAGATCTTGAGCGGCTGCCAGGGCTCGCCCGCGTGCGGGTAGCGCGTCGGGTCGCCGGCCGCCTCGAAGGCCGCCATCGACACCGTGTGGCACATGATGTGGTCGGGGTGGGGGTAGCCACCCTTCTCGTCGTACGTCGTCATGACGTGCGGGCGCCACGCGCGGATGACCCGCACAAGCGCCTCGGTGGTGACGTCGATGTCCTCGAGGGCGAAGCAGCCGACCGGCAGCGGCGGCAGCGGGTCACCCTCGGGCAGGCCGGAGTCGACGAAGCCGAGCCACGTGTGCTCGCAGCCGAGCACCTCCTGGGCGGCCTTCATCTCGTCGCGGCGCACCTGGGCGATGTCGCGCAGGATGTGCGGGTCGTCCTTCAGCTTCTCGTTGAGGATGTCGCCGCGCTCGCCGCCCGTGCAGGAGACGACCATGACGGACGCGCCGGCGGCGACGTACCTGGCCGTCGTCGCGGCGCCCTTGCTCGACTCGTCGTCGGGGTGCGCGTGCACCGCCATCAAACGCATGCCCTCGGCCACGTGGCTCCCTGTTCGTCCGGAGTGTCTTGGGGTGGGTGCAGGCGGCTCACGGTCTCCCGATGCCTGCCGGCGCCCGGGCCGCTGCCCTCCGGCGTGCTGCCATGGGAGAGACTGGGCCCGACTGCCATCCTCTCACTCCCCTGCGCCCTTCGACGCGCGGGCTCGAACCGCCAGGACCCCGTATGCCGTCCCGCCCGACCCTGCCCCGCCCAGCCCCCGGTCAGCTCAAGTGGTGGGTCGTCGGCGCCGTCGGCATCCTCGCCGGCGTGGCGCTCGTGATCTGGTTCGGCCTCTCGGCGACGCTCGGGCAGCCGTCGTGGGACACGCTCGGCTACAAGGTGGTCAGCGACCAGCAGGTGCGCGTCGACTTCCAGGTCACCCGGCCCGGCGGTCGCGCCATGACGTGCACGGTCGAGGCGCTGGCGCGGGACTTCTCTCCGGTCGGCACGAGCACGGTGCGCGTGGTCGCCAGCGCCGAGGAGACGACCACCGAGTCGGCCACCCTGCGCACCACGTCGCGGGCCGTCACCGGGCAGGTCAAGACCTGCTCCTGACCTGCGCCTTTTCAGGACCGAAAGCGGCGTGAACTGCATCTTCGCCGTTCATTTTGTTATCCTGAATGCTTCATCCAGGGTCCGGACCCGTCGCCGACCGGCATACGAGTTGTCGACATCCCCGTCCGGGCCCATCTTTTTGTGCAGGCGCCCACGCGGAGCACCGCGTGGGCGCTGTTCATCCAAGGAGTGACAACCGTGACCGAGACTGCCGCTGGCTTCCTGACCCAGGAGGCCCATGACCGCCTCAAGGCGGAGCTGGACCAGCTCACGGGCGAAGGTCGCCTCGAGATCGCACGCAAGATCGAGGAGGCCCGCGAGGAGGGCGACCTCAAGGAGAACGGCGGCTACCACGCCGCCCGCGAGGAGCAGGGCAAGATGGAGGCCCGCATCCGCCAGCTCACCGAGCTGCTCCAGACCGCGACCATCGGCGAGACGCCCCCCGACGACGGTGTCGTCGAGCCGGGCATGCTCGTGACCGTCGAGATCTTCGGCGACGAGGAGACCTTCCTGCTCGGCAACCGCGAGATCGCCGACGGCTCGGACCTGCAGGTCTTCTCCGAGAAGTCCGCCATGGGCGCCGCGATCAACGGCAAGAGCGTGGGCGAGAGCACGTCGTACGAGGCGCCGAACGGCAAGACGATCGACGTCAAGATCGTCGCCGCCAAGCCGTACACCGGCTGAGCGCCACACCAGCCTGACCAGGACGGGCCGGATCCCCACAGGGGACCCGGCCCGTTCCCGTACCCCCAACCCCTCCCCCGTCGAAAGGCCAAACTTCGCGGGTCCCCACCCGTCGAGAGGCCAAACTTCGCGAGTCCTCACCCGTCGAGAGGCCAACCTCAACAGCACGCATCCGTCGACGGTCGCGAGCCACGTCAGTCCCGACGCCGTCGGGGCCGCGCGAACTGTGCCGGCGCGAGGAACTGCGGCTCGGCGGCCATGACGTCCAGCAGGTGGGCGCTCACCCCCAGGTGGCCGGCGAGCTCTCTCAGCTTCGCTGCCCGATGAGTCGAATCGAACACATCGGGCGCGAGGATTTCGACCACGATCCAGTCCCCGCGGACCACTCGGTCACGCCGCACACCGTCATGGATTCGATCCCTCAGCCGGGTGTGGAACTCGACGCCGAGATACTCGCCGACGACACGTTGCTCCTCCCAAACGAGGTCACCGCACCCGAGCCACTCTCCGCCGCGGCCTACGACATCGACGTTGTGGCGCGGCTCGGGCAACCCAGCCCGCACGACCATGAGGCGACTTCGCGTCTCCATCGGGGACCACGACCCCAGGCGGACTCGGGGAAGCGCGAAGGTCAAGGTCACTTTCCCGCGCGGGCGGGACCGGGTCTCGATCGCCCTCTTGAGCGGCGAGATGTCACCGAGGAGATTGGCCGCCGCATCACCTGCCATGATGAGGTCGTCCAGTCCGACAGGGCGCCCCGGACCTACGTATTGACCGAGATCCGCCCAGGTGTCTGCAGGTCCCACAACCGGCAGGCCGTGTATGTCGACCACTCCACGAGACTCGAGTCCGCGGTGACCCACCACCTTGAACCGCTCCGGGATTGATGGAGGCTCCCAACCCGCGAAAGGGTGGAGTCATGCCAGCACCGAGGAAGTACCCGGACGAGCTGCGTGAGCGCGCGATCCGGCTCGTCATGGACCTGGTCGAGGAGC
>NZ_BAAARE010000019.1:0-90231 GCF_039532035.1 Terrabacter carboxydivorans | reverse complement strand
GCGAGGACCGGTCGGCCAGCCCGGCCTCACCTTCGGCATCGAACCGTGCCACCCACCGGTGGGCGCACTGCCTGGAGACACCCATCGCTTTCGCGGCGTGGGCCACGGCCCAGCCCTGGCGGCGGACCCGGTCCACCAGCAGTCGACGACCATGGATGTTGAAACGGGCATTAGCGTGGGACACGAGAGCCTCCGGGCGGTGCGGGACGTAGACACTCCTCACCTCACCCGGAGGCTCTCCTCGTCGTCAACGTCTACCTGTCACCAACGTCCAGGCCGAGTACAGCTAGCTCTGCCCTGCCCGCATGCCCGCGATCCGAGGCCATCGACGCTGGTCCTATTTGGCGCTAGTCTCATTAACATGAAACGGCGCTATACCATGTCGGCCCGAGCCGACGCGGTCCAGCAGACGGGGGAGCGCATCTTGGCGGCGGCCTTCGACCGCTTCACGGTGGCGTTGTTCGACGAGGTCACCCTCGAGCAGATCGCTGCGGACGCCGGGGTCACGGTGCAGACGGTGATCCGACGCTTCGGCTCCAAGGAGGGGATCGTCGCGGCGCTGACCCAGATCCGGGAGGCCGAGGTGACCGCCCAGCGCGGGGATGCACCGGTCGGGGACCTGGAGGGTGCTCTGGCCAACCTGGTCGAGCACTACGAGGCCGAGGGGGACCTGATGATGCATCTGCTGCGGCAGGAGCACCGGGTGCCTGCCTTCGCGGCGGTCGCTGCGCGGGGCAGGCAGATCCATGCCCAGTGGTGCGCGCGCGTGTTCGCGCCCTGGCTGGACGCTCGCTCGGGGGTCGACCGCCGCCGACTGGGCGCCCAGCTGGTCGCGACCTGTGACCTCTACACCTGGCATCTGCTCCGTCGGCAAGAGGGCCTGTCGCGGCGCCAGACGAAGACGGCCCTGCTCGAGCTCGTGGAAGGAATCCTGTCGTGAAGGTCCTCGTCTACACGGCTCCAGCCCGTGGCCACCTCTTTCCCACGATGCCGATCCTGCTCGAGCTGCAGAGGCGCGGCCATGAGGTCGTCATCCGAACCATCGGAGCCGAGGTGGACGGGTTGCGCGCCCTTGGCTTCACGGCTGACCCGGTCGACCCGGCGATCGACGACGTGGAGCTTGCGGACTTCAAGGAGCACAACCCGCTGGCCTCGCTCAAGGCCGGTGTCGCCAACTTCATCGCCCGTGGTGAGCTCCAGATCCCCGACGTGCAGCAAGCGATCGCCGATGAGCAGCCCGATCTTATGCTCGTGGACGTGCTCTGCTGGGGCGCGGCCGCCGTCGCCGAGGCGTCTGGCCTCCCGTGGGCGTCGATCCAGCACTCGCCCACCCCCCTGCCCGCGCCCGAGGTCCCACCGTTCGGGCCCGGACTGCGGCCCATGACCGGGGCCCTTGGCAGGCTCCGCAACCGGCTGCTCACGCCCCTCACCCTCGGCATGCTCGAGCGAGTGGCGCTCCCGGGCACGAACGCGCTGCGCGCGAGGGTCGGGGTCACGCCCTTGAGGGACGTGGTGGACATGTTCACGCGCCCGCCGGTGACCCTCTACCTGACGTCTCGGGCGCTGGAGTACCCGCGCGCCAAGTGGCCGGAGTCGTTCGTGTTCACCGGGACGCTGAACTGGGACCCGGCCAGGGAGGCGCCCTCGTGGCTGGCAGAGCTGACCCGTCCCGTCGCGCTGGTCACCACGTCCTCCGAGTTCCAGGACGACGGGGTGCTGGTCCGAACCGCGCTCGACGCGCTGGCCGGCGAAGACCTCGACGTGGTCGCGACCATGCCTGCCGGCGTCGAGGGTGGCGCTGTGCCGGGCAACGCCCACGTCGCCGAGTTCGTGCCGCATTCGCTGCTGCTGCCGACATCAGCCGTCGCGGTCACCCACGGCGGCTTCGGCGCAACCCAGAAGGCCCTCGCCGCAGGGGTGCCCGTCGTCGTCGTGCCCTTCGGCCGGGACCAGGCCGAAGTGGGCCGCCGCGTGCAGGCCACAGGTGCCGGCGTCATGCTCTCCCCCAAACGACTCACCCCGGACCGGCTGCGTGAGGTCGCTCTCGAGGCGATCACGCTGAAGCCGGCCGCCGTCGAGCTCGCCGCGAAGATGGCCGCCGAGGGCGGTGCACCCCTGGCCGCCGACCGCCTCGAGGCGCTCCACGGCCGATCAGCGGCTGGTCGATGACGGCCTGTCAGGGACAGGGCGGCCCCGCCTGAGGAGGGTCGCCAGGAAGATCCAGGCGCCGAGGGCGGTCCAGGCCCAAGCGAAGTACTGGCCGATCATCAGCCCGGTCGGGGCGGAGGGCAGGACGACCCGGGCGGTGGCGGGATCGGAACCACGAACGGACACGTCGACCTGCTGGCCCTTCATGTTGCACTGTTCGAGCGTGCCGTAGGTGCTGGCGACGGTGGCCGCGCGGCCGAAGGTGAACCCGACCTCCGCCGTGCACGTCAGGTATGTCCGGGCGTGCCGCGTGGTCAGGTGGCGGTCGACCGCGAAGACCGTGCCACGCACGATGTGCCCGTCGGCATACGCCTGCGTCGTGGAGGCCGTCGACCCGTAGAGCACGGCGCACAGGAGTCCGACGCCCATCACCAGGAGGCCCACGAGCAGGCCACGACGCCTGACGCCGCCAGGCCGCGGATCCCCTTGGCCGACAACGCCGTCGGCGACGGGCGTCGCGTCGACCGCCTGGGAGGCGGCACGGTCGAGCCCTTGCAGGTTGGACCGGCCGACCCCGAGCCCGCCACGCGACTGGCCGAAACGCAACGACGTCCTCACGAACGGCATTGTGACCGCTGGCCGTCGCGGGTGGGGTCGAATCGGTACGAACCCCCTCCGCGACAAGGCGCCCACGGGGCGTCGGACATGACGTGGTCGGCGTCGCTCGACGCGAACCCGGGACGCGGGGGCAGGCGACGCCTACCGTGGTGTGTGGGAAGACCGAGCATGGCCCCTGACGCGAAGCCCAGTTTCTGGCAGACGCTCCCTGGACTGATCACGGCGTTTGCGGGTCTCCTCACGGCCGTGGGGGGCCTCATCGTGGTGTTGATGCAGCTCGGGGTGGTGGGCAAGGCTGAGCCGCAACCTGCCTCCTCCAGCGAGACGCCAGGTGCCGTGCAGAGTGTCGGGCGGAGCATCGCGGCCGCCGGCTCGGGCGGCCAGGGACCGGCGTCCACCTCGTCGGTGTCGCCGAACCCGGCGAGCTGGGACCAGATTCGCGCCAGATGGACTCCGACGACAGGCCCGCAGCGGGTGACCCAAGCCAGCACGGTTCGCTACTGCATCTCGGTCGGTGGAGGGATCACGCTCGACGACACCCAGGACATCCCGTTCGAGATGATGAGGAAGCTCACCGTCGTCGGCACGCCGCCGCCCTCCTCGACCCCCGGCGGCCGCGCGAACCTTCGGATCGACCTCGTGAACGGACGTACCGTCACAGGGACGATGGCCGTCGGGTGCGACTTCATCGGCTACGACGACGTCGGACGATTCAGCTACTACCCCGATCACCTCAGGAGCATCGAGTTCCTCTGGGGCCAGTGAGGCCGCGCGACTCTCGTGGTCAGGGTGTGGTGTCTGCGCCGCTCGACCCCGTGAGCAGCCGCTTGTGGAGCTCCGTGGTGAGAATGTGGATCTGGCG
Organism: Terrabacter carboxydivorans; assembly: GCF_039532035.1. Taxonomy (NCBI): domain Bacteria; kingdom Bacillati; phylum Actinomycetota; class Actinomycetes; order Micrococcales; family Intrasporangiaceae; genus Terrabacter; species Terrabacter carboxydivorans. The sequence goes on along the minus strand of NZ_BAAARE010000019.1, from coordinate 86,603 downwards.
GGTCAGCTCGGTGTTCGTCTTGAGCTCGATCTCGGACTCGCTGAAGTCGTGGGCGGCCTTGGCGGACGCGAAGGCCGCCTGCCGGTTCTGCCCGATCATGACGAACGTCGACAGGAAGATCGCCTCGAGCGAGACGACGAGCGTCAGGGTGGGCCAGGGGCTCTTCTCGAAGACGATCATCCACACGGCGAACAGCACGGCGTGCAGGTAGACGAAGCCCATCGAGCCGGCGAAGGCCGTGATCTTGTCGGCGGTCCGCAGCTGGAAGTCCTGGGCGCGCTGCTGGAGGATCGCGTTGAACGCGGGGTGCGCATGCTTCTGCGCAGGAGCACTCATTTCGGTCATGGAGGTCACGGTAGGACCGAAAGGCGCCACGCGATGCCGCTTCGGAACTGTGGGTTCTCCGAGTGTTTCGCGAGGCGGCTCGGACGTCGGCCGCGACCGCGATCGGCCCGGCCGTGGTCCCGATCCTCTGGCTAGTCCCGGCCGAGGCTGGCCGCGACGGCGAGCTGGTCGACGAGGTCGTTCATCTCGTGGCCGGAGTGACCCTTGACCCACTGGAAGGCGACGTCGCCGCGCTCCTTGACCGCCATCACGAGCGGCTCCCACAGGTCACGGTTGGCGACCGGCTTCTTCGCCGAGGTGGTCCAGCCGCGCTGGAGCCAGCCGGCCCACCACTCGTCGCGGAAGCAGTTCACGACGTACGTCGAGTCGCTCACCACGACCAGAGGTCCGGCGATCGCGGTGACGGCCTCCAGGGCGGCGCGGATCTCCATGCGCTGGTTCGTGCTCGGTCGTTCGGCGCCCGACGCGAAGCGGTCGCGGTCGATCGCCCAGGCCCACCCGCCCGGGCCGGGGTTCCCGGAGCAGGCGCCGTCGGTGTAGACGAACGTCGCACCCTCGGGGGCGACCATCGCCGCCTTCGGCGCCCGAGCCGTCTTCGCGGTCTTGCTGCGCGACGTTGTGGCCTTCCTCGGCTGGGGCGTGCCCAGGCCCGGCAGCGCGAGCTCGGTCCCGCAGTCGGCGTGCACCCACCCGGTGTCGTCGCCGCCGGCGCCGACGATCTCGTCCCCTGCTCGGATGGGCGCCTGACAATGCACGCAGCGTCCGGGAAACTTGGCCAGCACAGCTCTCCTCAGGGTTCGACCGATCTGCCACCGCGGGGACACGAGCCTAGTGACACCCACGGACGATCCGGACGCGCGCTCGGGTGGGTGACGTCGATGGCGTATGCCGTCTCGCCGGGAACGATGTCCGCCGGCCCACCGCTCGGTGCAGCGACCCGCCTGCCCTCCAGCTTCCGGGCGTACGATCGTGGAGCCACGGGCATTTCGCACCTCGGCACTCGCGCTGACCTCGCCCGCGGTGATCGACGTGGAATCGAAGGCTCATCATGAGCGCAACCATCATCGGCCTGGTCCTCCTGGGGCTGGCCCTGCTCCTCGCGGCCCTGGCGATCAAGATCGTCAAGCAGTACGAGCTCGGGGTGCTGTTCAGACTCGGGCGAGTCGTCGGCGCGCGGCAGCCCGGACTCCGGCTGATCGTCCCGTTCGTCGACGTCCTGCACCGGGTCTCGCTGCGGATCGTCACGATGCCGATCCAGTCCCAGGGAATCATCACCCGCGACAACGTCAGTGTCGACGTGTCGGCCGTGGCCTACTTCCGGGTCGTCGACGCGGTCAAGTCGGTCGTCGCCATCGAGAACGTGCACGCCGCGATCAACCAGATCGCCCAGACGACGCTGCGCAAAGTGGTCGGCCAGCACACGCTCGACGAGATCCTCACCGAGACGGACCGGATCAACCTCGACATCCGCCAGATCCTCGACGGCAGCACGCTGGACTGGGGCGTCGAGGTGACGCTCGTCGAGCTGAAGGACATCCAGCTGCCCGACAGCATGAAGCGCGCGATGGCTCGTCAGGCGGAGGCTGAGCGGGAGAAGCGGGCCAAGATCATCAACGCCGAAGGCGAGTCGCTCGCCGCGGCGGCGCTGGGTGACGCCTCCGACACGATGATGGCCCACCCTCTGGCCCTCCAGCTGCGCAACCTGCAGAGCCTGGTGGAGATCGGTGTGGACAAGAACACGACTGTCGTCTTCCCGGCGCCCTTGATGAGCACCATCGCCGAGCTCGGGAACTTCCTGGCCCACGAGGCGGCCGCAGCCGCGGAGTCCGCGCCCGTCGGAGCAGTCCCGCCCACCGCTGCGCCGTTCAGCGGGAAGCCCTTTGCGGAGCCGGCGACCCCGCTTCCCACCCGCACCCGGAGCAGCGTCTGACGCCTCCGCCTGCTCCCGAGACTGGCCTCAAGGCGTCAGACGGCTCAAGTGGCATCGCCCATCCCATCGCGAACTGCCCTGAGGTCAGTGGGACTCGCCCGTCACCGGCGCCGGCCTGCCGCTGATCTCGCGGTGCCCGAGTTCAGCTGAAGGACCGGCGGGCTTCCGTCGACAGGGAGGGAGGCGCCGGGGCTCCGGCTCCCTTGTCTCCCCTGGCGGAATGTGGTTCCGTGGCGGGACCGTCCCCGCCGTTCGGCGAGGCACCACGACGAGGTGGTAGCGATGGGCTCGACGTATGACTACGTGATCGTGGGGGCGGGATCGGCGGGCGCCGTGGTCGCTGCCCGGCTGAGTGAGGACCCGGAGGTCCGGGTGTGCCTGCTGGAGGCTGGTGGCCCGCCGCCGCCTGCGGAGCTGGTGCCGGCCGCGGTCGCGAGCCTGCAGAACAACCCCGCGACCGACTGGATGTTCAATGGCGACCCGGGTGGGGTCGGCAAGGGCCTCGTCGGCGGCCAGATGATGGTGCCGCGAGGGAAGATGCTGGGCGGCTCGTCCGGCCTCAACTACATGGCCTACGTGCGGGGGCACCCCGGCGACTTCGACGCGTGGGCCGCCGGCGGCGCGGAGGGCTGGTCGTACAGCGAGGTCCTGCCCTACTTCCTCAAGGCCGAGGGCTTCGTCGACAGCCCCGAGCTGCACCCCGACCGCGAACAGCACGGCCACAACGGCCCGGTGGGGGTGTCGGTGCGCCAGCCGATCCTGCGCGCCTCGAACCAGTTCGTCGAGGCCGCGGGCGCCACGGGCCTCAAGCAGGGCGACTACAACGGGCGAGACCGCCTCGAGCCCGAGGGGGTGGCCTCGCTCTTCCAGACGACGACGAAGGACGGCCGGCGGACCTCGACCTTCCACGCCTACATCGAGCCGGCGATGGACCGCGAGAACCTCACCGTGGTCACCGGCGCACTCGTCGAGCGGATCCTCCTCGACGCGGACGGTGAGGCGGTTCGCGCCACCGGCGTCGCCTACCGCACCGAGGACGGCACCCACGAGGAGGTGACCGCGGGCACCGAGGTGGTGCTGTGCGCGGGCGCCATCGGGTCGCCGCACATCCTGCTGCTCTCCGGCGTCGGGGCCCGCGACGAGCTGGCCGCCGCCGGAGTCGACTGCGTCGTCGACCTCCCGGACGTCGGGCGCCACCTCAAGGACCACCTCCACACGCCCCTGATGTATGCCGCCGACGGCATCGGCGAGACGATGACCGAGGTCGCGATGTCGCTCGGGCCGGACGCCCTCCGCGCCCCGGCCGGTCCGCTCCCGGCCGACCCCGCCGACGACGTCGACCTCCCCGAGCCTCTCGCCGCGGCCAAGGCCCGAGGCCGAGCGACGCATCGGCGAGTGGTTCACCACCGGCCGCGGGCTCGCAGCGTCCTCGCTCTACGACGCCGTCGCTTTCTTCTCGACCGGGCTCGGCGACGCGCACACCCACGACGCGCAGATCGGCTTCCTCGCGACCGGCTACACGCCGCCGATCTGGGAGGCCGTCTTCCGGCTCCCGCCGTCGGCGTTCTTCGAGGACCCGGAGTCGTTCCTCGACCCGACCCGCGGCCAGGTCGTCGTGCTGCCCAATCCCGTGCAGCCCCACTCGGAGGGCTCGGTGAAGTTGGTGAGTGCGGACCCGGCCGTCCCACCCAGGATCGACCTCAACTACTTCGACGACCCGCACGACGTGAAAGTCATGATCGCCGTCATGCGCCGGGCGCTCGAGATCGCGAAGGCCTGGCCCGGCGGTGGCCTCGGTGACCCGGTCATCCCGCCGCACTTGGCGCGGGCCCACGGCCATGAGGCCGGCTCCGAGCCGAGCGACGAGCTGCTGGAGGACATGGCCCGCCACTACGCGCTGACCGTCTACCACGAGACGTCGACGTGCCGGATCGGCGAGGTCGTCGACCCTCGGCTGCGGGTGCACGGCATCGAGGCCCTGCGCGTGGCCGACGCGAGCGTCATGCCGAACGTCGTCAGCGGCAACACGAACGCCGCGACGATCATGATCGGCGAGAAGGCCGCCGAGATGATCGCCACCGACCACGGCGTCCACCTCCACGAGATGGTCGGCTGAGCGGCCGCCGGGTCGCGAGTCCTGGCTGGCGACGGCATACGCGTTTGGCCGCGCGGGACAGTGGGCACGGAGGGGGTATGCGGCTGCGTGACCACCACAAGGGAGACCTCGCCCTGACAGCACTGACCCTGACGGTCGCCGCGGCGACCGCTGCCAACGAAGCGGTCCGCTGGGCGGCGCGCCGTCGCACCCGTCCGGGCCCCTCCTCGACGCATGTGCGGCGCGGCACGTCGAAGTAGTAGCCCCGTCTCGATGGGCCGACGTGCTCGGATGAAGGGTTGTCTCAACGGTCAGAAGTGCCGGTACTGCGCACCCAACATGTCCGCACGCCGTGGATGGGAGTGACGAGTCCGCCTCAGCGGGCCTGGTCATAGGCCCGCACTTTAGTCAGAGGCCCGCAGCCTTCACTCCGTAGGCGGCCTGTGCATAAGTGAAGCCCTCGAACTGCAGTTGGCTGATGAGCCCGCTGCGAGAGAAGTGCTGGTAGTCGAGGTAATCCTGCGCCTTCTTCGCGGCCTGGTCATTCCAGTCGACCGTGATGTGATCGACCGCGTATGTCGCGTCTGCCTTGGGGAACTCTTCGAACTGCAATTGCTCGATCAGCCCCTTGCGGGAGAAGGCCTGGTAGTCGAGGTACTCCTGAGCCTTGCCGACGGCCTGCTCCTGTCCGGCGGTCCGAGCAGCTGCCTCCTCGGCCGCCCTCTTGGCGGCTGCATCAGCTGCCGCCTTCTTTTTCGCAGCTGCGGCGGCCGCGGCCTTCCTCTTCGCGTCCTCGACGGCCTTGGCCTTCGCGTCGGCGGCTGCCTTCTCCGCGGCGGCCTTGGCCTTCGCGTCCGCGGCGGCCTTGACCTTCGCATCCTCGGCGGCCTTGGCCTTCGCGTCGGCAGCTGCCTTGTCTGCAGCGACCTTGTCGAGCGAAGCTTGCACCGACGGTACGACGGTTGGGACTGCCGGCGTCGTTGCTGCGGGGGCTGATGAGCTCGAGGACACGATTGTGTCTGCGGTCGGAGTGGCCGCCGGTTGGTTGCCCTGCGTCGCGCCAATGACGATGAGGGTGACGACGACGCCCCCGGCCCAGAGCCCGGCCTTCTTGCCCAAGCTCATCCCCTTCTTGGGCGGCGGTGCGTCGGTGAGCCCGGTCACGGGCCGGCCTACGGGCGGCGGAAGATGCGGCTCACCCTGTGGCGCGGGCATGGGCTGGGTGTAGTAGTCACTCATGGGTTGGTCCCTGTCTTCGCGTCGCATTGTCGAATGTATGAGGACGCTGGCCCATGGTCGGTGCCCCCCTGTCCGGCCAGTTTCGGCCGCGAACGGGGCGTTGTCACAGGTTTGGGGGTTTCCGTCTGTTGTGCAATGCGCTTTCTCGACACCCTCGCGAAGATCGTCGGCTCGGTCTTGCGCCACAGATAGCCGTCCAGCATTCAGTAACAGCCCGCGGCACGGCCTCTAGGGTTGACGGGGGACGCGGGTATCCCTCATGGAACTCGTCGCCCTGGGGACCGTGGTGCGGCTGAGCCCGGATCAGAGCTGAATGCAGGTCGGTCGTGTCGCGACGGGATGGGCTATCTGCCACCGCAGTTCGGGAACGTGAAACGGCCGGGGTGCGACTCGTTGTCGCGGCCCGGCCGTTCCGCTCTCTGAACTGTCAGGGCAGGAGTGTGTGCTCCCCCGGGGCCAGCTCGACGGGGAGGCCATCGACGATGACCGTCGTGCCGCCGTCCTCGTCGAGCCCGGGCCGGAAGCGGATCGTGCCGTCGTCGTCGACGCCGGCGATCTCCGCGGTGACCCAGTCGAGGCGCCGCCCGGCCACCTCGAGCCCCAGGGGCAGGATGTGGCCCGACCGCGGCGGCACGCTCAGCGTCGCGCCCGCAGCGATCGGGGTGCCGTCGAGCGCCACCGTGACGGTCGCCGGGGCGCCCGAGGTGTTGATGACGTGCAGCGCCCGCTCGCCCTCGACGGTGCTCGTCGTCGTGGCGAAGACGCCCGGCCACTGCGTCTCGAGCCGCAGCCCTGGGTGCACCCCGAGGCTCGACAGTGCCCGGTCGAAGAGCACCGGGTCCGACGGCACCTGGGCGGCCAGCACGATGGCGCGCCCCTCGCCGAGCGGCACGTCGACGCCGCACACCGCGCCGTAGACGTCCGTCAGCACGACGTCGCCGCACTCGTGCTCGAGCTTCTGCACCCAACCGGCGCGCATCTCGGGCCACGGCTGCGCCCACCCGTGCGCGACGAGCGACGGGAAGTAGTGCCCGCTGTCTCGCACCACCTCACCGGCCGTCAGACCGAGAGCATCCGCCAGCACCGTGCACGACGACCCGTCGAGGTCCCGCTCCGGCACCCGCCCGAGCAGCACGAGGTTGCCCCCGGTCGAGACGTGACCGACGAGCCGCTCCTGCACGACGCGGGACAGGAACTGCCCCGACCCCACCAGCACCGTCGACCCCGGCGCCGGGTCACGGCGCTCGAGGTGCGTTGCGCCATAACGGAACCCGCCCAGCAGCAGCGACCGCGCCAGCGCCTTGCGCTCACCCGCGCCGCGGTGCGACGTCAGGTCGTCGACCACCTCTGTCATGACGTCGGACCCCGGGTGGTGGTACTCCGTCATGTACGCGTCGAGCACGAGCCCGAGCGACACGTCGTCGTGGTCCTCGTCCATCCGGGCCAGCCACGGCTCGTTCGCCTTGACCGCCCGCACACCGGCCGCGGTCGCCGAGTACGCGTACCCCCGCTGCCCCTCCGGGCCGACGGGCGAGGCCGTGCCGTGCCGCTCACCCGTGAAGCTCACCCGGTCGTTGCCATCACCCGCGGCCTCGTCGAGCGGCGGGTTGATGCCACCCGCGAAGAGGTAGTAGTTGATGAGCCGGTTGCCCTGCGCCAGACACAGCCTCGTCTTGAGGTCGGCCGTCGACGGGTCGTACTGCATCTCCGCCCCCGCGCCGTAGTCGCCCGAACCCGCCTCGAACTCGAGGGAGGTCAGCGGCTGGTCGCCGTCGTGCACGGCCGCCATGTAGGCGTTCATGACGTAGAGGTCGGTCATCGTGTTGAGCGTCGCCTCGCCTAGGTAGTGGTCCGACCCCGAGACCATCCCCGGGATGCCGGCATACGTGTCGACGAGCTGGCTGATGCCGATCGGGAACGGCGCGCCGTTGCCGCCCTCGGTGCCGTGGATGTTGATGAAGAACGGCACGCCCGCGACACCGCGCTCCTCGCACAGCCCGCGCAGCGCGGCCACATAGTCAGCGAACCGCTGCCGCATGAACAGCCCCAGGTCGAGCCGCAGCACGCCCGCCCACTCCTCCCTCGGCGAGCGCACGATCTCCGCCCAGCCGTCCTCACCCGGCGACACGGCATACGGCCCCGCCTCACCATGACGCGACCGCACGAAGTCACCGAACGACGCGACGAGCCCGTCGGTGAGGTCGGGTGAGTTCGTGACCCACGCGAGCATGCCGATCTCGTTGTCGAGCTGCACGCCGATGATCGGGCCACCGGCCTGCTGCAGCCGCGGCGCGAGCACCGGCATGATCGCGTCGAACCACCGCGCGGTCTCCGAGAGGAACGCGGGCGCCAGGTAGTCCACCGTGCGCGAGCTCACCTGCACGCCGTCCCAGCCGAGCGGCACGATCTCCGGGTGGTCGCGGTAGACGCGGAACGGGATGCCCTCGTTCTTCAGCTCGGCCATGATGAACGGCCCTGGTCGCGCGATGAACCGCAGCCCCTTCGACGCGGCGAGGTCGATGAACGCACCGATGTCGCGCTCGGGCCGCGTCGCCCCCGTGACGTCGAGCGTGCCGTCGGGCAGCTCGTGGAAGATCCACGGGATGTAGGAGGCGACGGTGTCGCAGCCCGCCTCGACGAGCAGGTCGAGCCGCTGCCCCCACTCGGCGCGCGCGACGCGGAAGTAGTGCACCTCCCCCGACATGACGATGGACGGCTCGCCGTCGATGCGGATCTGGCGGCGCGTGGTCTCGATCATGAGTCGTTCCTCACCGTGATGCTGACGGACTGGAGTCGGGCCGAGTCAGGCCCCGTGAGCAGGACGATCTCGCCCTCGTCGACGCGGGTCGTGAGGTCACGGCCTGCGTATGCCGTCTGCTCGGCGTCCACGTCGAAGGTGACCTCGCGTGCCTGGCCGGGCTCGAGGTCGACGAGCGCCCAGTCGGTCAGCTCGACCAGCGGGCGGGTCACCTCGGCGACGGGATCGCGGAAGTAGAGCTGGACGACCTCGCGGCACGGGCGGTCGCCGGCGTTCGTGACCGTCACCGTCAGCGTGACGGAACCTCCGACGGGCAGCGTCGGCGACGACACGACCGGAGCGCCGTACTCGACGCTCGTGTAGCTCAGGCCGAAGCCGAAGGGCAGCCGCGGGTAGGTGAGGGCGTCGATGTAACGGCCCTCCTCGTGGTCGACGTCGGCGCGGATGAGCCGGCCCGTCGGCCGCTGGTGCGTGCTCGTCGGGATGTGCCCGGTCGAGAGCAGGAAGGTCATCGGCAGCCGGCCGTGCGGCTCGATGTCGCCGAGCAGGACCGAGACGAGGGCGTTTCCGGCCTCGACGCCCGGGTGCCAGACGACGAGCACGGCGTCGGCGAGGTCGAGCACCTCGCTGAGGTCGAGCGGGCGGCCGGTGTAGACGACGGCGACGACCTGCTTGCCGAGCCGCGCGACGGCGCGAAGCACGTCGAGCTGCCCGTGCGGCAGGCCGATGTCGGTCACCGACTGCGCCTCGCCGGAGCGGGATGGGTGCTCGCCGAGCAGCAGCACCGAGGTCTGGGCGCGGCGCGCCTGCTGGAGCGTCACGTCGGAGAAGCGCCCGTCGGCCACGGTGACCCGGTCACCGAGCCGGGCCCGCATCGCGGCGCCGGGGCTGACGACGTCCTCGCCGCGCCCGTCGAGCACCCACGTGCCGAGCAGCGCGTCGCCCTCGTCGACGAAGGCGCCGCTGAGCAGCACCGACCCGCCGTCGGGCGACGCGTCGAGCGGCAGCACGCCGTCGTTCTTGACGAGCACGTGCGCGGCCTGGGCGGCCCGGAGCGCAACGGCCCGCGACTCGGCCGTCGGCGCGTTAGACGCACCCGGACGTGCGGCATACGGCCGCTCGAAGAGACCGAGGCGGAACTTCAGGCGCAGCACCCGGCGCACCGCGTCGTCGACGAGCGCGACATCGACCTCACCCGACTCGACGAGCTCCTCGAGGTGCGTGAGGTAGGCGCCCCCGCACATGTCGAGGTCGACGCCGGCGCGGATCGCGAGCACCGCGGCCTCGCGCAGGTCGGCCGCGACCCCGGCGTTGACGAGCTGGCCCACGCCGTTCCAGTCGGCGACGACCATGCCGTCGAAGCCCCACTCGCCCTTGAGCACGTCGCGAAGGAGGTGCTCGTGGGCGTGCATCGGCGTGCCGTCGACGTCGTTGAAGGCGGCCATGACGGTCGTGACCCCCGCGTCCACGGCCCACTTGAACGGGCGCAGGTGCAGGTTGCGCAGCGTGTTCTCGCCGACGCTGACCGTGTCGTAGTCACGCCCACCGGCGGAGAGCCCATAGCCCGCGAAGTGCTTGGCGCACGCAGCGAGCCGGTCCGGGTCGCTGACGTCGTCGCCCTGGAAGCCCCGCACGAGCCCCGCCGCGACCCGGCCCGCGAGCACCGGCGTCTCGCCGAGCGACTCGGCGACCCGGCCCCAACGCGGCTCCTCGGAGATGTCGACCATCGGCGCGAACGTCCACGCCACGCCGTCGACGACGGCCTCGCGGGCCGCGAGCTCGCCGATCTCCTCGGCGACGTCGGGGTCGAACGACGCGGCGATGCCGAGCGGGATCGGGCACACGGTGCGGTGGCCGTGGATGACGTCGCGGCCGAAGAGCAGGGGGATGCCGAGTCGGCTGCCCTCGACGGCGTGACGCTGGGCGGCGTCGATGTTGCCGACGAGCACGCCCTCGTCACGCTCGTTGCCGCCGGTCGGCCCGGACGCGTAGAGGCTCGAGCTGATCCGGCCCGACGCGATCTCGGCCGCGTCGGCGTCGGGGTCGATGTTGGCGACCTGGTGGGTCTGGCCGACCTTCTCGGCCAGGGTCATCGCGGTCATGAGCAGGTCGATGCGCTCCTCGACGGGCAGGCTGGCATCGAGCCACGGCCGCTCATCGGTGGGCGGCGTGGCGGTGACGTCGGTCATGTCAGTGGGTCTCCACGATGATCTCGGTGGCGGACAGCAGGTCCGCGGCGCGAACGGCCACCCCGGCCCGGCGGTAGGGGTTGGTCAGGGGTCGCAGGTCGAGCTCGCGCCCGCCTGCGGTGACGCGCCGCACGCCGTGGCCCTCGGCGCCGATGACGTAGCGGACCGTGAGGTCGGTGCCTGCCAGCGGCAGATGTGCGGTCAGCTCGTTCGCGGCGTCGGACGCCTCGGCCGGCGGCAGCACCGGGTCGATCTCGACGTCCTCGCCGCGCTGGCGGATGCCGAGCAGCACCTCCGTGACGAGCCGCAGCACGAGGCCCGGACCGGAGGAGTAGACGCGCCAGCCACCCTCGAGGGGGACGTCGCCGGCCATCAGCGCGGCATACCGCTCCGAGGCGTCGTAGCGGTCGCTGAAGACGCCGTCGGACGAGGAGTAGTAGCACGTCGTCTGCCGCGGGCGAGCCTGCGGCACCAGCGAGTCCAGCCCGACGGGGCTCGCCTTGGCCAACGCCGTCAGCAGCGCCGCACCGTCCCCGACGCGGGCCAGGGCCTCGGCGTAGCGCAGGTGGGCGTGCATGTACATCAGGCCGATCTCGCGGCCCCAGAAGGTGCTCGCCTCGGCGCGCTGGAAGACCGTCATCGGCCCGCCGACGTAGCTGACCGGGCGGTCGAAGAGGCGCGCGCCGTCGGGCCCGAGCAGGTGCTCCTCGATGAGGTCGAGGTGGTGGCGCGCCTGCTCCGGCGTCATGAGGTCGGCGCCGATCGCGTGGATCCACGGCAGCACGCCGTAGTGCAGGCCGGTGCGCTCGTCGCTCGGGTGCACGAGCGGCTCGAAGCGGCCGTCGTCGTGGTGCAGCAGGTAGCCCGGCAGGACCGGGTCGGCGGCGAGCTGGTCGAGCAGCGCGTCGTGGGTGCGCTCGGCGAGCTCGTCGGCGTCGGCGCCGAGGGTGGCCAGCTCTCCCAGTGCGCCGACGGCGTGCAGTCCCTCGGCGAGGGTGCGCAGCGACTGCGTCTGGAGCACCGCCGTCCACGTCGAGACGAGGTGTGCGGCGAGGTGGGGGTCGGCCGGCTGGAGCGAGTCGTTCCAGTCGCCGTGGCCGTATGCCGGCAGCGGGCTCCCGGGGACCGTGCTCGCGGCGATGCGGTCGACGGCACGACGCAGGTGCGCGCCCACCGTGGCCGGCTCGCCGAGCGCGTCGTCGCCGACGAAGGCGACCTGCTCGTCGAGGATGCTCGCGTCACCGGCCGTGCGCAGGTAGTCACCGGCGGCGAGCACGGGCCAGAAGACGACGTCGCCGTGCGAGTCCTGCTGGCCGGTCTCGGGCAGCGGCGGGAGGAACTCGAACGCCTGCGGCCAGTCGCCGCGGGAGTTCTGGGCGCGGAAGACGCGCAGCAGCACGTCGCGCACCGCGTCCTGGCGGCCGAGCGCGGTGAGCAGGCCGACCGGGCCCTGGCACACGTCGCGCGTGCCCCAGGCGCCGCCGGAGAACTGCTCGAGACCGCGCGGCGAGAGGTAGTGCACGAAGGCGTTGTGCGTGAACCACGGCAGCGCGGCCGAGAGGTTCGCGGCAGAGGCGCCGGCCGTGCCGAGCGACGAGCCGTCGAGGCTCACGGCGTGACCGGCCTTGTCCCAGAACGACGCCCCGAGGTGCTCACCCTTCGGGAGCACCTCGCCGGCTGCGGCGTCACCGGCCCCGGGGGCGGAGGTGACGACGACCTCGAGCTGCTCGCTCGGGTCGAAGAGCACGGTGAGCCAGCCCGGTCCGCGGCTGACGCCGTCGGCCTGGAGCCGGGCGTCGCCGACCTCGGCGCTGCCCCGGCCGGTCCACGACACGCGCCACGGACGGGGGTCGCCCGCGGTCGTGACGTCGAGGTGGTCCTCGCCGGTCGTGACGGACGGTGCGTCGGTGAGGTCGTCGGCGACCTGCATCGCGAGCAGCACCCGGCGGGGGGTCGCGCCGCGCTGGCCGACCGAGAGCGTCAGGGCGTGCTCGTCGGCGGGGGCGCTCGAGGTCACCGTGAGCACGGGACCCGAGGTGCCGGCATACCACCACGTGCAGTGGTCGAGACCCGTGAACCAGGCGCTCGGACCCTCGAGGAGGCTCCACGAGCCGTCGGCGTCCTCGACGAAGAGGCGCACGCCGTGGGCGCGCTGGAGGCCGAGGTAGGTGCGGCGACCCGTCGCGACGGGGTTGCGGCCGACGTGCCCGCGGGTGATCTGCGAGTGGAAGGTGCCGGCCATCCACACCGTCGAGGCGAGCGAGCGCGAGTCGGGGGTGAACGTGTCGCCGGTGCGGAGCAGGTGGCCGTGCGGGCGCAGGACCGCGAGCTCCTTGGCGGGCGTCACGAGCTGACCGCCGCGCACGGTCCAGGCGAGCTCGGTGCCGTCGGCGTCGGTCTCGACGTGGCTGCGACCGTCGACGAGGTCGGCGTCCTCGAGCTCGGCCCGGTCCAGGGGACGCGAGGCGAAGGCGGGGGCTGACGACCACAGCGTGGCGACGGTGGGCTCCGACGTGCGTGCCACGCTGTGGCCGGTCCGGGGGGAGCCGGGCGACGCCGGCGCGGTGGCGGCGCCGCTCTCCAGCGCCACCTCGGCCCAGTGGGCGTCGGCGTCGGAGGTCGCCTCGGGGTGGTCCTCGAGGGCGATGCCCCAGAAGCCGGTGCGGTGCGTGTCGGCCGGCGCGATCGTGGCCGGTGCGTCCTGCAGCGCGATGAGCGAGTGCTCGTGCTGCAGGCGGGCACTGGGCAGCTCGGCCGCGTCGAGGCCGGGCCACTGCACCCCGTGAGCGGTGCGCCGCACGAGCTGGAGCGCGTCGGTGGCCCAGCCGGTGCCGGTGCCCGACGTGCCGACCATGAGCCACGGCACGCGCTGGCCGGGCATGTTCTGCCGCACGGCGATGGCCGTGCCGTTGCCGTCGGTGGTGACCGGGGTGAGGTCGAGGTACTGGCTGACGTAGTACTCGTTGGTGCGCACCGCGCTGAGGGGCGCGAGGGCCGGGTCGTGGGTGAGCACGACGTCGGCGGTCACCGGCTCGCCTGACGTGTTGGTCAGCTCGAGGTCCCAGTGCCACGTCGCCTGCTCGTCACCGAGGCGCAGCACGAGGCGGTAGTCGAGGGCCTCGTGCCGGCCGGTCACGGTCACGCAGCCGTCGACGGCGGTGACGACCGAGCCGCTTCCGGGCCCCAGCAGCGCCAGGCGGCGTGTGCCGTCCGGCCGGTGCACGCGCAGGTGCACGTTGGTCAGGCCCGCCTCCGCGACGGTGGCCGGGTGCAGCAGCAGGCTCGTGCCGAAGGCCTCGAGCCGGCGCAGCGCACCGTTGTCGAGCACCTCGGCGAAGAGCGTGGCGCGGCTCTCGAGGGGATGGACCGCCTGCGCGGTCAGGACGGCGTTGTCGTCGAGCACCCTTCCTGTCTACCAGCGGGCCTGTTTTCACTCCATAGCGAATCCCCTTGAAAACAAATGAAAGTCACGCTGCGCACGAAGGACCCCATGAAAGTAGTTACATGCTTCCAGAGCGTTGACAGTCGTCATGAGGGCGCACCTAATCTGACAAAAAATCCCCCTGACGGAGGTCCGCAATGACGCGAACTCGCACCAAGCCCACGTTGATCCTGACCGGCCTCACGGCCGCAGCCCTCGCCCTGACCGGCTGCGCCGGCAGCGCCTCACAGAAGGACAGCAAGGCGTCGGCCGACGGCATGATCGCCCAGCTGACGTTCCCGTCGGAGGCCGACGCGGCCGTCGGTGGCCTCGTGAACTACAACCCCAACTCCCCCAAGCCGCTCACCGCCACCTGGCTCTACGAGCCGCTCATCGTGCGCAACAGCCTCACCTGCGAGGAGACGCCCTGGCTCGCGACGAAGTCGACGTGGGAGGGCGGCAACAAGCTGACCTTCGACATCCGTGACGGCGTCAAGTGGAGCGACGGGCAGGCCTTCACGGCCAAGGACGTCGCCTTCACCTTCAACCTCATGAAGCAGTACCCGGCCTTCGACAAGGCCGGCGTCTGGAACAACACCTTCGGCGCACCCGCCAAGTCCGTGACCGCGCAGGGCAACCAGGTCGTCTTCGAGTTCACCGGCAACGCCGCCCCGAAGTACGACGGCATCATCGCCACGAAGATCCTCCCCGAGCACGTCTACTCCAAGGTCGGCGACCCGACGAAGTACGTCGACAAGACCCCCGTCTCCACCGGCCCCTACAAGGTCGGCAGCTACAACGGCCGCCGCCTCGTGCTCGAGCGCCGCGCCGACTACTGGCAGGCCGACAAGGTCAAGGTCCAGAAGATCGTCCTCGAGGGGCAGTACGACGCAGCCCAGGCGGCGCTCAAGCTGCGCGCCGGCCAGCTCGACGCGTACTACGGCGAGATCCCCAACCCGAAGAAGACGTTCGTCGACGCGGACCCGAAGAACAACCACTTCTACTACGCCCCCAACGGCATGACCGTGCTGACGGGCAACGACGAGCAGAAGCCGTTCAGCGACGTGAAGTTCCGCGAGGCCATCTCCTACGCGATGAACAAGCAGGACATGTCGCTCAAGGCGACGTACGGCGTCATGAAGCCCGCCAGCCAGACCGGCCTCAAGCTGCCCTCGATGGCCTCGCTCGTCCCGGCCGAGTACTCCGGCGAGGACACGGTCCTGCCGTTCGACCTGGCCAAGGCCAACTCGATGCTCGACGCCGCCGGCTACAAGAAGGGCGCCGACGGCAAGCGCACCAACCCCGACGGCTCGCCGCTCTCGGTCAACTTCTCGGTCCAGGCCGGCTTCATCGACTACCAGGCCATCGCCGACGTCGTCGTCAAGGGCCTCAACGACGCCGGGGTCAACGCCAAGGTCACCGCCTCGGCCCCCGACTCGGTCGACGGGCAGAAGAAGACCGGCGACTTCCAGCTGATGCTCGAGTACCTCCACGGCGGCTGCGAGCTGGCCAAGAACATCGGCGCCAAGCTCTCGAGCACGCAGATCCCGACGAAGACCGACATCTTCCCGAACGTCCAGCGCTTCAAGGACCCCGCCGTCGACGCCGCGGTCGCCAAGCTAGCCTCCGACACCGACAAGGAGTCGCAGAAGCGCGACCTCGCGCCGCTCGTCGAGACGATGATGACGAAGTTCCCGGTCACCGCGCTCATCTACGCGCCCGCCCGCATCCTCTACCGCACCGACAAGGCCGTCGGCTGGCCGAGCGAGGACAACGCGTACGCGAACCCGCAGGACGACAAGCTGCTGGTGCTGACGCACCTCACTGCCCCGAAGTGACCCACCGGAGTCGGACCGGGACGGCTCAGCGAGCCGTCCCGGCCCGGGTCGGGAGGCCCAGATGACTTATTTCGCAAGGAAGTTCGGCTTCTTCTTGGCCACCCTGTGGGCGGTCTTGACGCTGAACTTCCTCATCCCTCGGCTCCAGCCGGGCGACCCTGCCGAGATCATGGTCAAGCGCCTGGCCGGCAAGGACGCTGCGCTCGACCCCGCGCAGGTCAAGGCGATGCGAGCCATGCTCGGCGCGCCCGACGGCTCCCTCTGGAACCAGTACGTCACCTACCTCGGTGAGCTCGTGCACGGCAACTTCGGACTGTCCTACACCTACTACCCCTACAAGGTCACCGACGTGATCGGGCAGGCGTTCTGGTGGACGGTCGTGCTCGTCGTCGTGACGCAGGTCGTGTCGTTCGTCGTCGGCGTCGTCCTAGGGGCGTATGCCGCGTGGCGCCGCAACTCGCGCCTCGACTCGATCGTGACGCTGGGCTCGACGTTCCTCGGGACGCTGCAGCCCTTCTGGATCGGCCTGCTGCTGCTCTACGTCTTCGGCTACAGCCTCGGCTGGTTCCCGACGTCGGGCGGCTACGAGGAGTCGACGCCCGGCTTCAACTGGCCGTTTATCCAGGAGGCGGTCTCGCACTCCTTCCTGCCGGCGCTCGCGCTGCTCATCGTCACGCCGATCGGCTGGATCCTCGGCATGCGCAACACGATGATCATGAACCTCGGCGAGGACTACATCCGTCTCGCCAAGGCCAAGGGTCTGCGCGACCGTGACGTCGCCCTGCGGTATGCCGCGCGCAACGCCCTGCTGCCCAGCGTGACGGGCTTCGCCCTCGCCCTCGGCGGCGTCCTGGGCGGGGCGATCCTCGTCGAGACCGTCTTCGACTACCCGGGTCTCGGCCGCCTCATGGGCGAGGCCGTGCAGAACAAGGACTACCCGCTGCTGCAGACGCTGATGCTGCTGACGACGGCGGGAGTCCTCGTCGCGAACCTCGCGGCCGACCTGCTCTACGGAGTGCTCGACCCGCGGGCCAGGAGGGCCGAAGCATGACGACCGACACCACGCCGACGCCGACCCCCGGCGAGGACTTCATGGCCACGAGCGCGTTGGCCCAGCCCGGGCCGGACCTCGCGGTCGAGCAGGTCAGCGACACGGCCCGACCCGACCAGTGGTGGCAGGTGGTCTGGAGCAGCAAGAAGGCCCGGGTCGGCGTCGTCATCCTCGCCGTCTACGTGCTCGTGGCGATCTTCGCTCCGCTCATCGCGCCGCAGGACCCGCTCGACAGCTCGTTCACGCCGCTCGACGGCCCGAGCGCGACCAACTGGCTCGGCACGACGACGAGCGGCCAGGACATCGCCAGCCAGCTCATCTACGGCTCGCGCATCTCATTGATGGTCGGGCTCTTCGCCGGTCTGATCTCCACCGTCATCGCGACGGTCATCGGCCTCATCTCCGGCTACGCCGAGGGCACGATCCTCGACGACCTGCTCTCCTTCGTCACCAACGTCGCCCTCGTCATCCCGGCGCTGCCGCTCATCATCACCCTGGTGGCGTACTCCGAGGTGCGCGGCATCTGGCTCATCGTCGGCGTCATCTCGATCACCTCGTGGGCCGGCGCCGCCCGGGCCAAGCGCGCGCAGATCATCAGCCTGCGCAACCGCGACTTCGTGACGGCCGCCAAGTTCTCCGGCGAGGGCACGTGGCGCATCGTCTTCCGCGAGATCATGCCCAACATGACCTCCCTCGTCGCGGCGAGCTTCGTCGGCGCGGCCACCGGCGCGATCGGCGCCGAGGCGGGTCTCGCCGCCCTCGGCCTCGGCGACAGCCAGAGCGTCTCGTGGGGCACGATGCTCTACCAGTCCAACGCCCAGGGCGCGATCGCGCAGGGCCTGTGGCTGTGGGTCTTCGTGCCCGGCCTCGTGCTCGCGATCCTCATGACCGCCATGACGTTCATCAACTTCGGCGTCGACCTGCTGAGCAACCCGCACCTGAGGGAGGACGCATGACCCTGCTCGACGTCCGCGACCTGAGCGTCCGCTACGAGCCCAAGGCGGGCCGGCCCCTCGATGCCGTGCAGGAGGTCAGCTTCGGCATCGAGCCCGGCGAGTTCGTCGGCCTCATCGGCGAGTCCGGCTCGGGCAAGACGACGCTCGGCACGGCGCTGCTGCGCCTGCTCCAGCGCCCCGGCCGCATCAGCGGCGGCGCGATCACCTTCGACGGCACCGACATCACCGACCTGCCCGAGGACGACCTGCGCGCCCTGCGCTGGCGCGACATCTCGACGGTCTTCCAGAGCAGCATGAACTCGCTCAACCCGGTGGTCCGGGTCGAGGGGCAGTTCCGCGACGCCATCGAGCAGCACTCCTCGCTGCGGGGCGAGGCGGTCACGCGACGCATCCGCGAGCTCTTCGAGATGGTCATCATCGACCCGAAGTTCATGACGGCCTTCCCGCACGAGCTCTCGGGCGGCATGCGCCAGCGCGTCAACCTCGCCCTGGCCCTCGCGCTCGAGCCGAAGTTCATCCTCCTCGACGAGCCGACGACCGGCCTCGACGTCGTCGTGCAGCACTCGATCCTCGAGAACGTGCGGCGCCTGCAGGCCGAGCAGGGCTTCGCCGTGCTCTTCATCAGCCACGACATCGGCACCGTGCTCGACCTCTCTGACCGCATCCTCGTGATGTATGCCGGCCGCATCGTCGAGGACCAGAGCGCGGGTGCGCTCCTGCGGGAGCCGCTGCACCCCTACACGAAGGGCCTGCTCGGCTCCTACGGAGACCCGCGCCAGGAGACGGTGAAGATCACCTACGTCCCCGGCCGGCCGCCGGACCTCAGCCTGCCGATGGTGGGGTGCAGCTTCGCGGCGCGGTGCCCCGAGCGCATCGAGCTGTGTCTCGAGAAGGACCCGCCGCTCGTGCCGCTCGAGGGCGGGCGCGCCGCGTGCCACGTGGCGGTGCTCCAGCGCGAGGAGGGCGGGGCCGGCCCGCACGGCGAGCCGAAGCGCGGCTTCGAGGGACCCCAGTTCGTCAAGACGGCCGACGAGTCGCGCAGCGCCCTGGCGGGTGACGTCGTCCTGTCGGTCGAGGGCGTCGGCAAGGTCTTCGAGCGGCGTCGCGGTTTCACCGTCACGCGCACCGAGGCCGTGGCCGACGTCAGCTTCGAGCTGCGCCGGGGCGAGGTGACGGCGCTCGTCGGCCAGAGCGGCAGCGGCAAGTCGACGCTCGCGCGGATGATCACCGGCGTCGAGAGCCCGACGTCGGGCCGGATCGTCTTCCACGGTCCCCACGGCGACAAGCAGGTCTCGGGCTTCCGCGGCCGGGCCCTGCGTGACTACCGCAGCGACGTGCAGATGGTCTTTCAGGACCCCTACAGCTCGATCAACCCGGCCAAGCGCCTCGGCTACGTGCTGTCGCGTCCGCTGGCCAACTACCACGGCCTCAAGGGCGAGGCCCTGCGCGAGCGGGTCATGGAGCTGCTCGAGCGGGTCGCGCTGACGCCGGCCGACCGGTTCGTCAACCGCTACGGCTACGAGCTGTCCGGCGGGCAGCGCCAGCGCGTCATCATCGCCAAGGCGCTCGCGGTCGAGCCGCGGATCATCGTCGCCGACGAGCCGATCTCGAGCCTCGACGTGTCGATCCGCGCCGAGGTGCTCGAGCTGCTCAATGACCTCGTCAAGGAGAACGACGTCGGCATCCTCTACATCACCCACGACCTGCTGAGCGCGCGCATGCTCTCCGACGAGGTCATCGTGCTCAACAACGGCCGGGTGGTCGAGCAGGGGCCGACCCTCGACGTCATCCGCGACCCGAAGGACGACTACACGCGCACCCTGCTCGACGCGATCCCCAACCCGTTCTGAGGCGTCCAGCCGTGCTCGTCCGAGTTGTGCAGCCCGACGCGCCCGTGCACTCTGGTCCCGGAAGAGGGAGCCTGGGTGTCCACCGAGCACGACGACGCGCGACCGGTCACGATCTACACCGTGGCCGAGCGTGCCGGCGTGTCCATCGCCACGGTGTCGCGGGTGCTGAGCGGGTCGACCCCGGCGTCGGCGATGACCCGGCAGCGGGTGCTGCGGGCCGTCGAGGACCTCGAGTACGTCCCGCTCCGGGCCGGCCGCACCGTCGACGTCCCGTCGCACCAGACGCACGGGCTCGTGCTGCCGGGGCTCCGGGGCCCCTACTACTCCGAGCTGCTGTCGGGCTTCGAGTCGACGGCGGCCCGCGACGGCCAGTCGGTGGTCGTGGTCGTGTGCGACGCCTCGAAGGACGCCGAGGCCTCGGTGCGCAAGATGCTGGGCCGCATCGACGGCATCGTCATCGCCAACGACACCATCAGCGACACGATGGTGCGCCAGATCGTCAGGACCACCCCGACGGTGCTCGTGGCCCGCGACGCCATCGAGGGCTGCGACGCGGTCCAGGTCGAGAACTTCATCAGCTCGGCCGAGCTGACCCGGCACCTGCTCGAGCACGGCCGCAAGCGGCTCGTCTTCGTCGGCGACCCGGACACCTCGCACGACGTCTCGGAGCGCTACCGCGGCTTCCAGCACGCCCTGACCCGGGGCCGGGGCGCCGAGGTGACCGGGCCGATCCGGGTGCAGTACGAGGAGACGTCGGGACGGCAGGTCATGGACGAGCTGCACGCTGCGGACGCGGCGGGCGCCGCGGTCGACGGGCTCGTCTGCGCCAACGACGAGCTGGCGCTCGCCACCATGGTGCTGTTGCGCCGCGAGGGCCGTCGGGTGCCCGACGACCTCACGGTGGTCGGCTTCGACGACATCATGACCTCGCGCTACCTCGCGCCGGGGCTGACCACGGTGCAGCAGCCGATGCGCGAGCTCGGCCGCTGGGCCGCGATCCGGCTCCACGAGCGCATCGGCGGCCGCACGTTCGACGTGCACCCGCAGGTGCTGCCCACCCGCATGGTCGTGCGGGGCTCGTGCGGCTGCGACTGGGACCAGACCTCGGTCGCCGGCGCCTGACCCCCACCGCCGCATCGCGCGGCGCCCCGACCCGACCTCGCTCCGGCATTCCCAGCTCAGTCCGGCGACATGTCGACGGAGCGAGCGCTCTTCACCGGACTCAGCCCGCTTCCGCGCTCTCCCCGTCATAGCGGGTGAGCACTCGACGCCACCTTCTCCACAGACACCAAGGACTCTCGTATGCCGTCTCGCACCCTCCTGCTCCGCTGGGCCGCCGACACGTGGCGCTCGTTCGAGGCCATGACCGACCCCGACACCGGCCTGCCGACCGACAGCATCGCCGACTCGCTCGACCCGGCGACCCGCAGCGGCTACACCTCCCCGACCAACATCGGGGGCCTGCTCTGGTGCACCGTCGCGGCTCGTGACCTCGGGCTCGTCGCCGTCGACGAGGCCCACGACCGGCTCGCCCTCCTGCTGGGGACTCTCGCCGGCATGGAGGTGCACGACGAGTCCGGGATGTTCTTCAACTGGTACGACGACCGGACCGGCGCCCTGATGCGGCGGATGCCCGACAGCGGTCACGAGGTCCACCAGTTCCTCTCGAGCGTCGACAACGGCTGGCTCGCGGCCGGCCTCATGGTCGTGGCCGCTGCCGAGCCCCGCCTCTCGGGTCCTGCCCACGCGGTGCTCGACCGCATGCACTTCGGCGTCTTCCACGACGCCGCCGCCGGCCCCGAGGGTCCGGGTGGGCGCCTCACCGGCGGCTTCTGGGTCGACGACCCGGGCCAGGAGACGCGTCGCGCCTCCTTCGTCACCGGGCACGCCGAGGTCCTCCACACGCGGCACCACTACGACCTGCTCGACTCCGAGCCCCGGATCGCGAGCTACGTCGGCATCGCCCACGGCCAGATCCCGCCCGAGCACTACGCCGCCCTCGACGCACCGCTGCGGCACTACCGCGGCCGCGACGTCGTGCCGACCTTCGGCGGCTCGATGTTCGAGGCGCTGATGCCGACCATCTTCGTGCCCGAGGCGGCCTGGGCGCCCGACACGTGGGGCGTCAACGAGGCCCGGACCGTGGCCCTGCAGCGCGAGTACGCCCTGGACGAGAAAGGTTACGGCTACTGGGGATTCAGCCCATCGGCCTGTCCCGGGGAGGGGTACTCCGTCTTCGGCGTGCCGCCCATCGCGTGGGAGACCGACGGCTACCCGAGCGAGCGTGACGGCGAGGTCGTCGTCACGCCGCACGCGTCGGCGATGGCGCTCATGGTCGAGCCCGAGGCCTCCGCCGACAACCTCGTCCGGATCGAGCGCGACCTCGGCGCCTACGGTCCCGGCGGCTTCATCGACGCCGTCGACACCCGGACCGGGCGGCACGCCCGCCGGCACCTGTCGCTCGACCAGTCGATGGTGCTCGGCTCGCTCGCCAACGTGCTCGCCGACGACTGCCTGCGCCGCTGGTTCGCCACCCCGGAGGTCGAGGCCGTGCTGCGCCCCGTCGTGGCCGCCCGCGACATGCCCCTGACCGGACCCGCCTGACCGCACCCGCCCGCCGGGTCGTGGAGCTCCACCGGCACCTGAGGCCTGGACAGCTCCACGACCTGTCGGCGCGGCCGGTCGTACGCTGGTGGGGTCCCGCAGCGGACGAGAGGCGGTGTCACGAGCATGTCGCAGTGGCGAGAGCAGTGGGCGGAGCCGGAGTGGGTCACCCTCCGGCTCGCCCCAGTCTGGCTGCTCAGCGCCCTCGCCGGCCGCATCCGCTTCGACGACGACGAGCGCGGAGCCTTCTGGGACGCCGTGACCGACGCAGCCCTGCGCAGCACCGGCCCCGGGCGCGAGCTGCTCGGCACCGCCGCGGCCGGGCGTCGTTGGCTCTTCGACGAGTTCGAGCTCGACGGGCGTCCGGTGGTCTCCGGGCTGCTGGCCGTCACGCGCCTGCTCGAGCGCATGGACCCCGGCACCCGCGACGACGTGCGCACCAGCATCCTGCGGGTCGGTACCGGCGTCGCCCGCGCCCGGGGCCACTACGGCCGCAGGATGACCCTCGAGGACGAGCAGACGCTCCTGCTCGTCGCGCAGCTGCTCCAGACGGCGCCCGAGACCCTGAGCGACAACCCGCTCAACTCCCCGGCCACGATCTGAGCGGCGCCGACGTCCGCGACGGGCCATCCGGCATACGCGGACGTTGCGGGCATACGATCGCCGGGTGGGCGCGGTCGAGCAGACTGGCCGGGCGCCCGCCGTCGTCAACGGTGCCCGCACGCCGGGCAGGAAGGACGCAGGGGAACCTATGTCTGACAAGCAGATCGGCCGCGAGATCGGCCAGGCCCTCGGGGCCAACCTCACCCGGCGCTCGCTGTTCGCGCTCGGCGGCGCAGCAGCCGTCACGGGGGCGCTCGCCGCGTGCGGCAGCAACACCGGACGCGAGCCGGCCGCGACCGGCGGTGGTGCGAGCGGCGGCGGCAGCGGGGCCACGATCAACCAGTGGTACCACCAGTACGGCGAGGCCGGCACGCAGCAGGCCGTCGAGAAGTACGCCGCGGCCTACAAGGACGCCACCGTCAAGGTCAGCTGGAAGCCCGGCGACTACGACCAGTCCACGGCCGCCTCGCTGCTCACCGACGCCGGGCCCGACGTCTTCGAGTACGGCAACGGCCCCACCATCGACATGATCAAGGGCGGCCAGGTCGTCGACCTCACCGACCTCATCGGTGACACGAAGTCCGACTTCAACCCGAGCATCCTCGAGCGCATGACCTACCAGGGCAAGACGTATGCCATCCCGCAGGTCGTCGACATGCAGCTGCTCGTCTACCGCAAGTCGATGCTCGACAAGGCCGGCATCGCGCCGCCGCAGACGATCGACGAGCTCATCGCCGCGGCCAAGAAGCTGACCCAGGGCAACGTCAAGGGCCTCTTCCTCGGCAACGACGGCGGCGCCGGCCTCATGGGCGGCCCGATGCTGTGGTCGGCCGGGCTCGACTACCTCACCAAGGACAACCAGTTCGGCTTCGACGACCCGCGCGCGGCGACGGCCCTCGGCAAGCTCCGTGAGATGTGGGACGCCAAGGTGCTGCTGCTCGGCGCGCCCAAGGACTGGTTCGACGCCTCGGCGCTGACCTCCGGCCTGACCGCCATGCAGTTCACCGGCCTGTGGACCTTCCCCGACATCAAGAAGGGCCTCGGCGACGACTTCGGCGTCATGGCCTGGCCCGCGCTCGACGGCAGCGGCAAGGCCTCAGTGCCCGTCGGTGCCTACGGCTCGTGCGTCAGCGCCAAGAGCAAGGACGTCGCGGCCGCCAAGAAGTTCGCCAAGTGGCTCTGGATCGACCAGACCCAGGACCAGCTCGACTTCGCGACGGCCTACGGCTTCCACATCCCGTCCCGGACGAGCCTCATCAGCCAGGCCTCGACCCTCAAGAGCGGCCAGGCGGCCGACGCGGCCAAGCTCGCGACCGACGTCGGCCACGCGCAGAGCCCGATTCTGTGGACGCCCAAGTGCGCCACGGCCTTCGGCGACGCGATGAACCGCATCGTCAAGGAGGGCGCCGACCCGGCCGGCGAGATCGCCAAGGTCAAGGCCGTGGCCGACCCCGAGCTGAAGCGGGTCCTCGCCTGACAGCGCAGGCCGACCCGGCGGCATACGACCACGCCGCGCAGCGGCAGGCGACCGACCCGGCGACGCCGCCTCCCAGAGACGGGAGGCCGTCGCTCGGTCGGCGCCTGCGCGGGCGCCAGGACCGCAACCTGTGGTTCTGGGTCTTCGTCGGGCCGTTCGTCATCGGGCTCATCGTCTTCGTCTACGTGCCGATCGCGTGGTCGGTCTACCTGTCGTTCTTCGAGTCCTACAACACGGTGACGCCGACGAAGTTCGTCGGCTTCGGCAACTACCTCGACATGCTGGGCGACCCGGCGTTCCGCAGCAGCCTCGTCACCTTCCTCGCCTTCGCCGTCTTCATCGTGCCGACGACGTTCGTCATCTCGCTCGGTGCGGCGCTGCTCGTCGCGCGCACGCGGGTCATGCAGAGCTTCTTCCGGTCGGTCTTCTTCCTGCCGACGGCGTGCAGCTACGTCGTGGCGGCGCTGATCTGGAAGATGTCGATCTTCAGCGGCATCCGCTCGGGCCTGGCCAACGGGGTGCTCGGGTGGTTCGGCATCGACTCGATCCCGTGGCTGAGCCTCGCCGACCCGCCGTGGTACTGGCTCGTCATCGTCACCGCGCGGCTGTGGCTGCAGGTCGGCTTCTACATGATCCTCTTCCTCGCCGGCATCCAGCGGATCAGCCCGACGCTCTACGAGGCGGCCGCGATCGACGGCGCGGAGGGGTGGAAGGTCTTCCGCCACATCACCCTGCCGCAGCTGCGCGCGACGTCGACGGCGGTGCTGCTGCTCCTGCTCATCAACGCTTTCCAGGCGTTCGACGAGTTCTACAACATCCTCTCGACGTTCGGCACCTACCCGCCCTACGCGCGGCCACCGCTCGTCTACCTCTACTACACGGCCCTCGGCTCGGGGCAGGACTTCGGCCACGGCTCCGCCGGCGCCGTCATCCTCACCCTCATCATCGCGATCATCGCGGTGGCGCAGGGCCGCATCCTCCGACTCGGCGACAGGGGCGAGTAGATGGCGATCGTCCGCAGCAAGCGCCAGTCCCGGATCACCGGCTGGGCCCGCTACAGCGCCCTCGTCGTCGCGGCGCTCCTCTTCCTCATCCCCTTCTACCTGCTGCTGCGCAGCGCCTTCATGCGCGAGCAGGACCTCGGCTCGCCCGACTTCCACTGGCTGCCGCCGGTCTGGGAGACGTCCAACCTCACCGGCCTCTTCGACAACCCGGCGATCCCGATGGCGCGCAGCCTGCTCAACTCGGGCCTCATTGCCGTCACCCAGACGGTCGGCGTGCTCGTCGTCTCGGGGCTCGCCGGCTATGGCCTCGCGCGCATCCCGTACCGCTGGTCCAACGCCGTCTTCTACACGATCACCGCGACGCTGCTCATCCCCGCGGCCGTGACGTTCGTGCCGAGCTTCGTGCTCGTCTCGACGCTCGGTTGGATCTCGACGCTGCGCGGCCTCATCATCCCGGGCCTCTTCCAGGCGCTCGCGACGTTCCTCTTCCGCCAGTTCTTCCTCGGGTTCCCCAAGGAGATCGAGGAGGCGGCCTTCATCGACGGCCTCGGCTACTGGGGCACGTTCTGGCGCATCGTCGTGCCCAACTCGGGCGGCTTCGTCGCGGCCATCGGCACGATCACCTTCATCGGCTCGTGGAACGCCTTCCTCTGGCCGCTCGTCATCGGCCGCGACCAGGAGTCGTGGACGGTGCAGATCGCGCTGTCGACCTTCCTCACCGCGCAGTCGGTGCAGGTCAGCCAGCTGTTCATGGCCGCGCTCGTCGCGATCGTGCCGCTGCTGCTGATGTTCCTCTTCCTCCAGCGCTGGATCGTCGAAGGCGTCGAGCGCACCGGCATCGGCGGAGACTGAAGCGCGGTGGATCGCCGGCGCCTGGTGCCGATGATCCACCGCACCGCCGTCCCCGACACCGCCGACGTCACCGAGGGCGTATGCCGGGTGGCCGGTCAGGGCAGCTTGGCGACGGTCAGCAGCACGGCGCAGTCCTCGAGCGCCTCGAGCGAGTGGCGCGCCTGCGGCATGACGAGCAGGTCGCCCGGGGCGCCCTCCCACGAGACGTCGCCGGCACTGATCCGCACCCGCCCGTGCAGCACCTGCACCGTGGCCTCGCCCGGGTTCGCGTGCTCGGCCAGCACCTGACCTGAGGCGAGCGCGACGACCGTCTGGCGCAGCACGTGCTCGTGGCCGCCGTAGACGGTGTCGGCGCTGCGGCCGTTGGAGGCGTGCGTGGCGTGCTCGAGCAGCTCGCGGGCGAGGGCGGTCAGCGACGACTTCTCCATGCCTCCACCATGGCACTCGGGGGGAGGTGCCGGACAGACTTCAGACGCGGTGAACGCGGCCCCGCGCTCAGCGCACGCGACGCAGGTGGTCGGGTGCCGGCATACGCCTCACCTCGACGCTCCAGAAGCGCACGACGACGGGGTAGGAGGGGACGAGTATGACGTGGTGCTCGAAGCCGCCGTCGTCGCCGCGCACGACCTCGGCGTGGTCGACCTCGGCGGCGGCCGCGACGGCCCGGTCGAGGTCGCGCCGGTTGGTGTGGAGCACGACGGCGCCGATGTAGGTCAGGCTCGCGAGCTCGTGGCCCCGGTCGGCGTCGCCCGCGAGCAGCGTCCAGCTGAACGAGTCGCCGGTGATCGACCAGTCCTGCACCTGGGCGGCACTCAGGTCGAGGGCGACGAGGTCACGGACGTCCTCCGGCAGCTCGGTCATGCCCCCATCGTGCCCGCCCGGCCCGGACGGGCTCAGTCCAGGTCCTGCACGTCGGCTCGCCTCGCGATGGTCGCGGTCGCGCGGCGGCAGGCGAGCACGGGCACCCGGGGCACGATGTCGTCGAGGAAGGCGAACCGGCGCCGCAGCGAGCGGTGGTAGGCGTCGGCGCTGCGGTCCGAGACGAGCGCCGTCCACCAGTCGGCGAGGTCGCCCCAACCCGGCGCGGCGAGCGAGCCGCCGTACTGCTGGAGGGCCAGGCCCGCGCACAGGCTCGCGAAGGTCATGCGCTGCTCGAGCGGCCACTCGGCGAGGGTGCCGACGAGCAGGGCCGCGCCGAAGACGTCGCCGGCGCCGGTGGGGTCGACCTCGTTGACCCGCAGCGACGGCACGCGCGCCTCCTCGCCGGTGCGGGCGTCGATGCCGAGCGCGCCGGCGGCCCCGTCGGTGACGATGGCGACTGGCACCCGGTCGGCGAGGGCGTAGACGGCCTCGGCGGGCGTTCCGGTGCCGGTGTAGGCCATGGCCTCCACGGCGTTGGGCATGAAGACGTCGCAGCGCTCCAGGCGCTCGAGCACGTGCGGCGACCACTGCTCCTTGGGGTCCCACCCGACGTCGGCGAAGACGAGCGAGCCGTTCTCGCGGGCGCGGTCGACCCATGTCGGCCCCGTCGCGCCCCAGACCTCGTCCTCGCCGAGGTCGACCATGACGGCCCGGGACCGGGGTGGGGAACCGATGAGCTCGCTCGCGGGCACCGGCGACGGGTGCCCGTGCGAGACCATGCTGCGGTCGCGGTCGACCGACATCGAGACCGTGACGGGGCTGTGCCAGTCGGCGAAGCGCCGGCTCCGCGCGAGGTCGATGCCCTCCTGCTCCTCGAGCGTGCGCCAGCAGAAGTCGCCGTAGTCGTCGTCGCTGAAGGCCGCCGCGAGACCCGTGCGCAGCCCCAGCCGCCGGGTCGCGACGGCGAGGTTGGCGATGCCGCCCGGGCACGACGCGAGCCCCTCGGCCCACACCTCGGTGCCCGGCTTGGGAGCGCTCGCGAGGCCGGCGAAGATCATGTCGAGGAAGACGGTGCCCCAGACGAAGACGTCGAGCGGCGGCTCGTCGGCGCCGCGGAGCGACGCGAGCGGGTCGAACGTCTGGTGGAGAGACACGACCCCATGTTCCCTCATCGGCGCGCGCGACTCGCCGCCAATGCCGAGGACGTATGCCGTCCCGTGCCTTTCGCCCGTCCGCCGGACTCCCGGGACGGCGCCGTGAACGACGTGCCTGCGGCGTACCCGGGTGTGCCCGCGGCGTGCCCGGGCGCGCGCAGCAGCGCACGCCGCGCCTCGCCCGCCGGGTCGAGTGGCCTCGCCGTCACACCTTGGTACGGTCCGAGGGTGGTGGTGACATGAAGCTGGTCATCCTCGGCGGGGGCGGGTTCCGGGTGCCCCTCGTCCACGGTGCGCTGCTGCGCGACACGGCCGACCGGCGCGTCACCGAGGTCGTGCTGCACGACACGGACCCGGCGCGCCTCGACGTCATGCGGCTCGTGCTGACGGCGCAGGCCGCCCAGAGCGTCCGCGCGGGTGACGCGGCCCGGCCTCCGACGGTGACGGCGACGACCGACCTCGACGCCGCGCTCGGGGGCGCCGACTTCGTCTTCTCGGCCATGCGCGTCGGTGGTCTCGAGGGGCGCACCGCCGACGAGCGGATCGCCCTCGACCTCGGGCTGCTCGGCCAGGAGACGACGGGACCCGGGGGCGTCGGCTACGGGCTGCGCACCGTCCCGGTCGCGCTCGACGTCGCGGACCGCATACGCCGCTTGGCCCCCGACGCGTGGGTCATCAACTTCACCAACCCGGCCGGCCTCGTGACGCAGGCGATGCAGTCGGTCCTCGGCGACCGCGTCGTCGGCATCTGCGACTCCCCGCTCGGCCTGGCCAAGCGCGCGGCCGGCGCGCTCGGGCACGACCTCGACGACCTCGAGATCGACTACACCGGGCTCAACCACCTCGGCTGGCTCACGGCGCTGCGACGGGACGGGCGCGACCTGCTGCCAGACCTGCTCGCCGACGAGACGGCGCTCGCCGCGATCGAGGAGGGGCAGCTCTTCGGGACGGAGTGGCTGCGCACGCTGGGCTGCCTGCCCAACGAGTACCTCTACTACTACTACTTCACGCGCGACTCGATCGCGCAGATCGCGGGGGCGCCGCAGACCCGTGGCGAGTACCTCCTGACCCAACAGGCCGACTTCTACGCCGGGGTCGCCGGCGCGCCCGAGCAGGCTTGGCCGCGTTGGGATTCCGTCCGCCGCGAACGCAATGCGACCTACATGCAGGAGACCCGCGAGTCCGGCGACGGCGAGGCGCACGAGCGCGCCGAGGCCGACGTCGAGGGCGGCGGCTACGAGGGTGTGGCGCTCGCGCTCATGGCCGCGATCGCGCGCGACGAGCCGGCCCGCCTCATCCTCAACGTCCGTGGCGGCGGCGCGGTCGCGGGACTGCCGGACGACGCCGTCGTCGAGGTGCCGTGCCGGGTCGACGCGCGCGGTCCGGTCCCGGTCGCCGTCAGCCCGCTGCCGGGTCATGCGCTGGGGCTCGTGCAGCAGGTCAAGGCCGTCGACGAGCTCGTCATCCGTGCGGCGGTGGAGCAGTCGAGATCCCTCGCGGTGGAAGCGTTTGCGCTCCACCCGCTCGTCGACTCGGTCACGGTCGCGCGTGACCTCGTGACGGCATACGAACGTCGGCTGCCCGACTTCTACTCGGGACTGCGGTGACGTCGTTGCGCGCGGCGCAGGCACAGGTCAAGCCGTGCGACTCCGGTGGCCACCTCGGACCTGGGTGGCCCTGACCGTCGAGGTCTGCACAGGCCGGATGGCCTGGACCACGGGGACCTGCGGCACCACCGGCAGGATCATCGCGACGTCAGCACCACCCCAGGGCGACACCCCCAGCTGGACCCAGCCGCCGCGTCGGGTCGCGACATCCCGCACGAGTGAGAGGCCGAGGCCGGTCTGGGAGAGGTCGTCCCGCACGCCGTCGAGGATCTCACCGGTCGACGCGGGACCATGCTGCCCGGCGGCCGTGCGCAGCATGTCGGTCGTGAACCCACGGCCCGAGTCCGCCACCCCGAGCACGATGGCGTCGCGCATGGGGCGGGCGTAGAGGAGCACCGTGTCCTCGTCGCCCTCGGTGTAGCGCAAGGCGTTCTCGACGAGGGTGTCGAGACAGGCCCGCAGCCGCTCGGTCGAGCACTGGAGGACCAGGCCCGACGACTCGACCTGCCAGCTGCGCGGCGCCACCGTCGCCCAGCGCTGCGCGGTCTGCCGCAGCACCGCGTCGATGTCGACGTCCGTGACCTCGAGGTCGGACCCGACCCGCATGCTGCGCACGAGCCGCTCGCACACCCGGGTGAGCCGGGCAAGCTCCTCCTCGACGACCTGGAGGTCGTCGAGGTCCTCGCCCGGCGGCGTGCGGTCCATCAGCATCTCCAGGTAGCCGCGCGAGATCATGAGCGGCGACCGCATCTCGTGCGACGTGCGCAGCGTGAGCAGCTCGCGCATCGTCGATTCCGCCCGCTCGCGAGCGGCGTTGTCGGTGAGGTCCGACAGTGCGCCCTGCCGGCGCCGCACGTGCCAGATCATGAGCGCCATGAGCAGGAGCATCAGCGGGATCTCGGTGGTCTCCTGCCAGTCCAGCACGCCACTCGTGACGCGGACGACGAGGATGGCGCCCGTCACGAAGGTGTAGACGCCGAGGCCGACCCACGTGGCCCGCGGGCTCCACTGCTCGAGGCCGAAGCACAGCGCGAAGGCGGCCCACCCGATGTGGTACGGCACCGTCTCGCTGCCCGGCAGGGCCAGCATCGCCGCCGCGCAGACGGTGGCGACGACGCTCCAGAGCAGGACCATCCGCCGCCGCTCCATCAGGCGTCCTCGTAGAGGCCGTAGCCGACGCCGCGCAGCGTCTCGATCGGGATGTCAGCACCGAGCTTGGAGCGCAGCCGGCCCACGCAGACCTCGACGACGTTGCTGCCTGGGTCGAAGTCGAGGTGCCACACGTCGTGGAGCAGCTCCTCCTTGCGGCACACCTCACCGGCCCGCCGCATGAGGTGCGCGAGCAGGCTGAACTCGCGCTCGGTCAGCGACGCGCTGGCGGCGCGGAAGGTCGCCCGCCGCCGCCCGATGTCGAGGCGTATGCCGCCCACGTCGAGGTAGCGGTCGTCCGTCGGTCGGCGTTCGGTCCCGATGTTGCGCCGGACACGGGCGAGCAGCTCGGTCAGGCTGAACGGCTTCGACACGACGTCGACAGCCCCCCGGTCGAGCGCCTCCACCCGGGTCCCCACGTCCGTGACGCCCGACAGCACGATGACGGGCGTCGGCTGCTTGCGCTCGTTGAGCGCCTGGAGCACGGCCAGGCCGCCGACCCCGGGCATCACGAGGTCCAGCACGACGAGATCGATGTCTCTCGACTCCAACCGGTCGATGGCGGCGTGGGCCGTAGCAGCAGTCACCACGGAGTGTCCCTGCGACGACAGCGACTTCGCCAGCAGAGTCCGCACCCGCTCCTCGTCATCGACAACCATGACTGTGGCCATAGCGCCCCTCCCCCCATCTGCGGCTCAGTATGGATCCGTCAGCCGGGGACACGTGGCGAGATGGCCTACAACCGCCGGAACGCGCCATCCAGAGCGCCACCAATGACGGCAAACCGGGCGCGAAGATGACAGGAACATGACGACCCTCTCGCCTCGGGATGACAGGTGCCTGAGCCGAGACCCACCGCTCCCGTGACAGTCGGCTGAGCGATCGAGCCAACTAGCCGGGACGGGTCGGCAGGGCGTGCGACGTTCGCGAGACGACGGGCTCGCACGGGGCCCGGCTGGACCTCACTGGGGGTTTGCCGTGATCAAGCCGAAGCTGCACAGGCGCTCGTTCTCGATCGTCGCGGGACTCACCGCGCTGGCCATCTCTGGGGTGGCGCAGCTCGGTGGCCCGCTCGCCGCGGTGGCGCACGCCGTCCCAGCGGCTGCCCCGAGTGCTGCGGCGCCCGCCGCCGTGGCGGCGCCCGCCGTCGTCACGGTGGGGAGCTGTCCGTCCACCACCGCGTCTGGCAAGGGATGCATCTCGCTCGCGGTGGCGAGCGCGCGGACCGTCGCACCCAACACGGCGACGGACACGTTCGTGCAGAAGGGCGACAAGGTCGGCACCTACAGCTGGATGATCAACGAGGACACGACGGGAGACCCCGGCACAGCCGCGGATCCCCTCTTCGACCGGTGCCTCCCGTCCCGTGCCCCGGGCGGTAGCACCAAGCCGACGACGACGTCGCCGCCGAACAACGCGACCGAGCCCTACGCCGACACCTGCCCGTGGCCCTCGGTCCGGACGACGTCGGGGCACTCGAAGATCGTCGCCCAGGGCACGCAGGCCGACCTCGACGGGACGAAGGTGCTCGAGGGACTGGCGCCCGGCAAGTACCTCATCTCGGTGACGGCCGATGGCTACAAGATCGACGGCGCGCACTTCTCCGTCGTCTCCGGCCGCCAGACCGCGGTCTCGGTGGGCATGCAGCCCCTCCCGCTGCCGTTGGCCACCATCAAGATCCAGGTGTTCAACGACAACGTGCCGACCGACGGCACGTACGAGGCGGACGCCGAGGCGGGCCTCGCCGGCTTCACCGCGAACCTCACCGACGTCCTGGGCCCGGTGACGACCGACTACTACGGGAACGCCCTGTGCTCGGTCTATCTCCACGATAGTGCGGGCCGTATGCAGTTCTCCGGCGGAAAGCCGGTCATCGACACGGCCCGCTCCACGGGCAAGTGCACGAGTGACGCGCAGGGCGTCGTCACGATCCCCAACCTCGGGCCCAACCGTTACGCCGCCACCGTGACGCCACCTGCCTCGCAGTCGGGCTGGGTGCAGACCACCACCCTCGAGGGTGGCCACGACCACGACATCTGGGTCCAGGAGGGCGACACCGGCCTCGACACCGAGGTGGTCAAGGGCGCCGAGCCGGTCCCGGCCACGCAGTTCGGCTTCGTGCGGGTCAAGGCCATGCCGGCCTCGACCGCGACCGGCGAGGTCAAGGGCGTCGCGATCGTCGGGCTGCCCTACATCGGTGGGCAGAACGGCCTCGACGTGCCCGGGGGTGGCTGGGCCGGAGCGAAGTCCGGTGGACCTCTGCCGTCGCCCTGGGTCGCCCTGTCCGACCTCACCGCCGGTGACGCTGCCGTCTACGTCGGGCGTGGTGCCACCAACGGCTCCTTCGACATCAAGAACGTCCCTGACGGCACCTACCAGCTCACCCTCTGGGACGACGCGCAGGACTTCATCCTCTACAGCTGGAACGTCGAGGTCAGCGGCGGAGGCGTCGTCGACGTCGGCAACGAGATGCTCGTCGGGTGGTTCACCCACCTGCACGGCACCGTCTTCCTCGACGAGAACGGCAACGGTCGGCGCGACCCCGGCGAGGCGCCGATCCCCGGCTTCACGCTGACCCTGCGTGAGCGTGACAACTCGCTCATGGACCAGGCCAGCAACCTCGTGACGACCAACGACAGCGGCGTCTACGACGTCAAGGAGGTCTACCCGCTGAGCAAGTGGCTGGTCCTGGAGGCGTTCAACACCCGCTACCGGACCACCGGGGTGACCTACCAGGCCGACAACGAGCCGACCGAGACCACGAAGCTCGGCGCCCTCGTCGACCTCGACGTGCTGCCCATCCTCGGCCTCCGTGGTCGGGTGGACTGGGGAGTCGAGCCCTACGGCACCAACCAGAACGGCGGCATCGCGGCGACGGTCTCCTACGACACCACCCGCAACGAGCTCGACCCGGCGGACGCGGTCAGCGAGGACTACCAGCCCGGCATCCCCGGCGTCGACGTCCACGTCTACGCCTCCGTCGCCTGCACGGCCACCACCGCCGACGAGAAGGCGAACGCGTGCCGCCAGGGAAAGGCGATCGTCCCGCTGTCGGTCCCGAACCCGGCCTACGACCCGACCGACCCGAGCTCCTCGCCGACAGTCAAGAACCCCGACCCCGATCGCGGTGCGCTGGTCAAGGGCGCCGAGGTGCAGCCCAGCTATCAGAGCGAGGACTGGGCCGCCCCGCGCGGCTGCACGGCCCGCCAGTGGGACGGCTCCGAGCTGACCGACCAGCAGGCCCTGCCCGAGTCGGGGGCCGCGGCCAACAACCTCTGCGTCGAGGCCCCGATGATGGGCGTGCAGGCCGGACCGTCGGACACGACGACCCCGGACTCGGCCGGCCAGACCGTCAACGGCAACTACGGCTTCGGTGACCTGGCCGCCGGTGACTACATCGTCGCGGTCGACGTGCCCAGAGACCCGGTGGACGGCAAGCCGATGTACCAGGTCACCAAGGAGGAGGACGTCAACGTCTTCGACGGCGACTCCTACCTCGCCCAGGAGAACTTCCCGCCGACGGCCGCGGAGGCCGGGGCCGGTGACCCGGGGACGGGCAACGACCCCACCCCGCCCACCCAGCCCCCGTCGCAGGGCGCCGGCATCATCTCCCCCTGCGCGGGCGCCTTCCACACGGTCCGCGTCACCGACCCGGCGTTCCTCGCCGGCGGCGGCAGCCCGTTCGAAGGCCAGGACCGACCCCTGTGCGACTCCAAGCTCATCACCGTCCGCAGCGGCCAGACCGTGGCCCCCAACTTCAACCTCTTCACCCCCGTCCCGATCCCGACGCACTTCTGGGGCCTGACGATCAACGACCTCGGGCTCACGCTCGACAAGCGGAGCGCCGGCTACGGCGAGGCGCAGGGACTGCCCTTCGTCCCCGTGGGGCTCTATGACTGGAGCGGGCGGCTCGTCGACACGACGCACACCGACTTCAACGGCTTCTACGAGGCGCTGGAGCCCTCGACCGGGACCTACAACTGCCCGGTCCCGGCAGGGCCGTGCCCCAACATGTACCGCTTCACCGGCAACGACCCCGGCGCACCGGGCAGTCCGAACTCCGACTACAACCCGGCCTACCGCACCATCAGTGCCAACTTCCAGGGCTGGCCCGGGCTCTACACCGTGACCGACACGGCGCCCACCCAGGCAGCCGCGACGATCCTGGCGCCCGGGACGACCGCCTCGAACCCGGCTCGCTGCAACCTCGGCACGACCGACCCGCAGCTGCTCTCGGTCGACCACCCATTCGTGCGACCGACCGGTACGGGCAGGACCGTCACCGTCACCGGCACCGGCTTCGGCGGCGCTCCCGGCTCCGTCACGCTCACCAACTCCGCCGGTTCGGCCGTCACGGGCGTCAGCGTGAGCAGCTGGTCCGAGACGCGCATCAGCTTCACCGTGCCGGCGGTCTCCTTGAGCTCCCGCGGTGCGCTCAAGGTGTCGATCACCACCGGCGCCAAGCGCTCGACCTACAACGGACTCACCATCTGGAACCTCGCGGCTCCCCCGGCATCCGGAGCTTCGACGTCCTACAACCCGAACGTGCTCGAGGTCGGGCCGGGCAAGCAGTACGACACCGTCCAGAAGGCACTCGAGGATGCGGTGCCGACGTCGGCCCGCAAGCACTGGCTCGTCGTCGTGTGGCCGGGGTCGCCTACCGCGGTCAACCCGCGCGGTGAGTACAACGAGAACGTCATCGTCCACCACCGCGTCGCCGTCCAGGGCGTCGGCCCCGGCGGCTTCACCACCCAGGCGGACGGCTCCCAGCAGTGGGTGCCCGGCTCGATCATCGACGGGTCCGGCTTCAGCCCGGACCTGCCCGCAGGGCAGCGCTGGCTCGCCCTGCTGGGGACGCTGACCTACAGCGGCGAGCTCGACGTGCCCGACGCCGCGACGATCACCGTGCTCGACGACCCGACCAAGGCGGCCCTCAACGACACGGCATACCCCGTCGCCATCGACGGACTCCAGGTCACGGGCGGCTCCCAGTCCGACTTCGCCGGCAACGTCAACGTGCTCACGGGTGCGACGACGACGCCCTACGGCGCCGCCGGCGCGCTCGTGACCCAGGGCGGTGGCATCTACCTGCACAACAACAACCGCAACGTTCGAATCACCGACGACGTCGTCGTCGGCAACAGCGGCAGCTACGGCGGAGGCATCCGCGTCGGCACGCCCTACACCGGCGACAACCGCAACTACGACGCCGTCATCGCCGACAACCAGGTGCTCAACAACGGCGGCACCAACCTCGCCGGCGGCATCGGGCTCTTCACCGGCAGCGACGGCTACAAGGTCACGCACAACGCCATCTGCGGCAACTTCTCCGCGGAGTACGGCGGCGCGATGACGGCCTTCGGCTACATGAGCAACCCAGGCGGCACCAACGGCGGCACGATCAGCAACAACACCGTCTGGTTCAACAGCTCGTACGACGAGGGCGGCGCGATCATGCTCGCCGGTGAGCTGCCGGCAGATCCGGCCGGCCTCAGCCCCGGCACGGGTGCGGCGACGATCGACGCCAACGTCATCGACGCGAACCTCGCGAGCGACGACGGCGGCGGCATCCGGCTGCTCCAGGTGGCCGGCACGCACGTCACCAAGGCCGACCCGCAGACGATCGCGATCACCAACAACACGATCACCAACAACGTGTCGGCCCACGAGGGCGGCGGCATCGCCCTCGACGACGCACCCTTCGTCACCATCGTGGGCAACACGGTGGCCGGAAACATGACGACGGCGACCGCCGTGACCTCGGACGGTCAGCCGGCCCCCGCAGGCCTGTCCACCGGACCCAACAGCGACGCGCTCATGGCGCGGCTCAGCAGCAGCGGCTCCTCGACGGCGTTCGCGTTCCTCAAGGTCAACAACCAGTCGACCTTCAGCAACCCGGTCCTGCTCGACGACATCTTCAACGACAACCGCGCCGGATCCTTCATCGGTGGCTACGTCTACGGGATCGGCGGCACGCTGCCCGACGGCACCGCCAACTCCACCGACCACTGGGACATGGCGGTCGTGGGCGGCCCGGGCTCGCTGCACCCCGTCTCGAGCGTCATCCAGACGACGAAGGGGACCGACGGCGGACTCAACGTGACCGTCGCCGACAACGCCGGGTTCAAGGACCCCACGCCGGACCTGACCGTCACCGTCCTCGCGGCCCGCACCTTCCCGGCCTTCCGCGAGGCGGCCATCGTGACGGCCTTGCTGCCGCCCCGACTGCGGGCCGACTACCACCTCGTCGGGTCGGCCTCGCCGGCCTACGGCAGGGGCGTCGCGGCCACGACGGTCACCTACGGGACCCAGGCGCTCCTCGGCCCGTGGACTGTCACCGTGAGCGCGCCACCGCTCGACATCGACAGCCAGACGCGCCCGACCGGTACGGGCCGGTCCGCGCGCTACGACGCCGGGTCCGACCAGTACTACCCGTAGGAGCCGCCGACCGGCCCCCGGGGCAGCCCAGTCACTCCCACTGGCACCCCCGGCCCCGGGGACCTCGGCGACCATC
This sequence comes from Terrabacter carboxydivorans, assembly GCF_039532035.1. Lineage (NCBI taxonomy): Bacteria > Bacillati > Actinomycetota > Actinomycetes > Micrococcales > Intrasporangiaceae > Terrabacter > Terrabacter carboxydivorans. The sequence goes on along the minus strand of NZ_BAAARE010000019.1, from coordinate 49,106 downwards.
CGCGACCCGACTCACGCCACCCCCCTCGACTCACCAGACAGATCCGACAGACCACCCGGCTGACGAGCCGGACCGACCTAGGAGCACCTCATGACAGATCTCACCCCCTCGGACGGCACAGGGCGCGCCGGGCTCGGTCGGCGGGCGGTGGTGCTCGGCGGCGCCGGCGCTGTCGGCAGTGTCCTGCTGGGGACCCGCCTCAGCTTCGGGCAGCAGGCCGCCAGGCCCACGGTCGTGCGGGCCGCCGCGAGCGGGACCGCCAAGTCCGTGCACCTCGCCGGCACCGACGGCTGGGTCAGCATGCCGGCGGGCTCGCCCCCCGACCTGCCCTTCTTCCCCGACTCGTTGGCACCGGCGCCCTTCGACACCTACGTCTTCGGCTTCCGTGACGTGACGGCGATGACGACGGCGCAGGAGGTGGCGGCGGTCCGCGGCAAGGCCCAGATCTCGGCGCCCATGCTCTCCTTCGACGAGGGGGACGACGTGACGATCACCCTGTCGAACCTCGGACTGCTCATGCGTCCGGACCTCTTCGACGGGCACACGCTGCACTGGCACGGCTTCGTCAACGCGATCCCGCTCTTCGACGGCGTGCCCGAGCTGTCGCTGGCGGTGCCCATCGGGCGGGACCTGTCCTACTTCTACCGCCCTCACGACGCCGGGACGTACATGTACCACTGCCACTTCGAGGACGTCGAGCACGTGCAGATGGGCATGACGGGCATGGTCTTCGTGCGGCCGAAGCAGAACGGCAGCGTCCTGGGCACGGTCCCGGCCGGGGCGCGTCTGGCCTACGCCTACAACGACGGCGACGGCAGCACCCGCTACGACCGCGAGTTCGCCTTCATGATCACCGAGCTGTGGTCGGCCGCCCACTACCGCGACGCCCACATCCAGGTCAGCGACTGGACCGACTACGCGCCGAGTTTCTGGCTGCTGAACGGTCGCGGCTACCCCGACACCATCGCGCCCGGGGGCGATCCGACGAGCACCGAGGGCGGGCGCCTGCAGTACCAGCCGATCAGCTCGCGGATCACGTGCAACGTGGGCGAGACGGTGCTGCTGCGCCTGTCCAACCTCGGCTACCAGAACCACGCCCTGACGCTCGACAACGTCGACATGCAGGTCATCGCCAAGGACGCGAGCCTGCTCCGAGGCCGCGACGGCTACACGAACTACCTCGAGACCAACACGGTCGACGTGGGTCCCGGCGAGAGCCGGGACGTGCTCGTCACGCCCCACCAGACGGGCGAGTTCCTGCTCTACGACCGCAACTACGCCTATCTGGGCAACGGCGGGGGAACCGGGTGGGGCGGCATGATGACCGTCCTCAGCGTCGGCGCACCCAACACGTACAGGCCCCAGACCCAGCCCAACACCTGACGAGCCGACGGAGGACGACCATGCGACTTCACCGAACCCGAGCCCGGACGCGTGACGCGGCGTCGGCCGCGCGTACCCGACGGCGCACCGGCATCCTCGCCGCCGTCGGTGCCCTCGTGGCCGCGGTGGCCATCGGCTCGACGGCCGGCGCCCAGGCGGCCACGTCCGAGGGGCTGCTCTGCCAGACCGACCCGCACCAGACGTTCTCGCTCAGTGCGCGGACGGGCTACATCTCGACGCCGGACGGCAACTCGATCTTCATGTGGGGCTACGGCATGAGCTCGGGCCGCTTCCAGTTGCCCGGCCCCGTCCTGTGCGTCACGTCGGGGCAGCCCGTCACCGTCATCCTGCACAACGAGCTGCCGGAGGCGACCTCGATGGTCTTCCCGGGCCAGAGCGCGGTCAAGGCGGACGGCAACCCGGCGCAGCCCCAGTTCGACTCCGGGGGCTCGCTGACCTCGATGGTGCAGCCGGCGGCCGCCACCAACGGGTCGGTCACCTACACGTTCACCGCGGGTTCGCCTGGCACGTATCTCTACTCGAGTGGTACGGACGTCACGAAGCAGCAGCAGATGGGCCTCTACGGCGCGCTCGTCGTGCGCCCCGCGGGCACGGCCGGGCAGGTCAACGATCGAGCCGACTCGGCCTTCAGCCCGCAGCACGAGTACGTCTTCCTCCTTTCGGAGGTGGACCCCGACGTGCACCTTGCGGTCGAGCGTTCGCAGCCCGTCGACTGGTCGGCCTACAACGCGCGGTACTACCTCATCAACGGCCGCAGCATGCCGGACACCCTGGCGCCCAACAATGCGACGTGGCTGCCCAGTCAGCCCTACGGAGCCCTGGTGCACATCAAGCCCTACGACCCGGTGAGCAACCCGCTGCCCGCCGTCATCCGCTACGTCAACGCCGGGCGGGTGAGCTACCCGTTCCACCCGCACGGCAGCGACGAGCGCGTCGTCAACAAGGACGGTCACGCTCTTCAGGGGACGAGTTCCACTGCGCCGCAGGATCTCTCGTACCTCAAGTACGACATCGACGTCATGCCGGGCCAGACCGTCGACGCCCTGATGGACTGGCGCGACGTCGAGCACTGGAACGCGACGACGAACCCGATCCCGACGCAGCTGCCCGCCATCACCGACCAGCTCCTCGTCGGCGCCGACACGTGGTTCAGCGAGAGTCCCTACCTCGGCACACAAGGCACCTTCCCGTCGAACATCACCGTGAACAACGAGTGCGGCGAGTACTACCACGTGGCCCACAGCCACGCGCTCCAGCAGGCGACCAACTACGGCGCAGCCTTCGGCGGCATGATGACGGTCTTCCGCATCGACCCGCCCGCCGGCTGCCCGACGAGCTGAGGACGATCCGATGACCTCTCGACACAGTCTCCGGCACCGTCTCGGCGTCACCGCCGCGGCCGCCGCGCTCGCAACCGTCCCCTTCGCGGGCACGGCCTTCGCCGCCACGACCGCGTATGCCGTGTCGCCGGCCCCCGGGCTGACGTCGGCTGCCGGTGTGGCAGGGTCCACGGCGCCCGCCGCGGTCCGCTCTGCCCCCACGGCGGCGGTGGGCAAGCTGACGCCGAACACGCCCGGCTGCACCGTGACGCCGGCCGCGGCGCCCGACCCCGAGATCGTCACGTGCGACCTCTGGGCCAGCGCGGGCACGAACCAGGTTCTCGGGCAATCGATCCCGATCTGGGGCTACTCGACGACCCAGTCCGGGACGCCGACGGCCCCCGGACCCGCGATCATCGCCCGACAGGGCGACCGGGTGGTGCTGACGCTCCACAACGAGCTCGGTGAGCCGACGTCGCTGGCGCTGCCGGGCCAACCGGCGTCGTCCTTCAGCGAGGGCCTGCCCACCGACGCGGCCACGACCGGGATCGACCCGCACACGACGGCGCGCTACGTCTTCACCGCCTCACGCGCCGGCACCTTCCTCTACGAGGCGGGTCACACCTCGGGCGGTGCACGGCAGGTGGCGATGGGTCTCGCGGGCGCGTTCGTCGTCCTGGGTGACGGCACGGCATACGGCCAGAGCTACGACGACGAGTCGGTGCTCGTCCTCAGCGAGATCGACCCGGCCCTCAACGCGAACCCAGCGACGTTCGACATGCGCGAGTTCCACCCGGCCTACCGGCTCATCAACGGCAAACCCTTCCCGTCGACCGACCCCGTGCCGACCGACCAGGGCCACACCGTGCTCCTGCGCTACGTCAACGCCGGCTCGGAGCTGCACGCGATGAACACGCTCGGGACCGGGCAGACCGTCCTGTCGCACGACGGGCACGGCCTCGCGTTCCCCGAGCCGTCCGTCGTCGTGCCCGTCGACCCCGGCGTCACCGTCGACGCACTCGTCACCGTGCCGAGCGGTCCCGAGTCGAAGATCGCGGTCTACGAGTCCTCGGGCCGGCTCGACAACGCCGGCCAGTCCACGGCCGACCCGCTGTCCGTGGCCTTCGGCGGCATGCTGACCTTCCTCGACACCAATGCGCCGCCCCCCACAACCGACGGCGTAGGCCCGGTGTCGACCGGGATCGCGGTCACTCCGAACCCGTCGGACGGGACGAGCGCCGTCACGGTGACGGCGACGGTGAGCGACGCGACGACCGGTAACCACGCGGTGAGCGGCGCCGAGCTCGTCGTTGACGACGCCGTCACGGTCGGGCCTGGCTTCGGGCTGGCCTTGACCGGGACGTTCGGGACCACGAGCGCGAGCGTGACCGGGACGATCCCGGCCTCGGCCACCGCGACCCAGTGCGCGTCGACGGCTCCGCCACTCGACCTCCACTGCCTGACGTCCACCAAGCACACGATCTTCGTGCGCGGGCTCGACTCCGAGGGCAACTGGGGCGTCGTCGGGTCGGTCATCCTCAACCTCGCCAAGACCGGACCCCAGACGGTCGGTCTGTCGGTGAGCCCCACGCCGGCCAGCGGCAAGGGCGACGTCACGGTCAACGCGACGGGTGACGACACCGCTGCCGGTGGCACCATCACCGACGCGGAGTACTTCCTCGGGGCAGCGGCGGGCGCCGACGGCACCGGCACGGCGATGACCCTCAACCGGTCGGCCACCAAGGTCGCCGAGACCGGGACGATCCCGGCCGCGACGGTCAAGGGCCTCGGCGAGGGGACGGCCCAGGTATGGGTCCACAGCCGCAACTCCCAGCACATCTGGGGGCCGGCCGTGCCCGTCGACCTCACCGTCGATCTCACCGCACCAGCGGTCAACGCCGCGACGGTCGGGCCCAACCCGACCAACGGGGTCCTCGGCTCGCAGTCCTACCCCGGCTACCTCGTGATCTCCGCGCAGCTGGATGACCGTGACGCCGGTGGTGCGGCACAGAGCCCCGTCCTCGCGGGTGAGGCCTTCATCGACCCGACGAGCACCACGCCGAGCTTCGGCAGCGGACTCACGCTCATCGCCGTCGACGGGGCCTTCGACTCCACCAAGGAGGACGTCTACGGACTCATCCCGCTGACCCAGGTGAGGGCCATGACGGCGGGCGAGCACAAGGTCTACGTGCACGGCAGGGACGCCGCCGGCAACTGGGGCAGCCTCACCTCCACGAACGCCCTCGTGCGGCTCTACGTCGACAAGACGGCGCCGATCCTCGGCACCCTGACCGGCAGCCCGAACCCGACGAACGGTGCGGCGACCCTGACCCTCACGGGGGGCGTCACCGAGACCCCGCTCGCCTCCTACGTCGGGCCGAGGTTCCAGGGCGCGGAGTTCTGGACCGGCACGACCGACCCGGGCGTCGGCAAGGCCACGCGGGTGCAGGTGACCGACACGGGCACCGGTGTCACGGCGGCGATCCCGCTGACGGGCCTCCCGGCCGGGACGGTCCAGTTCAACCTCCGCGTCCAGGACGCGGCCGGCAACTGGAGCAATGCCTCGTCGGTCTCCGTCACGGTCGTCCGCGCCAACGCGATCTTCAGCGACACCTTCGACGCCGCACTGTCGGCGTGGACGGCGAGGACCGGGTCGGTCGCGGGCACGACCGCGGCGGCCAGCTCGACCGCGGCCGGCAACGTCGGGCTCGCGGCGACCGTCGGGTCCGGCAACGCGCCGGCCTACGTCACCGACGAGAGCCCGGCCAACGAGTCGACCTACCACGCGCAGTTCCGGTTCAACCCGAACACGCTCTCCACGGGTGGCTCGGCGACGGCCTGGACGACGGTCTTCGAGGGACGGACGGCAACGGGACAGGCCTTCGCGGTGCAGTACCACCGCGCCGGCACGTCGCGCACCGCCGCGCAGCTGCGGATCGTCATGAACCGCAACACGATCGGCAACACGACGGGCCCTGCCTACACCCTGACCTCCGGGGCGCACACCGTGCGCGTCGACTGGGCCCAAGGCACCGGTGGCTCGCTCCGGCTCCTCGTCGACGGCACCCTGCGTGACACTCGGACCGGCAACAACACGGGCCCCCCGATGCAGGTCCAGTCGGTCCGGCTGGGCGTCACCGCAGGACCCACCACCGCGTCGACCATGGCGGGCCAGGCCTGGTTCGACGACTTCACCTCGACCCGGAACAGCCTTCCCTGATCCGGTCCACCTCGTGCCGGGGTCACCTGCCCGTGACCCCGGCCGGCACCATCGGAGGGCAGTCCGAATGACCACCACCACCAGCCCCTCGGGGCCAGCCGCGGGCACCGACCGTTCGTCGTCCCGCCTCGGCCGGGACGGGCGCAGCCGCACCGCGGTCGCCGTCGTCGCCGTCCTGCTCGTCGCCGTCCTCGGCCTGCTCGGGGCGCGCGCGCTACGGGCCGGGGGCGACGACCCGGGCCGGGCCGTCCCCCAGTCCGCCGGGATGGAGACCGCTCTGGGCGTGCGGATCTCGCGCGTCGCCGTCGTCGGCGACGGCGGCCTCGTCACGATGAGCTACGTCGTGCTCGACGTCGACAAGGCGTCCCGCTTCCAGGCCGACACCAAGCACCCGCCGGTGCTGCGCAGCGAGGCGCGCGACGGCTTCACCGACCGGGTCTCGGTCATGCGTCAGGGGCACATCAACCGGGCCGGTGCGACGTACTACTTCGTCTACCAGAACACCCGCGGCGCCCTCCGCGCCGGTGAGGACGTGACGGTCGAGTACGGCGGTCTGCGCCTCGAGCACGTGCCGGTGCTGTGATGGGCCTGCGTCGGGTCCTCGTGACCCTGGCCGTGGCGCTCGGCACGGCGCTGCTCGTCGGGCTGGGGGCGTCGCCGGCCTTGGCGCACGCCTACCTCGAGTCCAGCAGCCCCGGGGACGGGGTGACCCTGGCGGCCGCGCCGCGCACCGTCGAGCTGCACTTCACCGAGCACGTCGTCCTCGAGGCCACCGAGATCACCGTGGTGGCGGGCGACGGCCGCCGGCTGGCTCCGACGCACCTGACACTGGCGGAGGGCGAGGAGGACCAGGAGGCCCCCGCGACCGTCGTCGCCACGATGCCGTCCCTGGGCGTCGGCGCCTACCACGTGTCGTGGCGCACCCTGTCGAGCGACGACCTCCACGAGTCCTCCGGCACCTTCGCCTTCGGCATCCAGAGCGAGGTCCAGGCGTCCGGCCCCAGCGAGACGAACCCGGACCCCTTCGAGCTCGTCGGTCGCTGGGCCGTGCTGGCCGGCATCGGCGCCGGTCTCGGGGCCCTCGTCGTGGGGGGCCTGCTCGGCACGCTGCCCTCGGACACAGCACGTATGCCGCGTGCCTGGCTGCGCCGTCAGGCTGCCCGGCTGCTCGTGGTCGGTGCAGTGCTCGCGCTCGTCGTCGCCGCCGTCGACCTGGTGCGCTTCGGTGCCGGTGCCTTCACGCCCGGCTACGCCGTGCGCTGGGGGCTGCGCGAGGCTGCACTGGCGGGCGCGGCGACCGGGTTGTGGCGCGGGTCGGTGCGGGGCTCGTGGCGCGGCGCGGCTGCTGCGCTGGGAGCCGCCGGGCTGCTGACGGTGAGCATCGGTCACTTCGGCCTGCGGGGCGGCCCGACGTGGGTGGTCACCTCGACGGTGCACCTGTTGGCGGCCCTGCTCTGGGTCGGGGCGGTCGCGGCCCTGGCCCTGCTCGGGGTGCGGTCGGCGCAGCTGGGGCTGTCGGGTGCGCAGGTCCGCAGCGTCCTCAAGGGCTTCCGGGTGCCGGCGACCGCCTCGGTGATCGTCGTCGCCGTCACCGGGGTCTACCTCGCGAGCGACGTCGTCGTCTCGGTCGACGCCGTGCTGCTGACGACGTACGGCCGGGTGCTGCTCGCGAAGGTCGCCCTCGCTGGCGTCGGCGGGCTCGTCGCGCTCGTCACGACGCGGCGCCTCCATGCCGGGGACGTCGCGGGCCGGCAGGCGCGTCGGCCGCTCGTCGGGCTGGAGGCCCTTGGCCTGCTCGCCGTGGTCGCCCTCGCCGGGGTCCTGGCCACGGGGCAGCCGGCGGTATCACCGCGACTCGTCACCGAGCAGGCGCCGAGCGTCATCGACGACCGTCCGGTCGCCGACCTCCAGCAGACGGTCGCGCTACGGCCCAACCGGCCCGGTGCGAGCGTGGCCCTCGTCGACGTCCTCGACACGCGCCGCCCCTCACCGGGGCCGGTCACGGCCGTGTCCGTGGCCGTGCACGCCGTGGCCGGCGGGCGCGCCGTGCCGTCGGGCAGCGACACGGCCGCCGGCGCCCTAGCCTCGGGGACGGCCACGGCGGCCACGGCGGTGACCCCGACCCGGTGGTCGGCGACCCTCGTCCTGCCCGCGGCCGGTCCGGTGGACCTCGACGTCGTCGTGCACCGGCGGGGCGTCGACGACGTGCGCAGCACGGTGCACTGGGTCGTCGGCCCGAGCAGCTCAGACCCCCCGACGCTCGTCTCCCGGGCCCCCGTCTCCGACCTGCTCGCGTGGAGCTCGGTCGCGCTCGGCGTCGCCGCGCTGGCGGTGGTCCTGCTGCTGCGACGTCGTCGCTCACGGGCCGTCCCACCGCCCCGTCGTCGTAGGGGCGGAGAAGGCGTCGCGACCGGCCGGACATCCGGACGTGCACGAGACGGTGTGGGTGCTGTCCAGCTCGGCTCGGACCCGCGTGACTACCCGATCGGCAGCAGCCGCAAGGGAGGCGCCGCGGCGGATCGGGCACCCGGAGGTGCGGGAGACCCTGCCGGTGCTGTCGGGCTCGCACCGGACCAGCCCGACGACCGCGTCGGGAGCAGTCGCCCCGGAGCCGAGCACCCGAAGGCGTCGCACGCCGGGTCGGAGCGGTGACCGGGCGGCGACTCCCGTCGCGGCCCGCGAGCGCGGTCGCCGTCCGGGAGGCTTCCTGTGGGAGTTGGCGTTCGTCGTCACGCGGCGGGGATTCGCGCTGTACTGGAGAGCAAGGGGGGCTGCGGGCCGCCCAGCGAAGGGATGTGACATGCGACGCCGGACCGGACGGAGGCTGACCGCGGCACGCGCGGCGGCGGCCTCGCTCGCCGTCGGCGGTCTGCTGCTCGCCCCGGCGACCGGCGCCGTGGCTGCCGGTCAGCCGGCACCGACCCCGACGCCCGCCCCGCTGCTGTCGCCCCTGGTTCCCGGCGCGAGTGCATCGCCCAGCACGACCACTGCCACACCGCCGGCGGGCTCGCAGCCCATCGGGCCCGGGTTCGGTTCCGTGGCAGGCGATCTCGTGCTCCCCGTCTTCGACGAGATCCGGGTCGCCGCCACGCTGTCGGTCGAGAACGCAGCGCCGGCGCCCGCGGCGGCGCTCGAGCCGGGCGGCGGCACGAGCAGCAACCCCACCCCATGGAAGCCGCGCGCGGTCATCAAGATCCCTGTCGCCGCTGCACCACGGGCGTCCGGTAGCAGCAAGGGCCCGACGTCCAAGGACGAGATCATCTGGGCCGCCTACGCGTCCGCGGCCCGGCGCCAGAGCAGCTGCCACATCCCGGTCATGCTCCTGGCCGCCATCGGCGAGGTGGAGTCGTCGTCGCTGCGGGGCCGCACCCTCGACGCGTCGCACGACGCCTCGCCTCCCGTGATCGGGCCCGCGCTGTCGGGCGGCGCCTTCTCCGCGATCCGCGACACCGACGGCGGACGCTGGGACGGCGACCCCGTCTGGGACCACGCCGTGGGGCCGATGCAGTTCATCCCCGCCACCTGGCGCCTCTGGGGCGCGGACGGCAACGGTGACGGCGTGGCCGACCCGCAGAACATCGAGGACGCGGCGCTCGCGGCCGCCGACTACCTGTGCGCCGGAGGCCGCGACCTCTCCCGACCGGCCGACCTCCAGGCCGCCGTCCTGTCCTACAACCACTCGCAGCGCTACCTCGCGACGGTGCTCGGCATCGTGCAGGCGGTCGACTCGGGACAGCTCGCCGGTCCCTGACCCGGGCACACGGCATACGCCCCCGGTTCGGACGGCGCGCGGCCACGCGGCATTTGCCCCCTGGGTCGGAACGAGGGGACGACGGGCTGGCAGCCGGCCGCGGCGTGACGCCCGCTGTGCAGCGGGAGCTGCGTCCAGCCAGCCGCTCGTCCCGGGACGGATGACGCACCTTCGGCGCCCGAACGCTGGCGGCTGAGCGTGCCGGCGCCGCGAACCTCCGTCATCGGTCCCGGTGGGCCCGCCCCGTCGCTTCTCCCACCGAGCTGGTGGGAAAGGGCCGCACTCTGGACCCCTGTGGGCCCAGATAATGGTGGGTTATACATTCGATTACATGACCGTCACCGACTCCACGACCGGCGCAGCCCGACCGGGCACCCGTCCGCCGCGGGCCGACCGCTCCAACGGACAGTGGAAGGTCGACGGCCCCGCACCGCTCAACGGCAACGAGACGTGGAAGCAGGAGGACGACGGCCTCAACGTCCGTGAGCGCATCGAGCAGGTCTACTCCCACGAGGGCTTCGACTCCATCCCGACCCAGGACCTGTCGGGACGTTTCCGCTGGTGGGGGCTCTACACGCAGCGCCGCCCCGGCATCGACGGCGGGCGCACCGCGCAGCTGAGCGACGACGAGCTGAGCGACCGCTACTTCATGCTCCGCGTCCGCAGCGACGGGCAGGCCCTGACCCCCGAGCGCCTCCGTGTCCTCGGCGGCATCTCCACCGACTTCGCGCGCGACACCGCCGACATCACCGACCGGCAGAACCTGCAGTACCACTGGGTCGGCATCGAGGACGTGCCCGAGATCTGGCGCCGCCTCGAGGCGGTCGGCCTGCAGACGACCGAGGCCTGCGGCGACACCCCGCGCGGCTTCCTCGGCAGCCCGGTCGCCGGCGTCGCGGCCGACGAGATCATCGACCCGACGCCGCTCATCGCGCGGATCACCGAGAAGTACCTCGGCGACCTCGACCTGTCGAACCTGCCTCGCAAGTTCAAGACGGCCATCACCGGCCACCCCAGCCTCGACGTCGTGCACGAGATCAACGACATCTCCCTCGTCGGCGTCGTCCACCCCGAGCTCGGCCCCGGCTACGACCTCTGGGTCGGCGGCGGCCTGTCGACCTCGCCCCGCCTGGCCGAGCGCATCGGCGTCTTCGTCTCCGAGGAGGAGGCCGTCGACGTCTGGCACGGCGTCATCTCGATCTTCCGCGACTACGGCTACCGCCGGCTGCGCAACAAGGCGCGCCTGAAGTTCCTGCTCGCCGAGTGGGGTCCGGCGAAGTTCCGCGAGGTGCTCGAGACGGAGTACCTCGGCCACCCGCTGCCCGACGGCCCGCCGCCCGCACCGGCGACCGGCCCCGGCGACCACGTGGGCGTGCACCTGCAGAAGGACGGCAACTACTACGTCGGCGCGACGCCGACGGTCGGGCGGATCAGCGGCACCCTGCTGACCCGCCTCGGTGACCTCGTCGAGTCCTACGGCGCCAGCGCCGTGCGGCTCACCGCCCACCAGAAGCTCGTCGTGCTCGACGTCCCCGCCGACCGGGTCGAGGACTTCGTCGCCGACCTCGAGGGGCTCGGGCTGACGGCCAGGCCCAGCCCGTTCCGGCGCACGACGATGGCCTGCACCGGCATCGAGTACTGCAAGCTCGCCATCGTCGAGACCAAGCAGACCGCCACCGACGCCATCGCGCAGCTCGAGACGCGGCTCGCCGACCTCGTCGACGACGGGTCGCTCGACGCGCCGATCCTGCTCAACGTCAACGGCTGCCCCAACTCGTGCGCCCGCATCCAGACGGCCGACATCGGCCTCAAGGGCCAGCTCGTCACCATCGACGGCGAGCAGGTGCCGGGCTTCCAGGTGCACCTCGGCGGCGGCCTCGCCTCCCACGACCGTGACGAGGCCGGCCTCGGGCGCACCGTCCGCGGCCTCAAGGTGACGGCCGACGACCTGCCCGACTACGTGGAGCGCGTCGTGCGCTCCTACGTCTCCGGCCGCGTCGACGGCGAGACCTTCGCCCAGTGGAGCCACCGAGCAGACGAAGGAGCCCTCCAGTGACCTCAGTCCCCCTCGCCACCCCCACCGTGCCGCGCAAGCGGCGCTCCGAGGACGAGCTCAAGGCGCTCGTCGACGACTTCAACGCGACCCTGGCCGCCGACCCGGAGCGCGAGCCGACCGCCGACGAGGTCGCCGCGTGGGCGGCCTTCCACTTCGACGGCTCGCTCGCCGTGGCCTGCTCGATGGCGGATGCCGTCCTGCCGCACGTCGTCTCGCGCTTCGCGCCCGGGGTCGACGTGCTCTTCCTCGACACCGGCTACCACTTCTCCGACACGATCGTGACGCGCGACATCGTCGCCGAGGACCTGCCGATCACCCTCGTCGACGTGCTCCCCGAGCTGACCGTCGCCGAGCAGGACGAGAAGTACGGCGCGCGCCTCTACGAGCGCGACCCGGCCCTGTGCTGCCAGATGCGCAAGGTCGAGCCGCTGGCCCGGACCCTGCCGCTCTACGAGGCATGGGTCACCGGCGTGCGCCGCGAGGAGGGCCCCACCCGGGCCGACACCCCGCTCGTGACGTGGGACGCCAAGAACGGCCTCGTCAAGATCAACCCGCTCGCCGCGTGGACCTTCGACGAGCTGCTCGCGTATGCCGGTGAGCACCAGGTCGAGGTCAACTCCCTTCTCTCCGACGGCTACCCGTCGATCGGCTGCGAGCCGTGCACCCGCCGGGTCGAGCCCGGCGAGGACCCCCGCGCCGGCCGCTGGGCCGGCTTCGCCAAGACCGAGTGCGGACTCCACACATGACGACGACCGTGAACACGCCTGACACCCAAGCCGACCCGACGGCGTCGGCCCACGACGCGACGCAGCAGACGGCATTCGCGAGCACGTCCGCCGACCGGCGGCTGAGCCAGCTCGACGCGCTCGAGGCGGAGGCCATCCTTGTCATCCGCGAGATGGCCGGCGAGCTCGAGCGCCCGGCGCTGCTCTTCAGCGGCGGCAAGGACTCCGTCGTCATGCTGCACCTGGCGACCAAGGCCTTCTGGCCCGCGCCGATCCCCTTCCCGGTGCTGCACGTCGACACCGGGCACAACTTCCCCGAGGTGCTCGCCTACCGTGACGAGACCGTCGAGCGACTCGGGCTGCGGCTCGTCGTCGCGAGCGTGCAGGACTACATCGACGACGGCCGCCTGCGCGAGCGCGCCGACGGCACGCGCAACCCGCTGCAGACCGTGCCGCTGCTCGACGCCATCAACGACAACCGTTTCGACGGCGTCTTCGGCGGCGGACGGCGCGACGAGGAGAAGGCCCGGGCCAAGGAGCGCATCGTCAGCCTGCGCGACGAGTTCGGGCAGTGGGACCCCAAGAACCAGCGCCCCGAGCTGTGGAACCTCTTCAACCCCAGGCACCGCCCCGGAGAGCACGTGCGCGTGTTCCCGATCAGCAACTGGACCGAGGTCGACATCTGGCGCTACATCGACCGCGAGGACATCCCGCTCGCGCCGCTCTACTACGCCCACGAGCGCGAGGTGTTTCGCCGAGACGGCATGTGGCTCGCAGTCGGACCGGTGAGCCAACCGCGCGACGACGAGCCGGTGGAGACGCGCCTCGTGCGCTACCGCACCGTCGGCGACATGTCGTGCACGGGCGCCGTCGAGTCCCCGGCCACCACCAACGCCGAGATCGTCCTCGAGGTGGCCGCCTCGACCCTGACCGAGCGTGGCGCGACGCGCGCCGACGACCGGATCTCCGAGGCCGCCATGGAGGACCGCAAGAAAGAGGGGTACTTCTGAACACCCCACGAAGTTCTCCGCTCGTTCCTCGCTCCGATACTTCGCAGGGGCCCCAAGACAAGGAAACGCTATGAGTGCGACGCTCCTGCGCCTCGCGACGGCAGGCTCCGTCGATGACGGCAAGTCGACCCTCGTCGGCCGCCTGCTCCACGACACGAAGTCGGTGCTGTCCGACCAGCTGGCCGCCGTCGAGCGCGTGTCACGCGACCGCGGGCTCACCGCCGCCGACCTGGCGCTGCTCACCGACGGCCTGCGCGCCGAGCGCGAGCAGGGCATCACCATCGACGTCGCCTACCGCTACTTCGCGACGGCCACGCGCTCGTTCGTGCTCGCCGACTGCCCCGGGCACGTGCAGTACACGCGCAACACCGTGACCGGCAGCTCGACGGCCGACGTCGTCGTGCTGCTCGTCGACGCCCGCAAGGGGGTGCTCGAGCAGACCCGCCGCCACCTCGCCGTGACCGCCCTGCTCCGGGTGCCGCACGTCGTCGTGGCGGTCAACAAGATCGACCTCGTCGACTTCTCGCAGGAGGTCTACGACCGGGTCGAGGCCGAGGTGCAGGCCGTGGCGCGTGAGCTCGGGGTCGTCGACGCGATCGCCCTCCCGGTCAGCGCCCTCGACGGCGACAACATCGCCGAGCGGTCGACGCGGACCCCGTGGTACTCCGGTCCGACGCTGCTCGAGCTGCTCGAGTCGCTGCCCCCGTCGGACGACCCCGGGGGCGAGTCCTTCCGCCTGCCGGTCCAGCTCGTGATCCGTCCGCAGGGTGCCGCCCGCGACGAGGCGCACCGCGACTACAGGGGGTATGCCGGCCAGGTCGCCTCGGGTGTCGTGCGTGTCGGCGACGACGTGGTGGCCCTTCCCTCGGGCCGCCGCACCACCGTCGTGGGGATCGACCTCGGGGAGCGGACGCTCGACGAGGCGTTCGCCCCGCAGTCGGTGACGCTGCGCCTCGCCGACGAGATCGACATCTCGCGAGGTGACGTCATCGCCGCCGCGGCCGATGCTCCCGTGCCGACCCAGGACATCAAGGCCGTCGTCTGCTGGCTCGGCGACGCTCCGCTGCGCCCGGCCCAGCGGCTGCTGCTCAAGCACGGCTCGCGCACGGTCCAGACGGCGGTCCGCACCCTCGACGGTGTCCTGGACCTCGACGACCTCCACGCCGTCCCGTCGGAAGCCTTGTCGCTCAACGACATCGGCCTCGTGACGCTGCGCCTCGCCGCGCCCGTCCCGGTCGAGAACTACTCGACCTCGCGACGTGGCGGCTCGTTCCTGCTCATCGACGCCCACGACGGGCGCACCGTCGCGGCCGGCATGGTCGGCGCCACGCTGCCCACCGCGGCGGCGGCCCCCACCGAGCCCGAGGGTGACGAGGAATGGGAGATCTGAACCCTTGGGGGGCTCCGCCCCCCAAGTCCCCCCCGAAGACCCGCGTGGCTGGGTCCGAATCTCCTCCGAAGACCCGCGTGGAAGGGTCCAAGTCGGCTCTTCCTGTCGTGCTCGACCTGACCGGGCGCCTCGTCGTGGCGGTCGGGGGCGGACCGGTGTCGGCCCGCCGGGTCCGGGCCTTCCTCGACGAGGGCGCCGTCGTGCGCCTCGTCGCCCCCTGGGTCTGCGAGGACCTGCGCGACCTGGCGGCTGCCGGACGCCTCGACTGGGTCGAGCGCGACTACGTCGGTCCCGCCGACCTCGACGGCGCGTGGTTCGCGCACACCGCGACGGGCGAGCCGTCGGTCGACCGCGAGGTCGCCGCCGACGCCGAGGCCCTGCGCGTGTGGTGCGTCGACGCGACCGATGCCGCCGGGACGTCCGCCAGCGTGGCCGCGCGTGCCGACGTGACCACTCCCGACGGCCGCGTCACCGTAGCCACGTATGCCGCGGGCGACCCCGGACTGGCCGTGACGGTCCGCGACGGCGTCGAGCAGGCCCTCGTCTCAGGCACCCTGGACCTGCGCCGCACCCGCACGCACGGGCGGCGCGGCTGGGTCGCGCTCGTCGGCGGGGGTCCCGGGACCGACGGCCTGCTGACCGCCCGCGGACACGAGCTGCTCGCCTCGGCGGACGTCGTCGTCGTCGACCGGCTCGCCCCGCGCGCCGTCGTCGACCGGCTGCCGGCCTCGGTGCGGGTCATCGACGTCGGCAAGACGCCCGGCCACCACCCGGTGCCGCAGTCGCGGATCAACGACATCCTGGTCGAGGAGGCGCAGCGGGGGCTCGGCGTCGTGCGGCTCAAGGGCGGAGACCCTTACGTGCTCGGCCGCGGGGGCGAGGAGCGCGACGCGTGCGAGGCACACGGCATACGCGTCGAGGTCGTGCCCGGCGTGACGAGCGCGGTGAGCGTGCCTGCGGCAGCGGGGATCCCGGTGACCCACCGCGGGGTCGCGCGCGGCTTCACGGTCGTCACCGGCCACGAGGACATCTCCGTGCTACCAACTGGCGGCGACCACACGCTGGTGCTGCTCATGGGGGTCACCCAGCTCGCTCGCACCACCGAGCTGCTCGTGCGGCACGGCCGGTCGGACGACTGCCCCGTCGCCGTGGTCGAGCGCGGCTTCGCCCCCGACCAGCGCACGACGGTCGGCACGGTCGCCACCATCGCCGAGCTCGCCCGTGAGCGGGGCGTGCAGGCCCCGGCCGTCGTGGTCGTCGGCGACGTCGTGCGCCTCGGACCCGACTGGCGCACCCGCTGACCGACCCCGCTGACCGACCCCGCTGACCTGCCCGACTACTGGCCGGACTCGAGGGCCTCCAAGGCCTCCAGGGCCTTCGACAGCCGCTCGCGGGCGTCGGCCGCGACGGTGGCGAGCGTCTCGTTGTCGGTGAGGCGCACCATGGCGTCGGGGTCGATGGCCTCGACGACGGTGTGCGTCTCGTCGACCGAGCGCACGACGACGTTGCACGGCAGGAAGACGCCGATGGACGGCTCGGCCTCGATCGCGGCGAGCGCCAGCGGCGGCCGGCAGGCGCCGAGGATGACCTGCGGCGCGACGTCGGCGCCGAGCTTGGCCTTGAGCGTGCCGGCGAGGTCGATCTCGGTGAGGATCCCGAACCCGACCTCGACGAGCTGGGCTCGAGTGGCCGTCAGGGCCCGGTCGAAGTCGAGCTCGAGAGTCGTGCTGAGGCTGTGCGTCATGCGTGCTCCTGGGTGTCGTCGGAGGGTCAGGCGGTGACGTCGTCAGGCTGCTGGGCTGCGACCTTGCGGCGGATGTCGTCCATGTCGAGGTCGCGGACGGCGCTGATGACCTGCTCGAGTCCCGCGGCCGGGAGTGCGCCGGGCTGGCTGAAGACCAAGATGCCGTCGCGGAAGGCCATGAGGGTCGGGATCGAGGTGATGCGGGCGGCCGCGGCAAGCTGCTGCTCGGCCTCGGTGTCGATCTTGCCGAAGACGATGTCGGGGTGCTGGGTGGAGGCCGCCTCGTAGACCGGGGCGAACATGCGGCACGGACCGCACCACGACGCCCAGAAGTCGACGAGGACGATCGGGTTCTCGGAGATCGTGGCGCCGAAGTCGGCGGCCGTGAGGTTCTGCGTTGCCATGGGGGACTCCTTCTCTGTCCTTGGATGATATACCCACTGGGGTATGCAACGACAGAGAGGGCGAGGGTGTTCCCGGGTTGGCGGGACGCCACGGGGCGGCTATCGTGAGTACAGATAAATACCCCTATGGGTATCCCTCGACTCTCAGGAGAGACGACATGTGCCGAGCTGCCACCTGCAAGACCTGCGGCAAGACGACCTGGGCCGGCTACGGACAGCACGTCGACCAGGTCATGCGCGACGTGCCCTCGGGCCAGCGCTGCCCCGGTCACGCCCCGGCCGAGAAGGCCTCCGGCTCCGGCTTCCTCGGCCGCTTCCTCGGGCGCGGCTGACACCACGCCCGACCTGCGCGTCAGGCGAGCGCAGCGACCTGCGCCTCGACGATCTCCGCCAGCTGCGGCCACCGCACGACCTCGGCGCGGCCGCCCAGCGCGGCGACGACGACCGTCTGCGCCGCAACGCACCAGACGGTGAGGGTGCGCGAGTGCTCGCCGTCGAGGACGAAGGGCTGCTCCGCGGCCTCGACGTGGCTGACGCCAGGGATCGCCGGGGGTGTCACCGGGCGCATCTCCCCGACGTCCGACAGGCCCTTGCTCTGCGGCATGGTCCGCGGCAGCGCCCGCAGCTCGGTCAGCGCGGCCCGCGCGTCCTCGGGTGAGGCGAACGGGATCACCTGGATGAAGAGGTCGGCCCGGCCGACCTCCTGGTAGCCGCGCACGCTGGTGACCGAGCGGATCGCGCGTGCCCGCGTGATGGCCTCGCTCGTGCTGCCGCTCGCCCCGGTGCGGTAGGTCCGGCCGCCGCGCGCCACCCACGGTCCGCCGGGCACGCCGGCCGCCGGCAGGCACACGTTGCGCGACCCGATCGACCTGACCTGCGCCAGCATGAGCCGTCCGATGTTCGTCACGCGGTCACGATATGCCGCGCACCACGGCCAACGTCCGGACGCGCGGCACGGCGTTGCGGGAGGATGGCTGCGGCCGCAGTCCCGCACGCGCGGCCCCCGCACCGACCTGACGAGGACGACGATGCCCGAGACGCCCCACCCCGAGAGTGCACCCCGACTCCCGGAGACCGAGGCCCGCCGCCTCGAGCACGCCGCAACCCGGCTCGTCGACGTCGCCACCCACTCGCTCGACCCGGCCGGCGGCTTCGGCTGGCTCGACGACTCCGGCCGGCTGACGCCCGGCCGCCCCGCCGAGACGTGGGTGACCTGCCGCATGACGCACACCTTCGCGCTGGCCCACCTGCACGGTGACGCGCGTGCGGCTGACCTCGTCGACCACGGGGTGCAGGCGCTGCGCACGACGCTGCACGACGACCGGCACGGTGGCTGGCTGTCCGTCGCGGGCCGTGAGGACGGCGGGAAGGAGGCGTATGCGCACGCCTTCGTGGTCCTGGCCGCCTCGTCCGCCACGGGCATGGGACACCCCGACGGGCGCACGCTGCTCGACGAGGCGCTCGGCGTCATGACGGATCGCTTCTGGGACGAGGGCGAGGGGCTCGTCGTCGACCAGTGGGACGCGTCGTGGACCCGCCTCGACCCCTACCGCGGCGTCAACGCCAACATGCACACGGTCGAGTCGTTCCTCGCGGCGGCCGACGTGACGGGCGACC
This sequence comes from Terrabacter carboxydivorans, assembly GCF_039532035.1. NCBI lineage: Bacteria > Bacillati > Actinomycetota > Actinomycetes > Micrococcales > Intrasporangiaceae > Terrabacter > Terrabacter carboxydivorans. The sequence goes on along the minus strand of NZ_BAAARE010000019.1, from coordinate 30,466 downwards.
GGGTCTGGCTCGACCGCGCGGCGCGGGTGCTCACCCGGGTCGTCGACGGCTTCGCGCGGTCGCACGACTGGCGCCTGCCCGAGCACTTCGACGAGCAGTGGCGCCCGATGCTCGACCACAACGTCGACGACCCGGGGCACCCGTTCCAGCCCTACGGCGTGACGATCGGGCACCTCATCGAGTGGTCGAGGCTGGCGCTGCACGTCGCGACGGCGCTCGGTGACGAGGCGCCGGCCTGGATCCCCGGCGCCGCCCGCGACCTCTACGCCGCCGGCGTCCGGCGCGGCTGGGACGTCGACGGCGCCCCCGGCTTCGTCTACACCACCGACTTCCAGGACCGGCCCGTCGTGCGCGAGCGCATGCACTGGGTCGTCGCCGAGGCCATCGCCGCCGCGTGGACGCTGCACCGGGCGACCGGCGAGGCCCCCTACGCCGAGGACTACGAGCGCTGGTGGGCGTATGCCGTCCGCCACCTCGTCGACGACCGTGACGGTTCGTGGGTCCACGAGCTCGACGAGCACAACGAGCCGTCGAGCCGCGTCTGGTCGGGCCGTCCCGACGTCTACCACGCCTACCAGGCCGCGGTGCTGCCGCTGATGCGCGAGGCGTCGAGCTTCATCGGCGCCGCGCGGGGCGGCTGGTGACAGGGGCGACCGCCCTCAGGTGACGGCGGCGAGCACCCGGTCGATGCGCGGCAGCGTCACCGGGTCGTCGGGGATCTCGAGGAACCAGCGGGCCAGCCGCTCGCGCTCCGACTCGCTGCTCGCCCCCACCCACCGGGAGCACGCGAGCTGGCCGATGTGGGCCTGCTCGGCGACGAGCATCGTGAAGTGGCCGCGGCGCGTCACGCGTCCCGGGCCTCCGGCGTCGCGGTATGCCGTGTGGAGCGCGCGTGCCCGAGCGGGGTCGTCGTCGCCGAACTCGAAGAGCACCATCGCCAGCTCCTGGCTTGGGTCGGCGGGCCCGTGGTTCTCGAAGTCGACGACGCAGATCCGGCCGTCGTCCGTGGCGAGGACGTTGTCGGCCCACAGGTCCCGGTGGCAGACGATCGGCGACTCGTGCGGCTCGATGACCGACTCGACGGCGACGAGCTCGTCGACGAGCGCGCCGAGCTGGTCGGCGAACGGCGCCCGCTCGCCCTGGACCCGGCGGTGCAGGTCCCGCCAGCGCTGCTCACCGAAGCCCGTGGCGAACCAGTTGTCGACGGACTCCCCGGTCGCGGGTGCGGCCCGGTGCAGGGCGGCGAGGGTGGCCCCGACGGCCGCGGGGTCGAGCCGCCGGGTGCGGCCGCGCAGGTCGACCCACTCGAAGACCCGCACGGCGGTGCCCCCGACGGTCGTGGCCACGACTCCCGTGTCGGCGGTCCGCACGATGCTCGGGGTGAGGACGCCCTCGGCCAGGGCGGCCTCGACGAGGTCGGCGTCCCCGGACACCTCCTCGAGGTCCGGCGTCGCGAACCACTCCTTGACCGCGTGGCTGCCCTGCCCTGTGTCGAGGCGCCAGACCTGGCCGAGCTGGCCGCGTGCGACCGGGCCGGACAGCACCGGCGTGCCGGTCAGGCCGTAGGCGTCGGCGACCTCCTGTGCCATCGAGGGGTTCAGCACGCGGCGCCGTTCGGTGTCAGACGGGCCGGCTCACGGCAGCAGGCGCCAGACGGCGACGCCCACCGTGACGACGGCGAGAGCGAGGGAGGACCAGCCGAGCGGCGAGCGCCCGGCCCGGCCGCGGCCGAGGAGCAGCAGCAGGGCGGCGAGGACCGAGAGCACGGCGGCGACGACGGTCTCCTCGGCGCCCAGGTCGATGGTGCGGATGAGGATCGTGTCGGTCAGGCCGTTGCGGGTCAGGTAGCCGAGCACCCGGATGAGGAAGAACACCCACCAGCCGATGGTGACCCAGAAGAGGGCGATGCCGATCTGGCCGAGCAGCGGGTCGACGTTCTCGTCGACATGACGACTCGCCGGGCCGGGCGCACCCGGCGCGGCCGGCCACGCGAGCTGCCCGGAGGGCTGCCCGGCGTACGGGCTCGGCGACCCGGCATACGGGCTCGGTGAGGCGGTGTACGAGCTGGGCGACGCGGCATACGGGCTCGGCGGCACGGGCAGCTCACGCGTCTCCTGCCCGGCGTACGGGCTCGGCGGCACGGGCAGCTCGCGGGTCGGCTCGAAGACGGGGATCGCCTGGGTCGGAGCGGAGGCCGGCGGGGCAGCCGGCGGGGCTCCCGCGCTCGGCACCGGCACGGCGAACTGCTGCTCGGGTGTCCCCGACCCGCTGGTCCCGCCCGACGCAGGGGTGTCGCTCATGGCGACAACGTACCTCTCCGCAGCCGGCGCGACGCTGATGCTGCCCTGCAGAGGATTTTCGGGGAAGGTGTCGTATGAGGACGGGCTCGTTCGTGGAAGCAGTGTGAGGCCGGACGTGGCCACCGGACAGGACCAGGAGGAGACGAGCATGACCGAGTACCTGATCAGCTTCAACGACGAGTGGGTGCAGGAGCACACCGAGGACGAGATCAAGGCCAAGGGGGTGGCCAGCCGGGCGCTGGTGCGCGAGATGCAGGAGCAGGGCGTCCTGCTCTTCACCAACGGCGGGCTCGACGCCGACACCGCGATCTTCAGCGTCGTCGCCGAGGACGGCAAGCCCGTCTTCACCGACGGACCCTTCATCGAGACCAAGGAGCACCTCGGCGGCTTCTGCGCCATCGACGTGCCCGACGACGAGACGGCGCGCTACTGGGCCGGACGTCTCGCCGTGGCGCTCGAGTGGCCGCAGGAGGTCCACCGGTTCCGTGGCAAGGGGATGGCCCGCGTCGACGACTCCGGGAAGGCGTGACGATGCCGCGCTACCTGCTGTCCGTGTTCGGGGCCGCCGAGCCCTCGGAGTTCGGCTCCTATCCCTCGCGCGAGGAGATGCTCGACGCGTTCGCCGACACCGGCGCCTTCAACGACCGGCTCCGGGCCGAGGGGCGGCTCGTCTTCGCCGACGGCCTCGAGCCGGCGACGACCGCCACGACCGTCGACGGCCAGGGCGAGCGCCCGACCTTCACCGACGGTCCCTACCTGGAGACCAAGGAGCACCTCGGCGGCTTCTGGGTCATCGAGGCGGCCGACCTCGACGAGGCCCTGGCGCTCGCCGCGCAGGGGTCCAAGGCGTGCCGCGGCACGGTCGAGGTGCGGCCCTTCCACACCGAGGAGTCGATCCGCACCCTGACGGAGGGCTGAGCACCGCCGTGCAGCCAGCCGACCCACCCGACGCAGCCGATGCCGTCGACTCCGCCGACTCCGCCGGCGCGGCCGACGCGGCCGACGCGATCACCCGGGTCCACCACGAGGAGTGGGCGCGGGTGGTCGCCGGCCTCGCCCGGCGCTTCGGCGACCTCGACGTCGCGGAGGAGGCCGCTGCCGAGGCGTTCGCCGCTGCCGCCGAGCGGTGGCCGCGCGACGGCGTCCCACCCAACCCCGGCGGCTGGGTCACGACCACCGCTGCGCGCAAGGCGATCGACCGGCTCCGTCGCGAGTCCCAGCGCGACGCCAAGCACCAGGCGGCCCTCATGGTCCACGACGACACCCCCGCCGAGCCGACGGGCCCGGTCGAGGACGACCGGCTGCGGCTCGTCTTCACCTGCTGCCACCCGGCGCTCGCCATGGAGGCCCGCGTCGCCCTGACGCTGCGCTTGCTCGGTGGCCTGACGGTCGGCGAGATCGCGCGGGCCTTCCTCGTCCAGGAGACGACGATGGCCCAGCGCATCACCCGGGCCAAGGCCAAGATCGTCGCGGCGCACATCCCCTACCGCGTGCCGTCCGCCTGTGACCTGCGCGAGCGGGTGACGGGCGTGCTCGCCGTCGTCTACCTCGTCTTCAACGAGGGCTACCTCACCGGTGCGGGTGACGACGCGGTGCGGGTCGACCTCACCGACGAGGCGATCCGCCTCGGCCGGCTGCTGCGGGGCCTGCTGCCCGACGACGGTGAGGTCACGGGGCTGCTCGCCCTCATGCTGCTGACCGACGCGCGGCGCCCAGCCCGTGTCTCGCGCACCGGCGAGCTCGTGACGCTCGACGAGCAGGACCGTGGGGCCTGGGACCGCGAGCTGCTCGCCGAGGGTCGGGCGCTCCTGGAGGAGCGGCTGATGGCCGTCGCCGCCGGGGGCGAACGGCCCGGGCGCTACCAGCTGCTGGCCGCTATCAACCTGGTGCACACCGACGCCCCGTCGGCCCGCGACACCGACTGGTCTCGGGTCGTCGCCCTGTACGACGCCCTCGCGTGCCTCGACCCGTCGCCGATCGTGCGGCTCAACCGCGCCGTGGCGCTCGCCGAGCTCGACGGCCCGCTCGTCGGCCTGGCCGAGGTCGACCGGCTGGGCGACGCCCTCGAGGGCTACCACGCGTTCCACGTCGCCCGGGCCGACCTGCTGCGCAGGGCCGGTCGCAGCGCCGAGGCGCGGACGGCCTACGACCGCGCTATCGAGCTGACCGGCAACCCGGCGGAGCGCGCCCACCTGACCCGGCGACGCGACCAGCTCGTCAGCGCAGGTCCTCCGACAGGGCCACGATGATGCCCTGCGGCCCGCGCACGTAGCAGAGCCGGTAGACGTCCTCGTAGCGCACGACCTCCCCGACGAGCTCGCCGCCGTGGGCCAGCGCCGTCTCGACCGTGGCGTCGACGTCGTCGACCTCGAACATGACGCTGCGCAGCCCCAGCGTGTTGCTCGGCGCCGGCTGCGGGCCCTCGCTGACGGCGGCCGGCGAGTGGAACTTCGTCAGCTCGAGCCGTCCGTGGCCGTCGGGGGTGCGCATCATCGCGATGTCGACGCGTATGCCGTCGAGCGCGTTGATCCGGTCGGCCCACTCGCCCTCCACCGGCGTCTCACCCTCCACCTCGAGGCCGAGGGCGGTGAAGAAGGCCTTGGCCGACTCGAGGTCGTCGACGACGACGCTGACGTGGTGCATGCTCTGGACGCTCACGGTGCTTCTCCTTGTCGGTGCGGCCGGGGTGGCCGCCGCTGTCAGTGGGACGGAGCCGGGGCGCGGTCCTCGACATCGCCGGAGCCCGGGTCGAGGTGGGCGCGCCGTCCCTCGCGGTCGAGCACGACGATGATCTCGAGAGGACCCTCCGCGGCCGTGATCGCGTGCGGCACCATCGTCGAGAACTGGGCCGACTGGCCCTCCTCGACGAGCAGGACGCGCTCGCCGAGCTGCAGCCGCGCGGTGCCCGACAGGACGGTGAACCACTCGTGGCCCGGGTGCACGCCGAGCGCTCCCGTGCGGCGCCGGGCCGTGATCCGCATCTTCGCCACGACGAGGCCGCCCAGCTCGTCCTCGCGGGTGAGCAGCCACGTCGTGTGGCCGTGGGCGGCGTTGCGGCGCGGGTGGATGACGACGTCGTCGTCGCTCGTCAGCTCGACGAGCTGGTCGATGCTCGTGCCGAGGGCGCGGGCGATGGGGCTCAGCTGGTCGATCGCGATGCGGCGGTGGCCCGTCTCGATGCGGCTCAGCGTCGACGCGCTCAGCCCGCAGCGCGTGGCGAGGGCGTCGAGGGACCACCCGCGAGCGAGGCGCAGCCCCCGGATGCGGGCCCGGATCACGGCATCGAGGTCGAGTTCTTGCGTCATCGGCAAGATCGTATGCCGTGTGCGCAACATCGTCCTACCGTTGAGCCCATGACGCACACCCATCACGACGGAGCGGACCACAGGACGCACGGACCGGGCGGCGCCCCTGAGCGCCGTCATCACCACGTGCACGACGAGCCCGGTCTGCCGGGGGGCGACGACCTGCTCGACCTCGACGGCGAGGTGCTCGCCGCGCGTTGGGCCGAGGCGCTCGACCGGGTCGCGGCGCTCGCCGCCGAGCCCGTCGGGAGCCGTGCGACCTCACACGCACGGGTCGTCGACCTCGGGGCCGGCACCGGCACGGGCGCCATCGGGCTCGCCGTCCGGCTGCCGGACGCCGAGGTCGTCGCGGTCGACGTCGCCGAGCAGTCGCTGGCGCGGGTGGCCGCCAAGGCGCAGGCAGCCGGCGTCGCTGACCGGGTGCGCACGCTGGTGGCCGACCTCGACGACGGCTGGCCCGACCTGGCGCCGGTCGACCTCACGTGGGCCTCGATGTCGCTGCACCACCTGGCCGACCCGGTGCGCTCGCTCGCCGAGCTGCGCGCGATCACCTCGCCCCGAGGGCTCGTCGCCGTCTCGGAGTTCGACGAGCCGGTGCGCTTCCTGCCCGACGACCTCGGCATCGGCCGACCCGGGTTCGAGGACCGCGCCGTCGCGGCGCTCGGGTCGGTGCACGCGGAGGCCGTGCCCCACATCGGGGCGCCCTGGGCGACCCTCCTGACCGAGGCCGGGTGGACCGTCGTCGACCAGCACGAGGTCGTCATCGACGAGCGGTCCCCGGGGCACCCGCTTGCCGGGCGCTATGCCCGAGCCTGGTTCGACCGACTGGCCCACGGGCTCGAGGGCCGTCTTGACGCCGACGACGAGCAGACCCTCGCCGCGCTGCTCGACGACGACGGGCCGCACGCACTGCTGCGGCGCGACGACCTGCACCTGCACGGCATACGCACCCTCACCGTCGCCCGAGCGTGAGCAGGCGCGGGCGCGGGTGACCGAGCGGTCCCGGCTACGCCACCGGCGTGGCGAGCCGGGGCCGGGCACGCACCACGGCGCGAGTCAGGCGGGGCACGACGGCGGGCAGCCGCTGCTCGGCCGCGGCGACGATGGCGTGCGCCTCCGTCAGGCTGAGGTCAGACCCCACCTCGACGACGGCCTCCCCGTGGACCTCGTGGCCGACCCACCGCAGCCGCACGTCGTCGACCCCGACCACGCCCGGGACCTGCGCCAGGGCGCTGTGCGCGGCCTCGACGAGGTCGGGCTCGACGCCGTCCATGAGCCGGCGGAAGACGTCGCGCGCCGCCGTGCGGAGCACGAGCAGGATCGCCACGGTGATGAGCAGGCCGACGACCGGGTCGGCCCAGCCCCAGCCGAGCGAGACCCCGCCCGCCCCGACGAGGACGGCCAGGGAGGTGAGGCCGTCGGTGCGGGCGTGGTGGCCGTCGGCGACGAGCGCGGCCGAGCCGATCGCGCGGCCCTCGCGGATGCGGAAGACCGCGACCGCCTCGTTGCCGAGGAAACCGACGAAGCCCGCGACGGCGACCCAGTCGAGGTTGTGCACGGGCGCCGGCGTGATGAGCCGGTCGACGGCCTGCCAGGCGGCGATGACCGCCGACAGCGCGATCATGGCGAGCACGAACAGGCCGGCGAGGTCCTCGGCCCGCCCGTAGCCGTGCGTGTAGCGACGGGTCGCGGCGCGACGTCCGATGACGAAGGCGATCCACAGCGGGATGGCGGTCAGGGCGTCGGAGAAGTTGTGGATGGTGTCGGCCAGGAGGGCGACGGATCCCGACGCGATCACGACGAGCAGCTGGAGCACCGCGGTGGCGCCGAGGCCGATGAGGCTGAGCTTGACGGCCCGGATGCCGCGGGCGCTCGACTCGAGCGCCTCGTCGAAGGAGTCGGCGCTGTCGTGCGAGTGCGGCGTGACCGCGTGGCGCAGTCGCGCCCACAGGCCCGAGTCGTGCGGGTGGTCGTGCGGGTGGTCGTGCGGGTGGTCGTGCGGGTGGTCGTGCAGGTGGTCGTGGTCGGACGACGACGTGGTGTGCGGGTCGGCCGGTGCCGCGTGGCCGTGGGGCGAGGACATGGGAGCGAGCATATCTGCACACTTGCGAAGGTATGAAGTCACGTAGGCTTGCCGGCATGCACGACGGACTCCCGGACCTGTCCATGCCCGAGGACGAGCAGGCCCACCTGGCGGCCGAGACCTTCCGCATGCTCGCCGACCCGACCCGCATCAAGCTGCTGTGGGCCCTGCTCCAGGGCGAGTCCTCGGTGACGTGCCTGGCCGAGCTCGCCGGTGTCAGCCCCACGTCGGTGAGCCAGCACCTGGCCAAGCTGCGGCTCGCCGGGCTCGTGCGGGGGCGGCGTGAGGGAACCTTCATCTACTACACGGCGGCCGACACCCACGTGCACGCGCTGCTCGCGGAGGCGCTCTTCCACGCCGACCACACCGACCGTGACCTCGGCACCGAGACCGACCACGAGCACCGCCTGCCGGCAGCCCGGGCCAAGGGCCTCAGACCGAGCTCGTGAAGGATCGTGGACCGGCGCGGTGAGCCGGGAGTGCGGCTCCCGTGCTGCGGCGTGCGCGGAGGGCCGGGTCAGCCGACCGGGGCGGTGAGTCGCCAGCCCTCCGCGATGATCGCGTCGATCGCGGCGGTGGCCGCCGCGAGCCTCTCGACGCGGCTACCGCGCACCTCGAGCCACGGGACCCCACCTTCCGCGAGCTCCTCGCGGAAGCGGTCCCGCATCCACGCGCGCCCGTGGTCCCCGTCGCGCGCGGCGTCCGGCGCGACAGCGATCTCGTCGTCGGTGAGGACGTAGAGCGCGGGCGCCCGCCGCTCGTCGGCCAGTCGTCGCACCGAGGGGGACGGCGACCCGACGAGACGCTCGTGCCACAACGTCGCCGCGAAGACGTCGGTGGCGCAGACGACCAGCGGCCTCGGCGCCGCGGCTGCTGCGGCATCCTCGAGCGAAGCCTGCTCGCGCGCGACGAGGTCGAGCTCGGCCGTGTGCCACGGCGCGGCCGGGCCTGCGGGTCGCCGGAGGGCCCACTCGGTCAGGAAGTCGGGAGCGACGCTCGTGCCGTAGTGGGCGCCGAGAGCCTCGGCCAGGGTCGTCGTGCCCGTCGACTCGGCGCCGACGACGACGACGCGCTTGGCGAACCAGGCCCTCACCTGCGACGGGAGCGCCCACCACGAGCCGGCGACGTCGGCGCGCACGGCGGTGCCGGAGATCGGGGTGGAGGCGCGGCCCGGGTCGACCTGCACCCAGGTCGCCCCCAGCCGCCGCGCCATCTCCTCGCCGTAGGCGTCGCTGGTGAAGACGGCGTCGACCGGGCCGTCGAGGTGCGAGGTGATGACCGCCATGTGCAGGTCCCAGATCTGCGGCTAGTCGAAGTCGACAGGGTGGTCGTCGGGCGCCGCGACGACGCGAGCCGTCGGATGCTCGCTCTGGACCCACCCGACCCGCACGTCGACGGGGATCGACTCGACGCTGTGCGCGATGACCTCGACGGTGACCCGGTCGCACGAGCTCGTCGCCGCCCTCACGAGCGCCTGGTGGCCGGCGTGGAACGGGTAGAACTTGCCGATCACGAGCCCGTGACCGTGCCGCGTGCCTGCCACGCCGGTGACCTCCATGACGCGCAACGTACAACGTCAGGCAGGTCCGGCAGGCGCAGAGTCGGGCGGTCACGAGCCCCTGGCGGGGAAGCCGGGAGCGGGCTCGTGACCGCCCGACGTTCGGGCGACCGGTCTCTCAGGCGAAGGCCACGAAGGCGATCGGGTTGGACGTCGGCTGGTCCGAGCCACCGGCGGGCTCCACGGTGATGCCGGCACCCTTCGAGTGCGTGGCGTCACCGCTCAGCACGACGACCTGGTCACCGCCTCCGGGCATCAGACCCGCGGAGGTCATGTGACCCGTCGCGTCCTGGAGCCACAGCTGGAAGACCTTGCCGGCCGGCGGCTGCGCCATACCCGACGTGATGAGCACGGCCCGGTGGAGCGAGCTGGACCGGACGACGGTGGCCGTGGCCCCGCCCGCGAGGCGCTCGCCGTAGCGGGTCGCGTCGGCGGCTGCGAGCACCTGGTCGGCCATGACCCGCTGGGGGTCCTGGCTCACCTGGCGCCACACGGTGAACCCGCCGATGGCGAGCACCGCCACCGTGGCGGCTGCCACGACGAGGCGCCAGCCGCGGGAGAACCCACGAGCAGAGCGGGACCGGCGACGGTCCTCGAGCTCGTCGGCGCCGGACCCGGCCGGGGACGTCGACGACGTGGTGTCCACGGTCGGCGCAGCTACCGGCGTCGGCGCGACGGGGCTCTCGTCCTCGTCGACCGGCTGCGACTGCGGGACGACCAGCGGGGGCAGGGGGCGCACGGTCGCGATCTCGGCGAGCACCTTGGCCCGCAGCGACGGCGGCGGCGCGACATCGGTCAGCGCCGACAGCTGGTGCGCCGCAGCCACGAGGCTGTCGACCTCGGCCTGGCAGGCCGAGCAGCCGGCGAGGTGGCGCTCGAACCGCGCCCGCTCGATGTCGTCGAGGGCGTCGACGGCATACGCGCCGGAGAGCGCGTGGATGTCCTCGCTCACAGGGTCACCCCCAACGTGTCTCGTAGTCTGATGAGTCCATCACGGATGCGTGTCTTGGCGGTCCCGAGCGGCAGGTCGAGCATGGTTGCCACCTCCGTGTGCGTGTATCCCGAGAGGTAGGCCATCTCCAGTGCCTGCCGTTGGACCGGGGTCAGCGTCTCCAACGCCCGATGAACCCGCTCCGCATCGAGCCGATCGACGACGGCCTCCGCAGTGGAGTCGTGCGTGACGTCCTGGTTGCGGGCGCCGTAGCCCTCGTCGCGGTTGCGGGCCGCCTCCGCCGACCGGACCCGGTCGACGGCCTTGCGATGGGCGATCGTGAGCATCCACGAAATCGCCGCACCCTTGCTCGGGTCGAAGCGGGCGCTGTGCCGCCAGATCTCGAGGAAGACCTCCTGGGTGACCTCCTCGGACTGGGCGGGGTCGCGCACGACCCGTCGGACGAGACCGAAGAGCCGGGAGGAGACCGCGTCGTAGAGCTCTGCGAACGCCGTCTCATCGCCGGTCGCCGCTCTATGGAGCAGCTGCTCCAGCTGGACTGGGCGGGCGGGCCCCTCCGGCGACTCATCGCCGGAGGGGACCACCGAGAACCGTGACATGGGGTCCATTGTGTCGCCCGTCGTCGTGCTCTGCGTCAGCCTGGTCGGCAGACGATCAGGGCATCAGCACGCCGTCGATGATGTACACCGTGGCGTTGGCGGTCGGGACGTTGCCGCAGATGACCTTCGCGTCGGCCTTGCCGACCGTGAAGTTCTGGCCCGAGCCCTTGACCGTGATGGTCGTGCCGGCCAGCGTCTTGTGGTCGCCCGCGAGCTTGTCGGGGGAGATCTTGCCGGCCACGACGTGGTTCGTCAGGATCTTGGTGAGGGTCGGCTTGTCGGCGAGGACCTTCTTGAGGTCGGCAGCCGGGATCTTGGCGAACGCGTCGTTGACGGGCGCGAAGACGGTGATCTCGGGAGCCGAGTTCAGGGTGTCGACGAGGCCGGCCTGCTTGACGGCGGTGACGAGGGTCGAGAGCAGCGGGTTGTTGCTCGCGGCGGTCGCGACCGGGTCGGTGGCCATGCCGTTGAAGGAGCCCTTGCCGTCCTTCGGCACGGCGGCGCAGCCCTCACCGAAGACGGCCGAGGCGGCGTCCATCGACGTGGACGAGGACATCGTGTCGGACGGCGTGCTCGTCATCGAGTCCGAGGACGTCGCGGCGGGCGTGCTGCCGGCGCCGGCGGAGGCGGTGTTGTCGCTCGAGCTGCCACAGGCCGCGAGGCTCAGGGGCAGGGCGATGGCGAGGGCGACGAGGCCGGTACGGGTCTTCATGCTCTTCATGTCAGTCACTCCTTGTGGCTGTGTGGTGCACGGTCATAGGGGGTTCGGGGCCGCTGTGGCTCCGGATTGCTTGTCGGGCAAGTTTTTTCGCGGGTTTCTCGGTGGTCGGCGTTCACGCGACGGTCACCACCACCTCCTGGATGCCGCTCGACCCGCTGGGGAACGGCGTGGCGCGCGCAGTGATCTGCGCCTGGCCCTTGAGGTCGGTCGCGCGCACGGAGATCCGGTGCAGACCGGTCTTGGCGTCCCACGGGAGGTACCACTGGCGCCAGTAGTCGACGCCGACGTCGGGGCCGAGCTTCGTTGCCTGCCAAGGGCCGTCGTCGATCTTGACCTCGACCTTGCCGACACCACGGTGCTGGGCCCAGGCGACGCCGCCGATCGCGGTCATGCCGGCCTGGATCGTCGACAGCGGTGCGGGGGTGTCGATACGGGCGCTCGTCTTGATGGGGGCGTCCGTCGCCCACTGGCGCTTGGTCCAGTAGGCCTGGTCCGCGGCATACGTCGTCAGGGTCAGCTTGGTCAGCCACTTCGTCGCGCCGACGAAGCCGTAGAGGCCGGGGGTGATGAGGCGAGCCGGGAAGCCGTGGGTGTCGGTGAGCTGCGCACCGTTCATGCCGATGGCGATCATCGCGTCACGCCCGTCGCGGACGACCCCGAGAGGAGTGCTGATGGTGAAGCCGTCGACGGCCGTGCTCAGCACCTGGTCGGGGCTGCCCTTGATGCCGGCCCGGTCGAGCACGTCGGTCAGGCGGACGCCCAGCCAGCGGGCCGCGCCGATGTAGCCGCCGCCGACCTCGTTGGACACGCACGTCATCGTGATGTCGCGCTCGATGAGCGGCATGGCCGCCAGCTCGGCGAAGGTCAGGGTGAAGGGCTTGTCGACCATGCCGCCGACCTCGAGGGTCCAGCTGTCGACGTCGACCTTCGGCACGGTGAGGTTGGTGTCGACGCGGTAGAACTTCTCGGTCGGCGTGCGCAGGGGCGAGATGCCGGACACCTGCGTCTCCAGCCCGGTCGGCAGCGGCTTGGCCTTGTCGGCGGCGGCGGGCAGGACGACCTTCTTGATCGTCTGGGCCCCGGCGCGCAGCTGACCCCCGACGGCGGCGAGGACCGACAACGCGGTGACGCCGAGCGCGCCGCCGATGAAGCCGCGTCGGCCGGTGCCCCGCTGGGCCGCGGAGTCGGCGGCCGGGGTCATCTTCGAGCCACGAGGACCGTCGACCGTCGCCTCGTCCCCCTTCGCCACGGCCTCGTCGGAGGCCCGGCGGGCGAGGCGGACGAGCCAGACGAGCGTCGTCACCCCGGCGGCCATGGCGGCCAGCGCGGGCAGGACGTCGAGCGGGCGGGCGGCCGGGCGCAGCAGCGCAGCAGCACCGGCCAGGCCGGTCAGCAGCACGATGAAACCGACGGCCAGCGGCATACGGCGGCGGGCCAGCAGGCCGGCCACGGCGGCGAGGACCAGCGTCACCACGAGGACCGAGCCCTGCAGGATCAGCTTGTCGTTGGTCCCGAAGGTCGCGATCGCCCACTCCTTGACGGGCGTGGGCGTCAGGTCGATGACGGTCGACCCGATGGCGAGCACCGGCGACGACGCTGGAGCGAGGAAGCCCGCGACGAGGTGGCCGGCGGCGATCCCGGCCACCGCGGCGAGGATCCCGCTGAGGGCAAGTCGTAGGCGCATCATGTGCCGTGGTTCGGCACCGGACGGGGGACCGGATTGTCCGAAGGCGCCACCGAGGGCTCGGGAAGAGCGTCGTGACCCCGGTTGTTGACCGCACGTGAAGAAGATCGGATTCCTCTCCTTCGGTCACTGGAACCCCTCCCCGCACTCGGGGACGCGGTCGGCGGCCGACGCCCTGCTCCAGTCCATCGACCTCGCAGTCGCCGCCGAGGAGCTGGGCGCCGACGGTGCCTACTTCCGGGTGCACCACTTCGCCCGCCAGCTCGCCTCGCCGTTCCCGCTGCTGGCTGCCGTCGGCGCTCGCACGAGCCGCATCGAGATCGGCACCGGCGTCATCGACATGCGCTACGAGAACCCGCTCTACATGGCCGAGGACGCCGGCGCGGCGGACCTCATCTCCGGCGGCAGGCTCCAGCTCGGCATCAGCCGTGGGTCACCCGAGCAGGTCGTCGACGGGTTCCGGTACTTCGGCTACGAGCCGACCGACGGCGACCACGCCGGCATGGCGCGCCAGCACACCGAGGTCCTCCTCGAGGTCCTGACCGGCAAGGGGTTCGCCGAGCCGAACCCGCGGCCGATGTTCCCCAACCCGCCCGGGCTGCTCCGCGTCGAGCCGCACGCGCCGGGCCTGCGCGACCGCATCTGGTGGGGTGCCGGCAGCAGGGCCACCGCCGAGTGGACGGCACAGCAGGGCATGAACCTCATGAGCTCGACCCTGTTGACGGAGGACACCGGCGTGCCCTTCCACCGTCTGCAGGCCGAGCAGATCCAGCGCTACCGCGACGCGTGGACGGCGGCCGGCCACGAGCGTGAGCCGCGGGTCTCTGTCAGCCGCAGCGTCTTCCCGATCGTCAGCGACGCCGACCGGGCCTACTTCGGCCGCGAGTCGGCGAGCCAGGACCAGGTCGGCATCATCGACGGTGGCACGGCCCGCTTTGGCAAGACGTATGCCGGTGAGCCCGACCAGCTCGTCCGAGACCTCGCCGAGGACGAGGCGGTCGCCGCCGCCGACACCCTGCTCATCACGGTGCCCAACCAGCTCGGCGTGGACTACAACGCCCACGTCATCGAGAGCCTCCTGACGCACGTGGCGCCCGAGCTCGGCTGGCGCTGAGGGCTTCCCGACGCACGCGTCGGCTGCGCGCCTGCCGGCTGCGCGCCTGCCGGGATCACCCGCGGGCGAGCAGCCGGCGCAGGGTCGAGCCGTAGGCGGCGCGCGCGATCCGTGACACGACAGGGTCGAGGACGGCGGGCACGCCCCGCACCCCGATCTGTTGCGTCCACCGCACGCTCGAGCCCGCGTCGGTCGGGGTCACGACGAGGTCGATCGCGCCGCGGACGACCTTGCCCTCCTTGTGGATCCGCGCCCTGCCCGCGGTCGTCGTGGTCGGGGCGACGACCGAGTCGACGACCATGACGTCGTCGAAGCCGATCGGGCCGAGACCCGTGCGGGCGACGAACCGCGACCCGTCGACGAGGTCCCGCGCGGCCATCGCGTCGCCGGTCACCGTGGTGAGCGGGATGACGGCGGTGTGGGCGGTCAGGTCGAGGATGCGCTTCCACGCCTCGGGTGCGGACAGGGGTGGGTCGAGGTGCACCTCGAAGTCGGCCATGGGCACAGTCTGTCCGGTCCGGCCCGCCGTGACACCTGTCATGGGCACGACGTGACGCCTGCGGCTGCCCTGCCGGGCGACGCCGCGGGAGAGTTGGGCCATGACCACCACACACTCCTCGCTCGCCAGCGCCTCGGGGGCGCCGGCGGTCGAGCTGCGCTCGCTCGTCAAGACCTTCCCTCCACGCCGGGGGTCGCACGACTCCGAGGTCCGTGCCGTCGACGGCGTGGACCTGCGCATCGAGCCCGGTGAGGTCGTCGCCTTCCTCGGCCCCAACGGCGCCGGCAAGACGACGACTCTCGACATGGTGCTCGGGCTCACCGACCCCACGAGCGGCTCGGCCGAGGTCTTCGGCCGCCGCCCCCGCGAGGCCGTCGTCGCCGGCTCCGTGTCCGCCGTCCTGCAGACGGGAGGCCTGCTGCGCGACCTCACGGTGCGCGAGACCGTGCGCATGATCGCGTCGACGTATGCCGTCAGCGCCCCCGTCGACGACGTGATCGACCGTGCCGGGCTGAGGCCGTTGGCCGACCGTCGCGTGTCCAAGTGCTCCGGCGGTGAGCAGCAGCGGCTGCGCTTCGCCCTGGCCCTGCTGCCCGACCCGAGGCTGCTCGTCCTCGACGAGCCGACGGCCGGCATGGACGTCACGGCGCGCCGAGACTTCTGGGACACGATGCACGCCGACGCGAGCGCGGGCCGCACCGTCGTCTTCGCGACCCACTACCTCGAGGAGGCCGACGCCTTCGCCGACCGCATCGTGCTCATCGCCGGAGGCCGCATCGTCGCGGACGGCACGACCGCGCAGATCCGGGCCCGGGCGAGCGGGCGCACCGTGTCGGCGACCCTGCCGCATGGGGCGGTCGAGGCGTCGGTCGAGCGGTTGCGCCGCGTCGACGGCGTCCGGGAGGTCGAGGAGCGCGGCACCCGAGTCGTCGTGACGGCTGCCGACTCCGACGCCGTGGCCCGGCTGCTGCTGCTCGACCTGGGCGGCACCGACCTCGAGATCGTCACCGCCGGCCTCGAGCAGGCCTTCATGACCCTGACCGGCGACGCCCGCGACGCCGTCGCCCCCGAGACCGACAAGGAGCTCGCCCGATGAACGCCACCTTCACCCTGCTCGAGATGCGGCGCATCACCCGCGACTGGGGCGGCATGTTCTTCACCGCGGTCCTGCCGGCCTTCTTCTACCTCATCTTCGGTGCGACCGTCGACGCCAAGGACGCGAGCATCGGCAACGGCAACGTCGCGATGTACGTCATGATCAGCATGGCCGCCTACGGCGCGGTCACGGCGACGACGAGCATCGGCGGCAACGCGGCGGTCGAGCGCCAGCAGGGCTGGGGTCGCCAGCTCGGCCTGACGCCGCTGGCCGACTCCTCCTACATCGCGATGAAGGCCCTGATCGCGATGACCGTCGCGGCCGTCCCGGTCCTGCTGACCTTCACGCTCGGGGCTGCCACCGGCGCGCGGGGCTCAGCGGGGGCCTGGGCCCTCAGCGCCCTTCTCGTGCTGGCCGGCTCGTCGGTCTTCGCCCTCTACGGCCTGCTCATCGGCACGGCCTTCCGGTCCGAGGCCGCGGTCGGCGCCGCGGCGGGCACGCTCGTCATCTTCGCCTTCCTCGGCAACCTCTTCATCCCGCTGTCCGGCGCCCTCCTCTCCTTCGCGAAGCTGACCCCGCTCTACGGGTATGCCGCCCTGGCCCGCTACCCGCTCACCGAGGGCTACCTGCCCGACGGCAGCCACGACCCGCTGTGGCTGCCCATCGCCAACGTCGTGGCCTGGCTGGCGATCTTCGGTGCGCTGACGGTGGTGCTGGTGCGTCGCGGACGGGAGCGCCAGTGACCCAGGCGCCGGACCGCAACCCGTGGGAGCGCTACGGGTGGGTCGTGCGGGGCGTCTGGCTCGTCTTCCTCGTCTTCCCCGTGCTGGCGCTCGTCACGAGGCCGCGCCCTGTCTGGCAGGTCGTCGTCGGGCTCCTGCTCGTCGTCGTCTTCGCCGCGGCCTACGTCAGGGGCTCCTCGCACCTGGAGCGGATGGGCCGCCGGGGGTCGCCGAGCCTGCGTGGTGCCGTCGCCTACCTGGCCGTCCTGCTGGCGTGCACCGTCGGCTCCGCGCTGCTCATCGGCGCCAGCAGCCTGGGCTTCCTGCCCTTCGTGGTGGCCTTCGCGATGTTCGCGCTGCCGATCCTCCCCGCCATCGGCATCGGAGTTGCGGCGACCGTCGTGGCGGGTGCCGCTGCCGTCGTCACCGATCCCGGCGAGGGCACGTGGAGCGTCGCGATCATCGTCTTCGCCGTCGGGGTCATGACCGGCGGCGTCCGGCTCGTCGCCGACCGCGGGGAGCAGTACGAGCGGATGTCACGAGACCTCGCCATCGTCGAGGAGCGTGAGCGCGTGGCCCGCGACGTGCACGACGTCCTGGGCCACTCGCTCACCGTCGTCACCGTCAAGGCGGAGCTCGCCGAGCGGCTCGTCGACCTCGACCCCGAGCGCGCCAAGGCCGAGCTGGCCGAGATCCAGGCGCTCAGCCGGCAGGCGCTCGCCGAGATCCGGGCGACCGTGGGCGGCCTTCGCGTGGCGCGCCTCGGCGACGAGCTGGCCTCGGCCAGGACCGCTCTCGCGGGGGCCGGCATCGAGGCCCACGTCCCGGACGACCCGAGCGCCGTCGACCCTCGCCACCGCACGGTGCTGGCCTGGGTGCTGCGCGAGGCGACGACCAACGTCGTGCGCCACAGCGACGCCGACGCGTGCTGGGTCGAGCTCGCGACGAACCGCCTGGTCGTGCGCGACGACGGACGCGGCATCGACGGGCGGCCCGAGGGCAACGGCATACGCGGGCTGCGTGAGAGGGTCGGTGCCGCGGGAGGTCGTCTCTCGCTCGAGACGGGCCCGGAGGGCCATGGGACCGTGCTGGAGGTGACGGTGTGAGCGACCCGATCAAGGTGCTGCTCGCCGACGACCAGGCCCTGGTGCGAGGGGCGCTCGCGGCGCTGCTCGCCCTCGAGCCCGACCTCGAGGTGGTGGCCGAGGTCGGCCGGGGCGATGAGGTGGTCGAGGCCGCGCGGACGTCCGGAGCCGACGTGTGCCTGCTCGACATCGAGATGCCGGGCACCGACGGCATCGCCGCTGCCGCCGCGGTGCGCGATGCCCTGCCCGGGGTGCGCACGCTCGTCGTGACGACGTTCGGCCGGCCCGGCTACCTGCGCCGCGCGCTCGAGGCCGGCGCGTCGGGCTTCGTCGTCAAGGACACGCCGGCGCGCCAGCTCGCCGAGGCGGTCCGCCGCGTCCACGCGGGCCTGCGCGTCGTCGACCCCTCCCTCGCCACCGAGTCGCTCGTCGACGGCGCCAACCCGCTCACGGAGCGCGAGCGCGAGGTGCTGGCGGTCGCGCTGCGCGGCGGCACGGTGGCCGCCATCGCCGGGATGGTGCACCTCTCGCAGGGCACGGTGCGCAACCACCTCAGCTCCGCCATCGGCAAGACGGGCACGTCGACCCGAGCCGAGGCCGCGCGTGTCGCCCAGGACCGCGGCTGGCTCTGACCGGTGATGCGGCTCCGGTCGCAAGCCCCGGGTTCGGTCCGGCGACCTGTCACCGGACCGAACGCGCAGCACCGGCCCGGCCGCCGCCCGTCAGGAGACGACGACGCGCGCCCACTGGTAGTGCCCACCGTCGGTGAAGTGCGTCCACGTGTCGAAGGCGACGACCTCACCGACCTCACCGACCGCGCCGAGCAGCTCGCGCAGCTCCTCGTCGGTGCGGCTGCGGAAGTAGCGCCCGCCGTCGTCGGTCCACTCACCGCTCGTCTCGGCGCCCCACACCCCGACCTCGAGCACACCGCCGGCACGCACGACCCGGCGCAGCTCGGCGAGCGCCGTCACCATCTCGTCGCCCGGCAGGTGCGTCAGGGTGCTCATCGTCCAGCCGGCGTCGAACGAGTCGTCCGCGAACGGAAGGTCGGTCGCCGACCCGACGTACGCGTCGAGCCCGAGCCGGCGGCACAGGTCGACGGCGGCCGGGGTCAGGTCGACCCCGCTGTAGGCCACGCCGGACGCCGCGATCCGGACGCCGTCGCGACCGGCGCCGCGGCCGACCTCGACCACCGACCCGAGCCCCTCGGTCAGGAGGTGCTCGACGAACGCCGTCAGCCGCTGCTCGCGCTCGTCGGCGAGCGGCCGGGTGGCGCGGTCGGCCATCTCCCGCTCGTAGTAGTCCACCAGCCGGGCCGCGACGTCGCTCATGCGCGACAACCTAGCCAGCGCCAGGTCCAGCAGGACCGGCGGACGCGAACGTGGAGGTCCGCAACCCGCTGAGGGGTGCGGACCTCCACGCCTTCGTGTGCCGTCGGGCGGCGTGTGCCCTCGGGCGAGGTCGTATGCCGTCAGGCCGGGGTGGGCGTCGCCGTGCTGCCCGTGCCCGCACCCGTGCCGGCGGCCCGGCGGGCCATGAACGCGGTCACGAGCTCGGCGAGGCCGATGAGGATGAGCATGATGCCGGCGATCCGCGCGAGGAGCACGAGCGAGGATCCCGGGAAGATCGCGACGACGAGGCCGGCGAGGACCGAGACGACACCGCTGACGATGAGGAAGACGCGCGCGCCGGTGGAGCGGTCCGAGCCGAAGCCCTGGGCCAGGGCCGCGACGCCTTCGGCGATCCAGCCGGCCGCGATGAAGATCGCGATGACGACGAGCGAGGTGCCCGGGCGGAAGAGGCAGATGATGCCGGCGATGATCGACAGCACGCCGAGCACCATCGACACGGGCTTGAGCCAGCCGGGGTCGGCCGGCAGGTCACGGCTCACCGACAGGCGCACGGCGCCGGCCACGATGAGCTGGAGCCCGAAGGTGATGGCCACGACGAGCAGCGTCGCCTTGGGCCAGACGAGGACGATGACGCCGAGGACGACGGACACGACGCCCATGGCGATGAGGGCCCCGGACCAGCCGGTCGAGGTCGTGGCGGCGGACCAGGCGCTCGCGGCCTCGCGGCGGGTCGTCGGCGGGCGGTTGGGGTGGTCGACCGGATCGGGTGAGGCAGGGTTCGGGACGGTGCTCGACATGGCAATCTCCGTAAGGGGTGAGGTGCTGCCCGAGATGCGACATCTCCAGTCTCGTCCTCCACTCCCGACGGCGCCCGCATTTCGGTGCGACCCGCCCGACGGCACACGGCGGCGGGCGTCGGTCCGTGGCAACCCTCGCGGAGGACCGATAGCGTCGGCGAGGTGAACATCATCTTCGTGGAGCCGTCGTTCCCGGCGAACCAGCGCCGCTTCGTGCACGCGCTCGCGTCGGTGGGCGCCAACGTCTACGGCATCGGCGAGACCGAGGAGGGCCACCTCGACGACGAGGTGCTCGGGGCGCTGCGCGGCTACTACCGCGTCGGCAACGTCACCGACGTCGACCAGATGGTCGAGGCGGTCCGCTACTTCCAGGACAAGGTGTGGATCGACGCCCTGGAGGCGACCGTCGAGTCGCACACGATGACCGCCGCGCGGGTCCGCGAGGCGTGCGGCATCCCCGGCACGAGCGTGCGCACGACATGGCTGTGCCGCGACAAGCCGTCGATGAAGGAGGCGCTCCGGCAGGCCGGGGTCCCCACTGCTGCAAGCGCGGCCGTCGACTCGGCCGCCGAGGCGCGCGCCTTCGCCGAGCGCGAGGGCTACCCGCTGATCCTCAAGCCGCGCGCCGGTGCCGGCGCCCAGGGCACGGTGCGCGTCGACAGCGACCACGACCTCGAGCAGGCCCTCGCGGCCTACGGCCGTGAGGGCCAGAGCTCCATCGCCATCGAGGAGTTCGTCGAGGGCCACGAGGGGTTCTACGACACGATCAGCCTCGACGGGGAGGTCGTGCACGACTGGGCGACGCACTACTACCCCAACGTCCTCGAGGCGATGCGCCACCGCTGGATCTCGCCGCAGTTCGTCACGACCAACCGCATCGACGAGCCGGGCAACGCCTTCTACGCGGAGGTGCGCGACCTCGGCCGGCGCGTCATCGAGGCCCTCGGCATCGAGACGTCGGCGACGCACATGGAGTGGTTCTACGGCCCGAAGGGCTTGAAGTTCAGCGAGATCGGCGCGCGCCCCCCGGGTGTCGGCGCGTGGGACGTCTACTCCGCGGCCAACGACGTCGACGTCTACCGCGAGTGGGCGCACGTCATTACCCACCGCGCCCCCGAGCAGCAGATGAAGCGGTCGTATGCCGCGGGCATCGTCGCGGTGCGCCCCGACCGTGACGGGTCGGTGACGGGCTACTCCGGCATCGACGAGATCCAGTCCCGCTACGGCGAGTGGGTCATCGACGGACACTTCCCGCCGGTCGGGCACGGCACGCAGGCGGTCGAGGCGGGCTACATGGCCAACGCGTGGGTGCGGCTGCGCCACCCCGACTTCGACACGGTGCGCGCGATGCTCGACGACGTCGGTCGCACGATCCGCATGCACGCGGGCTGAGCGCGGCTGCCTCGCACCGATGTCGACGACGATCCTGCTCGGACCTCAGCGCTTCACCACGACGGTGGGCTCCACCGTGCGCGCCCTCGGCGTGACCGGGCGCATCGCCATGGTCAACTCCGGCTGGGAGGAGCGCGAGTCCGACGACGCCGAGCTCGCCGGTCACCTCGACGGCCGCGGCGTCAACCTCCGGCTGCACCACCGGATGATGGACGTGCTGTCCAAGGACGAGCACTTCGGCGCAGCGGCCCGGGCGTTCCGCGACCGCATGGACGAGCTGCGCATCTTCTACGGCATCCGGCTGCAGGCGGCGATCGACGCGGTGCAGGCCGTCGCGCACCGCACGTCGATCCACGCCGTCGGCCCGATCGCCGAAGAGTCCGCCATGGAGGCGGTCCGCGAGGTCGACCGCTGGTATGTCGCCGAGCTCGACGAGCTGTACCGCTCGGTCCGCGCCACCGCGCCCCCCGACGAGAGCGGCACCATCGGCTGGCACCGGGGCGAGATCGGCGCGGTCCTCGACGAGTGCGAAGCGGTCGTCATCGCCGGCGGCAACGTGCGCACGCTCCTGTGGACCCTGCGCGTCTTCGACGTGGAGCTGCGTCCCGAGCAGTCCGTCGTGGCGTGGTCGGCGGGCGCGATGGCGCTCACCGACGAGGTGGTCCTCTTCCACGACTTCGCGCCCCAGGGCGTCACGGCGGCCGAGCTCCACGACCGGGGGCTCGGGCGGCTGCCCGGGATCGTCGCCCTGCCGCACGCCAAGCGGCGCCTCCAGCTCGACGACCACGAGCGGATGTCGGTGCTGGCCAGGCGTTTCGCCGAGCACCGCCTGCTGCTGCTCGACGACGGGGCCGTGGTCCGCTTCCCCGACGGCGCCACCGACCTGCCGGCCGGCGCTCGCGTCCTCGACCGCACCGGCCACGTCTCCGTGGTGGGGGCCGCATGAGCGCGATGGAGCGCCTGGCCGTCAACCGGCTGCGCGAGCGGCTGCCGCTCGACGGTCCGACGATCGACCGCTTCGTCGAGCGCTATGGCTGCCCGATCATCGAGGGTGAGCGCGTGACCTTCCTCTACCGCGGTGACGTCGACGAGGTGTGGATCCGGCACCGGGTCGTCGGGCTGCCGGACCCGTTGCCGCTCAAGCGGATCGGCGACTCGGACCTGTGGTCCGTGACGACCGTGCTGCCCGAGGGGTCCCGGGTCGAGTACCAGGTCGAGATCCGCAAGGGCGAGCACTACGAGCGCTTCAACGACCTGCTCAACCCTCGGCTCGCGCACAGCCCGATGGGGTCGTCGTCGGTGTGCGCGGCGATCGGCTACCGCGTGCCCGAGTGGGTGGCCTTCGACCCGGAGGCCCGGCCCGGCACTCTCGTCGAGGAGCAGGTGCGCAGCAAGGCCCTGCGCCGCGACCAGCCGGTGCAGATCTACCTGCCCGCCCGCTTCAACCGGGCGCAGCGCTACCCGCTGCTCGTCGTCCACGACGGCACCGACTACCTCGAGTTCGCGGCGATGAAGACGGTCCTCGACAACCTCATCCACCGCCTCGACATCGACCCGCTCGTCGCCGTCTTCGTGCCGCCGCGCGACCGGCTCAAGGAGTACCCCAACCACGCACCGCACGCCCGGTTCGTCGCGCGCGAGCTCGTCCCGCTCCTCACCGACCGGCTGCCGCTCATCGACACTCCCGAGGCCCGCTGCCTCATGGGCAGCTCGTTCGGCGGCATCGCCTCGCTCTCGACGGCGGTGCGCTACCCCGGGTTCTTCGGGTCCCTGATGCTGCAGTCGGCCTCGCTCGTCTTCACCGACATCGGCTTCGACCACGGTGGCGGCCCGGCCTTCGACCCGGTCGTGAAGTTCGTCAACCGCTTCCGCGAGAAGCCCACCGCGGTGACCGGCCGGATCTTCATGTCCTGCGGCGTCTACGAGCCGCTCATCACCCCGAACAGGTCGATGGTGCCGGTCTTCCGTCACACCGGCATGACCGTGCGCTACACCGAGTCGCGCGACGGCCACAACTGGGAGAACTGGCGCGACCGGCTGGGCGACGGCCTGTCGTGGCTCTTCCCCGGACCCCAGAAGTTCGTCTACGAGTGAATCCGACTGAGAGGGCAGGCAGCTCATGAAGGTGACCGACCGGTGGTACTCCGACCGTCTGGGCCAGGACATCAGTGTCGCGAGGTGGGGCACCTACGGCGCGCCCGTGCTCCTCTTTCCCACAGCTGGAGGTGACGCGGAGGAGGTCGAGCGCCACCACATGATCGCCCACCTCGAGCCCCTCATCTCGGCGGGCCGGGCCAAGGTCTACTCCGTCGACAGCGTCGCCGGACGTGCCCTCGCCCAGCACCGCGGCACGGTCGAGCACCGGCTCGCGCTCTTCAACGCCTTCCACGAGACGATCGCCCGCGAGGTCATCCCCGCGATCCACTCCGACCTCGGCGGCCAGCGTGTCCCGGTCACCGTGGCGGGCTCGTCGATCGGCGCCTTCAACGCCCTCGCGATCACGTGCCGCTACCCCGAGCTCGTGCACTCCGCCGTCTGCATGAGTGGGACGTACGCCATCGAGCAGTTCCTCGACGGCCACGTCAACGACGACCTCTACTTCAGCTCCCCGCTGCGTTTCGTCCCGGGGCTCGAGGGGCCCGCCCTCGACGTGCTGCGCACCCGGATGGTCGTGCTGGCGAGCGGCAGCGGCCGCTGGGAGGACGTCGGTGAGTCGCGCGCCGTGGCCCACGTGCTCGGCAGCAAGGGCATCCCCAACCGGGTCGACGACTGGGGTCCCTCCTACGACCACGACTGGCCGACCTGGTGGGCGATGCTGCCGCTCTACCTCGACGACCTGCTCCCGTGACGGGACGTCCCTTCCTGCTGCTCACCTCTCGGGTCGACGACGCGCTCGCCGCGCAGGAGCGCGCCGCCTTCCTGCGCCTGACCGCCCTGCCGGCCGAGCGGGTCGTGCACCTACGCCTCGAGCAGGGACCCGTCGTGCCCCTCGAGCTCACGGCATACTCCGGCGTCGTGCTGGGCGGCAGCCCGTTCACCGTCAGCGAGCCCGACTCGGCGAAGTCACCCACCGAGCGGCGCGTCGAGGGCGAGCTGACCGAGCTCGTGCGTGAGCTCGTCGAGCGCCAGGTCCCCTACCTCGGCCTCTGCTACGGCGTCGGCGCGACGAGCCTCGCCCTCGGCGGGGTCGTCGACCGCACCTACGGCGAGCCGGTCGGCACCACGACGGTGCGCGTGACCGAGGCGGGCCGCAGCGACCTCCTCTTCGGCGACCTGCCCCACACGTTCGCTGCGTTCGTCGGGCACAAGGAGGCGGCGACCGAGCCGCCGCCCGGCGCCGTGGTCGTCGCGACGAGCGACGCCTGCCCGGTGCAGGCCTACCGGGTCGGGCCGTGCGCGTGGGTCACCCAGTTCCACCCCGAGCTCGAGGTCGAGACCTTCGTCGAGCGCATCCGGGCCTACGCCCACCTCGGCTACTTCCGGCCGGAGGAGCAGGACGCGATCATCGAGGCCGTGCACGCCGCGGACGTGTCGGCCGCGCACGACGTGCTGCGGCGTTTTGTCACCGAGTTCGGCTGAGCGCCGGGCCGCGCCGGGCCGCGCCGGACCAGCAGGCCCGAGCGAGCAACCGGCCGAGGAATCCGGGAGCCGCGCGGGCGCGCGGCGTCGTAGCGTACGTCGCATGGCAACGAAGCGCGCCGCAGCGGGGAGCGTCACGGCTCCGTCGCACGGGCCCCACCCGGCCGACGTCCACGACACCATCCGCGTGCAGGGCGCGCGGGAGAACAACCTCAAGGACGTCAGCCTCGAGCTGCCCAAGCGGCGGCTGACGGCCTTCACCGGCGTCTCCGGCTCGGGCAAGAGCTCGCTCGTCTTCGCCACCATCGCCGCCGAGTCGCAGCGGATGATCAACGAGACCTACAGCGCCTTCGTCCAGGGCTTCATGCCCTCGCTGGCCCGGCCGGAGGTCGACCTCCTCGAGGGGCTGACGACCGCGATCATCGTCGACCAGGAGCGGATGGGCGCCAACCCGCGCTCGACCGTCGGCACCGCGACCGACGCCAACGCGATGCTCCGGATCCTCTTCAGCCGGATCGGGACGCCGCACATCGGGCCGCCGACCGCCTTCGCCTTCAACGTGCCGACGCGCGTCGCGAGCGGGGTCATGAAGACCGACCGCGGCAACCGCACGGAGACCTCGATCGTGCGCGAAGCCGTCTACCAGGGCGGCATGTGCCCCCGGTGCGAGGGCATGGGGTCGATCAACGACTTCGACCTGACCGCGATCTACGACGAGTCGAAGTCGCTCGCCGAGGGCGCCCTGCTCGTGCCCGGCTACAGCATGGACGGGTGGTACGGCCGGATCTTCGGCGGCGCCGGCCTGCCCATGGACAAGCCGATCGCGAAGTTCACCGACAGACAGCGCCAGAAGCTGCTCTACGGCGAGCCGGAGAAGATCAAGGTCGAGGGCGTCAACCTCACCTACGAGGGCGTCCTCACCAAGGTCCAGAAGTCCATGCTGTCCAAGGACCTCGACGCGATGCAGCCGCACGTGCGCCGTTTCGTCGAGCGGGCCGTCACGTTCACGACGTGCCCCGACTGCAACGGCACGCGACTGTCCCAGGAGGCCCTGTCCTCGAAGATCAGGGGCAAGAACATCGCCGAGCTCTGCTCGATGCAGATCAGCGACCTCGCGGTCTGGCTGCGCGACCTGTCCGAGCCGTCGGTGGCGCCGCTGCTGAAGGGCCTGCAGCACCTGCTCGACTCCTTCGCCGAGATCGGCCTCGGCTACCTCTCGCTCGACCGCCCCGCCGGCACGCTGTCCGGTGGCGAGGCCCAGCGCACGAAGATGATCCGTCACCTCGGCTCCTCCCTCACCGACGTGACCTACGTCTTCGACGAGCCGACGATCGGCCTGCACCCGCACGACATCGCCCGGATGAACCAGCTGCTGCTCCAGCTGCGCGACAAGGGCAACACCGTCCTCGTCGTCGAGCACAAGCCCGAGACCATCGCCATCGCCGACCACGTCGTCGACCTCGGCCCCGGGGCCGGCACGGGCGGCGGCGAGGTCGTCTTCGAGGGCACCGTCGAGCAGCTGCGTCGCAGCGACACGGTGACCGGCCACCACCTCGACGACCGCGTCAGCCTCAAGAGCTCGCTGCGCGAGGCCGCCGGGGCCATCGAGATCCGCGGGGCGTCGACACACAACCTGCGCGACGTCGACGTCGACATCCCGCTCGGGGTGCTGTGCGTCGTCACCGGCGTCGCGGGCTCCGGCAAGAGCTCGCTCGTGCACGGGTCGCTCGCCAAGCGTGACGGCGTCGTCGTCGTCGACCAGGGCGCGATCCGGGGCTCGCGCCGCAGCAACCCGGCCACCTACACCGGCCTGCTCGAGCCGATCCGCAAGGCGTTCGCCAAGGCCAACGGCGTCAAGCCCGCGCTCTTCAGCTCCAACTCCGAGGGCGCCTGCCCGGCCTGCAACGGTGCCGGCGTCATCTACACCGAGCTCGGCGTCATGGCGACGGTCGAGTCGACGTGCGAGGAGTGCGAGGGCCGGCGCTTCCAGGCCGCGGTCCTGGGCTACGAGCTCGGTGGCCGCAACATCGCCGAGGTGCTCGCGATGCCGGTGACCGAGGCGCTCGACTTCTTCGCCGAGGGCGAGGCGCGCACCCCGGCCGCCCACACGATCCTGACGCGCCTCGCCGACGTCGGGCTCGGCTACCTGACGCTCGGCCAGCCGCTCACGACGCTCTCCGGCGGGGAGCGCCAGCGCCTCAAGCTCGCCGCGCAGATGGCCGAGAAGGGCGAGGTCTACGTGCTCGACGAGCCGACGACCGGCCTGCACCTCGCCGACGTCGACAACCTGCTCGGCCTGCTCGACCGGCTCGTCGAGTCGGGCAAGTCGGTGGTCGTCATCGAGCACCACCAGGCCGTCATGGCGCACGGCGACTGGATCATCGACCTCGGTCCGGGGGCCGGCCACGACGGCGGCACGGTCGTCTTCGAGGGGTCGCCGGCCGACCTCGTCGCGGGCCGGTCGACCCTGACGGGCGAGCACCTCGCCGCCTACGTCGGCGCCTGAGGCGCGGCCGGGCCCTCGCGGCGCTGGTATCGAGGCACGGGGATCGCGGCAGGGGTATCACCCGCGGGGGCGGCGCCCTCTGACGGCAAGGGCCCGTGGGGTCGGGCCCTCCCCCGGAAGGACTGCCCTCATGAGCGTGACCGACGTGTTCCCCCTCATCAAGGCGCCCGAGGACTGGCCGGTCCCCGTCGTCGCGACGATCGCGATGGTCTGCCTCGCGGGCCTCGACCTCGCGGGCGCGGTCCTCGCCAAGGAGTGGGCGACGAACGGCAGCGTGCGGGCCCTCGTGCTCGGTGCGGGCGCCTTCCTCGTCCTCTTATGGGTGTATGCGTCGTCGCTGAGGTACGCCGAGCTCGCCCTGGTCACGATGGGCTGGGTCGTCATGCTGCAGGTGGGCCTCGTCCTCGTCGACCGCTGGCGCTACGGCGTGGAGCTGCCGACGGGCAAGTGGGTGGCCATCGGCGTCGTGCTCGTCGCGCAGGCCTACCTCGTGCTCGCGCCCAGCGCGACGCAGGCGAGCGCCGCCGCTGGCGGTGGCGGCTAGACTCCGGACCACGGACAGGGGTGCTCCGGGCTGCCGTCGGTGCCACCTGC
Source organism: Terrabacter carboxydivorans (assembly GCF_039532035.1). NCBI lineage: Bacteria > Bacillati > Actinomycetota > Actinomycetes > Micrococcales > Intrasporangiaceae > Terrabacter > Terrabacter carboxydivorans. Next base: position 2,528 of record NZ_BAAARE010000019.1, on the reverse strand, counting down.
CCGTCGTTGTCCTCGTGCCCGCGCGCTGCCCCGAGCCCGGCCTGGTCCCGACCCGGCCGGGCGACTCCGAAGGAAGTCCATGCGTCGACGTCTCGTCCGCACCACGATGGTGGCGACGGCCGGCGTGCTCGCGCTGGCGACCGCCGCCTGCACGAGCGCCGCGACCGACGTGTCGACGCCCGTCGCCACCGACGGGACCACGGCGGGGGCGGCCACGCCGACGCCGACCTCGACGACGGCCAAGGCGCCGCTCGTCGTGGGGGCCGTCTTCGACCACTCGACGCTGGACCCCACGCGGCAGTTCGACCGCAGCGGTGCGCTCCTGACGCACTCGCTCTACGAGACGCTGACGACCCTCGATCCCGACGACCCGACGAAGGTCGTGCCCGGGATGGCCGAGTACACCCTGTCCCCCGAGGGTCGCTGGCTCACCCTGAGGCTGCGCAAGGGCCTCGTCTTCTCCGACGGCACTCCCGTGACGACCGACGACGTCATCTTCACCCTGGAGCGGGCCAAGGGCCTCTCGGGTCCGGCCGCGTCGATCATCGGCACCGTCTCGACGACCAAGGTCGACGACCGCACCTTCACGCTCAGCTCGACCGGGTCGAACTTCGCGCTGCCGGCGATCCTCGCCAACCCCGCGTTCGGCATCCTCAACTCGACCGCGGTCAAGGCGAACGGCGGGACCATCGGCCCGGGTGACACCGCCGGGGGCTACCTGTCGCAACACTCCGCGGGGTCGGGTCCCTACGTCATCGAGAGCGTGCGGGGGTCCTCGGAGGTGCGGCTCAAGGCCAACCCGCTGTGGACGGGCCCCAAGCCGGCCTTCCCCGAGGTGATCGTGCGCAACCTCGATGCGAAGCGGCAGCTGACCGCGCTGCGCACGGGCGCCCTCGACGTCGCCCTCGACCTCTCACCGAACCAGGCCGAGGGGGTCGACGCCGGTCCGCAGACCTCGTCGGTCACGATCACGACGATGCGCTCGAGCTCGCTCGTCTACCTCGCGCTGGCCCGCGACAAGGCGCTCAACGCGTGGACGGCCAACGCCGACTTCGACGAGGCGGTGCGCCGTGGACTGGACCGGGAGGCGCTGGCCCGCACCGCCGAGGGGTCCATGCCCGCGGCGGGTCTCATCCCGGCCGGGATCGTCGGTGCGCTCGAGGACCTCGCGCCTGCCCCGACGCCGCCGGCCACCGACGGCACCGGGGGGACCGGCACCCCGAACCCGACCACCTCGCCTCCGGCACCCTCGTCCACGGCGCCGTCGTCGACGGGCACCCCTGCGACACCGAGCGCTGCCATGACCACAGGGGCGAACGGCATACCCACGCCCGTCGTCACGCTGCCGATCGTGCCGGCGCGAGACCTGACGGCCGCGAAGGCGGCGCTGCGCCGCTCCGGCTACCGGGGGCAGCCGATCCCCCTGTCGTATGCCGCCGACCTCCCGATCCAGGGCATCCCGACGACCGCCCTCGCCAGCGCCGTGCGCTCCCAGCTCGCCGAGGTGGGCATCAAGGTGCAGCTCAACCCGGCGCCGGCGGCCGAGGCGCTCGCGGCCTACCGCTCCGGGCGCAGCGCGTTCAGCCTGTGGAGCTGGAGCCCGGACTACCCGGACCCCGAGAACTACCTCGCTTTCGCGCCGGGTGAGCTCGTCGGCTCCCGGGCCGGCTGGGCCCGCGGCACCGACCAGGTCATGGACGACCTCACCGATGCCGCGCGCTCCTCCGTCGGCGACAACCGGGCGGGGGCGTATGCCGCGTGGCAGCTCGCGATGAACGAGCGGAGCCCGTTCGTCCCGCTGCTCCAGCCCGCGACGCGCTTCGCGAGCGGTGACCGGGTGACGGCGGTGCCGGGCAACCCGGTCTGGACGCTCGACCTGGCCCGCATCCGCTGAGGTCCGCCGAGGTCTGAGGGCTGCCCGCAGGGTGGCCGGCAGGGTGGCCAGCGGGGTGGCCCGAGGTCGCTCTGAAGGGGGCTCCGGGGGCGGTGCCGGAGCCGATTATGCGATCCGGGGAGCCCCATGTAACGTTCTCTTCGTCAGCCCGACAGGGAGGAACGGACGCCACCGCGGAGCGAGTGATCGCGAGCGAAGTTGGCCGGTCCCGGGGATGACGAGATGGTCTGAGGCACTCGATCTGATCGGGTAGCCTTGGAGGGCAAGAACCGCTGACACCAAGCGGGTCGAAGCCGGGCGGTCTGAAGATCGTTTCGCGGCTTTTGACTCCCAAGCTTGAGGCGGGATAGTTTTGAAAGGTTGCCCCTGAGGCTGGCTCACTGAGCCGGGTGAAGGTGTGTGTCCGATTCTTGAGAACTCAACAGCGTGTCAAAAATCGATGCCAATTACCTCGTCCCGAGGCTGGCTCGGAGTCATCCATGAGGGTGGGTCTGGGTTTGTTTTGGGCGAATTATCCTTTGGTTGAAACTGAATGATCAACTCTTTTTGAGCTGGTTGTTCGACTTCAGTCAGGTTTTCGAGCCCTTCATGGGTTCAAAGTTTGCCCGTCTCCTTTTCGGGGGTGGGTGTTTGA
>NZ_BAAARE010000018.1:0-100962 GCF_039532035.1 Terrabacter carboxydivorans | reverse complement strand
GTCCCGTCGTCGACACAACCCGATCACACGCTGCCGAGCACGACCTCGATTAGCTATGCAGGGACCGACGACGAGACACCGGCACCCGCCCAGCCCTTGACGCTAAACACCTCACGCTGATGATCGGCTGGGGCGCGCCGCGTTCCCGGAGCACGAGCAGCGCGAGCAGCACCACACCAGCGGCCAAGGAGAGCAGGACGGTGGGGGTGGTCCAGCCGTGGTCGGCGGAGTCGATGACGGAGAACGCGAGGGCCCCGGTGCCGAGCGTTGCGAGGATCGCGCCGGGCAGGTCGAACGCGCCGGTGCGGGTCTCGGTCTCGGGGAGGTACTTCGGCGCGAGCAGGACCATGGCGATGACGATCGGCAGGTTGATGAAGAACCCGGCCCGCCACGAGACCAGGTCCGCGGCGGCGCCGCCGACCACCAGTCCGAGACTGGCGCCGATGCCGGCGGTCGCACCGTACATCGCCACCGCTCGCGCGCGTGCCGGGCCCTCAGGGAAGCTCGCGGTCAGCAGCGACAGCGAGGACGGGGCGACGATCGCGGCGCCGATGCCCTGGATCGCGCGGGCCACCACCAGCCACGTGCCGTTCGGTGCCGACCCGACGAGGGCGGACGCGAGGACGAACACGAGCAGGCCGGCGATGAACACGCGGCGGCGCCCGAGCAGGTCACCAAGGCGCGCGCCGAGCAGGAGCAGGCCGCCGAAGACGAGGGTGTACGCGTCCTGGACCCAGGACAGCTGCGTCTGCGGCAGGTTCAGGTCGGCCCGGATGGAGGGGACGCCGGTGAAGACGACGGAGTTGTCGAGCAGGATCAGGAAGTAGCTGACCAGGATGATCGCCAGGATCGCCCGGGTGTGCCCGGGAGGCCCCGCCGACGCAGGAGCACCCTCTTGGGGCCATGAGGCGGCGCGCCTGTTCGTCGTGTGGGTTGGAGCGTGGGTGGGTGTGGTCACGGCCTCAAGACAACCGGGCCGGCGCAGAGTGTGGGAGCCCCTGTGGAGAGGGGTACCGTCAGGGACTCGCAGACAACGGCTGCGACTACCTACCGTGGAGACCGTGAACCCGAAGGACGAGCTGCGAGACTTCCTGGTGACCCGCCGCGCGCGGCTGACCCCGCAGCAGGCCGGCCTGCCCGTCTACGGGGCCAACCGCCGCGTCGCCGGCCTGCGCCGCGAGGAAGCAGCGATGCTCGCCGGCATCAGCGTCGAGTACTTCACCAAGCTCGAACGCGGCAACGTCGGCTCGGTCTCCGAGAGCCTCCTCGACGGTGTCGTGCACGCCCTGCAGCTCGACGAGGCCGAACGCGACCACCTCTACCGTCTCGTCCCCGCCGCGTCGACCCGCAAGCCCGCCCGCAAGGCGCCCTCCAGGCGGCGGGTGCGGCCCACGATCCAGCGGATGCTCGACCTGTTGCCGACCCCGGCCTACCTGCGCAACGGCCGCTTCGACATCCTCGCCGCCAACGACCTCGGCCGGGCCCTCTACAGCCCGATCTTCGAGGAGTCCGACCGTCCCAACACGGCCCGGTTCGTGTTCCTCAACCCGGACGCGCCGGAGTTCTTCACCCACTTCGACCGGATCCAGACCGACGCCGTCGCCTACCTGCGCGCCGAGGCCGGCCGCGACCCGTACGACAAGGACCTGCAGGACCTCATTGGCGAGCTGTCCACTCGCAGCGACCGGTTCCGTCAGCTCTGGGCCGCCCACGATGTGCGCTACCACCGCTCCGGCACCAAGACCTTCCACCACCCGCTCGTCGGCGAGATCACCCTCGACTTCGAGGCGTTCGCGCTCCCCGGCGACGAAGGACAACGCCTCAACGTCTACACCGCCGCCGCCGACAGCCCCGCCGCTGACGCGGTGGCCCTGCTCGCGAGCTGGGCCACCGCTCCGCCCGCGGCGGCGCTCCCCGTCTCCGGCGCGCACGGCCGTGACGGCGCGGACGACCTGCAGTAAGGCCGCGTCCACCGCCGGACACCCGTGAAGACGGGACCGGCGAGGGCACTTCAGTGACCAGGTCTGCCCGCTGGCAGGTACTGCCGGTACCACCACCGGCAGGGACTCCCCAGGCACCGGCGCCCCGCCTAGCGTGACCGACATGACCACTCCTACAGTTACACTCAACAACGGCATCGAGATGCCAGCACTCGGGCTGGGCGTGTTCCAGACCCCTCCGGACGAGACCCGCGCAGCCGTCGAGGCGGCCCTGGCGACCGGCTACCGCCACATCGACACCGCCGCCGCCTACGGCAACGAGCGCGAGGTCGGCGAGGCCGTCCACAGCTCCGGGGTCGCCCGCGGCGAGGTCTTCCTCGAGACGAAGATCTGGATCAGCGACTACGGCTACGACCAGACCCTGCACGGGTTCGACAAGAGCGCCGGCAAGCTCGGCGTCGAGCAGATCGACCTGCTCATCCTGCACCAGGCCCTCCCGACCGACTTCGACAAGACCCTCGAGGCGTACCGGGCGCTGGAGACCCTTCTCGCGGACGGCAAGGTCCGGGCCATCGGCGTCAGCAACTTCATGGTCGAGCACCTCACCGCGCTGCTCGAGAAGGCGAAGGTCGTGCCCGCCGTCAACCAGATCGAGAACCACCCCTACTTCCAGCAGCGCGACGTCCAGGCGTTCGGCGCCCAGCACGGCATCCTCACTCAGGCCTGGTCACCTATCGGCGGCATCACCTTCTACCGCGACGGCTCGAAGGGCAGCACCCTGAAGGACCCCGTGATCGGCGGCATCGCCGAGGCACACGGCAAGACCCCCGCCCAGGTGATGCTGCGCTGGCACCTGCAGCAGGGGCGCTCGGTGATCCCCAAGTCCACCAAGGCCCACCGCATCGCCGAGAACTTCGACGTCTTCGACTTCGACCTCAGCACCGAGCAACTCGCCGCGATCGACGCCCTGGACACCGGCCAGCGCGGCGGCCCGGAGCCGGCCGACATCACGCTCGAGAGCTACGGCCGCGAGATCCCGGAAGCCTGACGGCAGACAGCGGAGGAGAACCTCACCCGTGACCGGACCGAACGACGACGTCGATGCCGCTGTGCGCGGCAACTACGCCGCGCAGCGCGACAGCATGGTCGCCGGCGACGCCCCAGCCCTCGCGGAGCAGCTCACCGAGAACTTCACGCTGACGCATATGACCGGCTACGAGCAGCCCCGCCGCGATTGGCTGACCCAGGTCCCCTCCGGGGAGATGGCCTACCACCGCATCACGGACGTGGCTGTCACGGTCGGCGGTGACGCGACAGACCCGGTGCTCACGGCCCGGACCCGGACGGACGCCACCATCTGGGGCGGCCGCGGCACCTGGCCGTTGCAGCTCGAGATCCACTTCACCCACGACACCGGGCAGTGGTTGTCCGCGTACACCATCGCCAGCACCCGGTGACCACCCGCACGAGCACCACACAGGAGACCGCCATGACGTCATGGACCGAGCAAGAGCTCAGCCGTATCGGCGGCGCGTACGAGCTGTACGTCTCAAGCCAGCGCCGGGACGGGTCCCTACGACCCGGCATCCCGATCTGGCAGGTGCGGGTCAGAGACGCCATCTACATCCGTTCCGCGCACGGCCCGCAGAACGGCTGGTTCCGTCGGGCCCGGGCCACCGGCGCGGGGCACATCCGCTCGGGCGGCGTCGAGCGTGACGTCACCTTCGAACCCGCGCCACCGGCAACCGCCGACCAGGTGACGGCCGCCTACCACGCGAAGTACGACCGGTACGGCCCGGAACCCGTCGGCGCCGTCACTGCAGCGACGTACCCGAGACCACACTGCGGGTCATGCCGGTCGGCTGAGACCGCAACAGGCGAGACGCGGCAGGAGGACGGACCCCAGCTCCAGGCCGAGCACCAAGAGGGCGTCGCAGGCGCACGCGGCCTGCAGCCGGACCCGGGCTGGCACGGCCACCTACGCGGTGCGCCTCGCGGGCGCAGGCACCGGTCCTTCCGTCAATGAAACAAGTAGCCGCGATCTGGGTGACCGCTGCCCGGTACAGGCCAGCGACTCTAGGGACGACGGCCAGCAAAGAGGCGTCTGTCGTTCGGGAAGCGACGACTCAACCGCTGTAGAAGAGCGCCAGGCCCGCCGCAACGCAGATGGCGGCGATGATCCAGAAGCGCGCCACGATGGTGACCTCGGACCACCCGACCATCTCGAAATGGTGATGCAGCGGCGCTATCCGAAACACTCTCCTGCCCGTCAGCTTGAAGCTGATCACCTGGATGATGACCGACGTGGTGACGATCACGAAGAGGCCACCCAGCACCACCAGAAGCAGCTGGGTGTGCGTGAGGATCGCGAGCCCTGCCAACGCCGCGCCGAGCGACAGGGAGCCGGTGTCTCCCATGATGATCTCGGCCGGCGCGGTGTTCCACCACAAGAACCCGAAGCAGGCACCGGCGATCGCGCACGAGACGACGGCCAGATCCAGTGCGGCCGGCACGTCGTAACACGCCGGCCCCGGAAGCAGTTGACAGCCCTGCCTGAACTGGGACAAGGCAATCATCGTGTAAGCGCCGAACACCATGACTGAGGCCCCCGTTGCCAAGCCGTCCAGGCCATCGGTGATGTTCACTCCGTTGGAGGCTCCGGCGATGAGGACGTTCGACCACGCGATGAACAGCAGGACGCCCACCACAGGCCCCGCGACGGCGAAGTCGACGTTGGTGTCTCGGATGACGGAGATCGCTGTCGACGCGGGAGCCAGCCCCCGTTCGTCCTTGACCAGCAGGGCCGCCAGGGCGAAAGCGACGGTGACAAGCGTCTGTCCCAGGAGCTTCTGCCTCGACCTGAGGCCGAGACTGCGCTCCTTGCGGATCTTGATCCAGTCGTCCAGGAACCCGACCAGGCCGAGACCGGTGAGCAGGAAGAGCACCAGCAGAGCACTGAGCGAGACAGAGCTGTGTACCTCCCTGAGCACACCCATGGCGCCGAGCGCCGCAAGGAGCCCATGCGAGCCGAAGTAGCCCACGAGCGCCGCTGCGATGATCACGGCCCCACCCATCGTCGGCTTGCCGCGCTTGACATGGTGGTGCACGAGGTCGTCACGCACGAACTGGCCGTAACGGTGCCGGACCAGGAAAGCGATGAAGGGCTTCGTGCACAACAGCGCTACCGCCATTGACAGAGCACCGGCCAGCAGGACATCGACCATGGGAAACCCTTGCCGCCTCTCGAGCAGGTCGGGTGCGGTTCACCCCCGGACAGCGCATGACCCCTCGGCGTGGTCGCCGACACAGGGTCGCCGATGAACCCTAGAGCAGCAGTCGACGTAGATCACGTACCCCCGCCCGTGTCGAGGTGTCGATGAAGGCCTGTCCTCCGCGGGCCTCAGTGCCGTTGCTCCGGCGCCCCCGACACCATCTTGGCTTTCGAGGATCGTCTGGCCGAGGTCCTGCAGCGTATGGATCTGCGACCGATCGCCCGTCAGGGCTGGCGCGACGTCTCCGAGCCGTGGTGGCTCCCACGGGTACCCGGGATCAGTTCCGACGGCTTCTTGTACGCGAGATGCGCCGCGGTCCTGCAGGGTCGGGAAACGATTGAGAAGATCGTCGCGGACCCGCGAAGGTTCACACTGCGTTGGGACGTCAGGTGAAGCACTCTTGGGGGTAGCGCGCACCGCACGGGAGGCACGGACTCGTCGGCACTCGGACGAGCGCTCCGTCTCGCCACGCATGACGTAGAGGCGGCCCTCCATGGCCGACCAACAGATCGAGACCATGGAAACCGGCGCTTCTGTCCCGGAGTCAACGCTCACGGCCGAACGGGCCACCACCGGCGAGGGCCGTTCGTGGCCACTCCACGACTGGCAGGGGGGCGATGGTGGCCACTCGACGACTGGCAGTGGGCCGATCGTGGCCACTCGACGGTGGGCAGCGTATGCCGGGTGGCCCGCGGGGCGCGCCACCCGGCATACGTGCTCGGAGGAAGGTCAGCCCTCGCGGACCTGCACCTGCACGAACGGCGGCTTCACGACCGTCGCCTCGAGGGCGCGACCGCGCACGTCGATCGACACGGTCTCGCCGTCGGCGATCTCCGGGTTGAGCAGCGCGAGCGCGATGCCCTGCTTGAGCGTGGGCGAGAAGGTGCCCGAGGTGACCTCGCCGGCCGCCGCGCCCTGGAACGACACCGTGCAGTGGGCGCGCGGGATGCCGCGGCCCGTCACGAGCAGGCCGCGCATGAGCCGCGTCGGGTTGGCCTTCTCCGCCTCGAGGGCGGCCTTGCCCCAGAACGTGTCCTTCTTCCAGCCGACCGCCCAGCCGGCCCGCGCCTGCACCGGCGAGATCTGCAGCGACAGGTCCTGGCCGTGCAGCGGGTAGCCCATCTCGGTGCGCAGGGTGTCGCGGGCGCCGAGACCGCACGGCTTGCCCTCGAAGGGCGCGATCGCCTCGACGAGCGCGTCCCAGAGCGCCGGGGCGTCGTCCCAGCGCGGCACGAGCTCGTAGCCGCGCTCGCCCGTGTAGCCGGTGCGGCAGACGATGACGGGGACGCCCCGCCAGTCGGCCTCGACGAAGGACATGTAGTCGTGGCCGGTCGGCAGCCCGAGCGCCTCGAGCACCTCGTCGCTCTTCGTGCCCTGGACGGCGAGCACGCCGTAGTCACGGTGCAGGTTCGTCACGGTGATGCCCTCCGGCGCGGCGGCCTGCAGGCGGCGCACCACCTCCGCCGTGTTCGCGGCGTTGGGGATGAGGAAGACGTCGTCGTCGGACTTGAGGTAGACGATGAGGTCGTCGACGACGCCGCCCGCGTCGTCGCAGCAGAGGGTGTACTGCGCCGAGCCCGGCTGGATGCGGCGCACGTCGTTGGTGAGGCAGGAGTTGACGAAGTCGCCCGCTCCCGGGCCCGTCACCGAGGCCTTGCCGAGGTGGCTCACGTCGAAGACGCCGACACGCTCTCTCACCGCGGTGTGCTCGGCGACGACGCCGCCGCCGGGGTACTCGATCGGCATGTCCCAGCCGCCGAAGTCGGCCATCTTCGCGCCGAGGGCGACGTGGCGGTCGTGCAGGGGTGAGGTGAGCGGGGAGGTCCCCGACGTCTCTGTCGTCATGGGCGCCAACCTACCGCTCGGCGGGAGCGCCTCCCCCGCTCGTTATCATCGAACGCCGCCCACCCGCGGGGCGACGTGGCACCGTGAGTGCACCCGACCCCGCACCGACGACGGCACCACCAGACCCGCTCTCACCGCACCCCCGGCCCCGGGACCGCGTGCGCCCCGGAAGCACCCCGACCAAGGAGTCCCCTCGTGGCCAACCTGACCATCTCCAACCGTTCGGCCGCCGACACCCCCGGCGACGCCCTCGTCGTGGCGCTGGTGCCCGCCGACGGAGGCGCCACCCTGGCGCCCGGCCACGGCCTGCCGCGCAAGACGGTCTCGCACCTCAAGTCCGTCGCCGCCGACCTCGAGCTCGCCGGCAAGGTCGGCGAGGTGACGACACTCGCCGCGGTGCCCGAGGTCGCCGCGAAGCTCGTCGTGCTCGTCGGGGTCGGCGCCCTGACGAGCGGTGCCGGCGCCCTCGAGGACCTGCGCAAGGCGGTCGGCGGCGCGATCCGCTCGCTGAGCAAGAAGAAGAAGGTCGCGGTCGTCGTCCCGGGCACCTCGGTCGAGGTCGTCTCCGCCGTGGCCGAGGGCGTCGCCCTCGGCGCCTACGCGGTGTCCAAGGCCGGCACGACGAGCACCGACGCCGTCGACGCGGTGGCGCTCGTCGGCCCGGCGGACGCAGCCTCCCGCAAGGCCGTCAAGCGCGCCGCGGCGCTCGGCGACGCCGTCGCCTACACCCGCGACCTCGTCAACCTGCCGCCGAACCTTCTCTACCCCGAGACCTTCGTCGACTCGCTGGCCGACCGCGTCAAGGGCACGAAGGTCAAGCTCAAGTCCTACGACATGAAGGCGCTCCGCGCCGGCGGCTTCGGCGGCACCGTGGGGGTCGGCCAGGGGTCGGCCAACGACCCGCGCATCGCCGTCCTCACCTACGCCCCCGCTCGGCCCAAGGCCTCGATCGCGTTCGTCGGCAAGGGCATCACGTTCGACTCGGGCGGCCTGTGCATCAAGCCCGCGAACGGCATGCTGACGATGAAGTGCGACATGGCGGGTGCCGCGGCGGTGGCGGGCGCGGTGCTCGCGATCGCCGAGCTCGGTCTGCCCATCGCCGTCACCGGCTACCTCGGCCTGGCCGAGAACATGCCGAGCGCCACCGCCCAGCGCCCGAGCGACGTCGTGACGATGCGTGGCGGCAAGACCGTCGAGGTGCTCAACACCGACGCGGAGGGCCGCATGGTCCTCGGTGACTGCATCGCCCTGGCCTCCGAGAGCAAGCCGGACGCCATCGTCGACATCGCGACCCTGACGGGCGCGCAGGTCGTCGCCCTCGCCAACACCGGCGCCGTCATGGGCAACGACGACGCCTTCCGGACCCGCGTGCTGGAGGCCGCGTCGACGGTCGGCGAGGCCATGTGGCCGATGCCCCTGCCCCAGGAGCTGCGTCCCGCCCTCGAGTCCATCAACGCCGACCTGGCCCACAAGGGCGGTGTGGAGGGCGGCATGCTGACGGCCGGCATCTTCCTGTCCGAGTTCGTCGGCGAGGGGATCCCGTGGAGCCACCTCGACATCGCCGGACCGGCCTTCAACGACAAGGCGCCGACGGGCTACTGGCCCAAGGGCGGCACGGGCTTCGGCGTGCGCACGCTCGTCGGTCTCGCCGAGTCCTACGTCTGAGCGTCGCCCGCCGGTATCGCGCGAAGAGGCCACGTCCCGAGGGGAACGTGGCCTCTTCGGCTGTCAGGGGCTGGTCAGCCGCCGGACTTGCGACGGAACATCTGCTGGGCCTTGGCGGGGCCGTGCGCCCCGTGCACCTTGGAGTGGTCGTGGTCGTCGGAGACGTCCTTGCCACCGTGCGCGTGCTTCTTGTCGAGGGCGGCCCGGAACTTGGCCTTCATCTCCTCGCTGGGACCGCTGGTCTCGCCATCCTGCTTCGACATTCCGAAACCTCCTGTGTGCGCTGGCTCCGAACCCGGCACGGGACGGACTGTCTTCACCCTGTCAGCGAACCGGGGCCCGGTCCACTCGCTTTCGTTCCCGACCGGAGGGTCGCCCGCGTTCCACGCGCTCACCTGCTGGCGTATGCCGGGTGGCCGGGTCTCCCGGTCAGGCGTCGCCCTGCCGTCGGCGCCTGCTCCACTCACGCATGCGGTTGGGGTAGCCGGTCTGGTTGACGTCGTAGACCGGGACGCCGAGCTTCTGGCTCATCTCGAAACCGTCCTTGGGAGAGCCCACCGCGCGCCGGGTCCACTCGCCGTCCCAGGCGATGAGCACGATCGTCGTGGGCGTCATGCTGGTTGCCGGCTCGACATAGGCCTCGACACCGAGCCGCGACTCGACGAACGCGCGCAGGTGCTCCTCGACCGCCTTGCGGTCGATCTCCATCTTCGGCCCGTCGGAACGGCCGAGGCGGGCAACACCCTTGTGGCTGCCGCGTCGTGAGAACCAGCCCATGGCGGCACTGTACGTGGTGCAGCCGTGCCCCAGAGGGCAGTACACGCGGCGCCGAGACCTGCCTGTGCCCTCGCACAGGATCAATGACAAGATGCTCTTGCACGACCCCCCGTACGCCCACCACCGCGTACTCCCGCACGTCCCCCTCTCCCGCTGCACCACGGCCGGAGTGGACGATCCGCCCCGAAGGAGAACATCCACATGCCGGCTGATGCCGCCAGCGACTACGACGTCGTCATTCTCGGTGGAGGGTCGGGCGGCTACGCCTGTGCCCTCCGGTCGGCAGAGCTCGGGCTGTCGGTGGCGCTGGTCGAGAAGGGCAAGCTCGGCGGCACGTGCCTGCACCAGGGATGCATCCCCACCAAGGCGCTGCTCCACGCCGCCGAGGTGGCCGACGTCGCCCGCGAAGGTGCCTCGTTCGGGGTCAAGACGACGTTCGAGTCGGTCGACATGTCGGGCGTCAACGCCTACAAGGACGGCGTCGTCAGCCGCCTGCACAAGGGCCTCCAGGGACTTGTCAAGGCCGCGAAGATCGACTACGTCGAGGGAGCGGGTGTCCTCGACGGCCCTCACACCGTCGTCGTCGGCGACCGTCGGGTCACGGGCCGCAACGTCGTGCTCGCCACGGGCAGCTACGCGAAGTCGCTCCCCGGTCTCGAGATCGGCGGCCGCATCATGACGAGCGAGCAGGCCCTGTCCATCGACCACGTGCCCGCCCGGGTGGTCGTGCTCGGCGGCGGAGTCATCGGCGTCGAGTTCGCCTCCGTCTTCAAGAGCTTCGGCTCCGAGGTCACCATCGTCGAGGCACTCCCCCGGCTCGTGGCAGCCGAGGACGAGGCCATCAGCAAGCAGCTCGAGCGGTCCTTCCGCAAGCGCAAGATCTCGTTCAAGACCGGGGTGCGCTTCGCCGGGGCCACGCAGCACGGTGACGTCGTCTCTGTGTCGCTCGAGTCTGGCGAGACCATCGAGGCCGACCTGCTGCTCGTGGCGGTCGGCCGGGGACCGGTCACCGACGGCCTGGGCTACGAGTCAGCCGGCGTCGCCGTCGACCGCGGCTTCGTCACCACCGACGAGCGCCTGCGCACGACCGTCCCCGGCGTCTACGCCGTCGGCGACATCGTGCCCGGCCTGCAGCTCGCGCACCGCGGCTTCGCCCACGGCATCTTCGTCGCCGAGGAGATCGCGGGCCTGGCGCCCGCGCCCCTCGAGGAGAGCGGCATCCCGCGCGTCACCTACTGCGACCCCGAGATCGCGAGCGTCGGCCTGACCGAGGCGCAGGCCCGCGAGAAGCACGGCGACGTCGCGACCTACGAGTACAACCTCGGAGGCAACGGCAAGTCCCAGATCCTCGGCACGCAGGGCTTCGTCAAGCTCGTGCGCCAGGTCGACGGGCCCGTCGTCGGCGTCCACATGATCGGGGCCCGGATGGGTGAGCAGATCGGTGAGGCACAGCTCATCGTCAACTGGGAGGCGCACCCCGAGGACGTCTCCGGTCTCATCCACGCGCACCCCACACAGAACGAGGCTCTCGGCGAGGCACACTTGGCCTTGGCGGGTAAGCCCCTGCACGCACACGCTTGAGCCAGAAACTGGGAAGAGGAGAGAACACGTCATGTCAGAACGCGTGACCATGCCGGCCCTGGGTGAGTCAGTCACCGAGGGGACCGTCACCCGCTGGCTGAAGAACGTCGGTGACCGCATCGAGGTCGACGAGCCCCTGCTCGAGGTCTCGACCGACAAGGTCGACACCGAGATCCCCTCGCCCGTCGCGGGCACCCTCCAGGAGATCCTCGCCCAGGAGGACGACACCGTCCCTGTGGGCGCCGACCTGGCCGTCATCGGCGACGGCAGCGCCCCGGCCTCCGGCGGCGACGCCCCGGCTGCCGAGTCCCAGCCCGAGCCGCAGCCCGAGCCGCAGCGGTCTGCGCCCGCCCCCGAGGCGCCGAGCACCGAGCAGGAACCGCAGGCCGCGACGAGCGAGCCCGAGGCGCAGCAGGCCGAGCAGCCGCAGGCGGCGGCCTCCTCCTCGTCCGGTGGCGAGGGCCAGACGGTGACGATGCCGGCTCTCGGAGAGTCCGTCACCGAGGGCACCGTGACGCGCTGGCTCAAGGCCGAGGGCGACGAGGTCGCCGTCGACGAGCCGCTCCTCGAGGTCTCGACCGACAAGGTCGACACCGAGATCCCGTCGCCCGTCGCCGGCACGCTGACCAAGATCCTCGTCCAGGAGGACGACACCGTCCCCGTGGGCGCCGACCTCGCCGTCATCGGCGGCGCGCCCGCCGCGGCGTCCGCCCCGGCGCCGGCACCCGAGCCCGAGAAGGCACCCGAGCCGGCAGCCCCGGAGCCGCAGCCCGAGAAGGCACCCGAGCCTGTCGCCGAGGCGCCGCAGGCCCCGGCCCAGGAGCAGCCGGAGGAGGCCGCCCAGGAGGCAGCCGGCAAGCCTGCCGACGCCGAGCGCGCCCCCGCGCAGCAGTCCCCCGAGGCCGCAGCGCCCGCCGCCGCGACGCCCTCGCGCGACGACGCCGCCGCCTACGTGACGCCGCTCGTGCGCAAGCTCGCCAACCAGCACGACGTCGACCTCGGCTCGGTCACCGGCACCGGTGTCGGTGGGCGCATCCGCAAGCAGGACGTGCTCGACGCCGCCGAGGCCGCGAAGGCCGCCAAGGCACCGGCCGCCCAGCCCGCCGCCCCAGCCGCACCGGCTGCGGCCGCCGCCCCGGCGTCGTCCGCACCCAGCGCCGCCGCCTCGGTCTCGCCCAAGCGCGGCACGCGGGAGAAGATGACCCGCCTGCGCAAGGTCATCGCGACACGCATGGTCGAGTCGCTCCAGGTGTCGGCCCAGCTGACGACCGTCGTCGAGGTCGACCTCACCAAGGTGGCGCGCCTGCGGGCCAAGGTGAAGGGTGACTTCGAGGCCCGCGAGGGCACGAAGCTCAGTTTCCTGCCGTTCCTCGCGCTCGCCGCGACCGAGGCTCTCAAGGCCCACCCCATGGTCAACGCCAGCATCGACGGCGACGAGGTCGTCTACCACGGCAGCGAGAACCTCTCGATCGCCGTCGACACCGAGAAGGGGCTCATCGTCCCGGTCGTGAAGAACGCCGGTGACCTCAACATCGCCGGGCTCGCCCGCGCGATCGCCGACGTCGCCGCGCGCACGCGTAGCAACAAGATCACGCCCGACGACCTCGCCGGTGGCACCTTCACGATCACCAACACCGGCAGCCGCGGCGCGCTCTTCGACACGCCGATCATCAACCAGCCGCAGGTGGCCATCCTCGGCACCGGCGCGATCGTCAAGCGGCCCGTCGTCGTCACCGATGCCGACGGCGGCGAGACCATCGCGATCCGCTCGATGATGTACCTCGCGCTGTCCTACGACCACCGCATCGTCGACGGTGCCGACGCCGCTCGGTTCCTCGGCACGATGAAGGCCCGGCTCGAAGAGGGCCAGTTCGAGGCCTGAGGTCCCCCACCATGAGGAGCACCCCATGACGAAGCGCGTCGCCGTCACCGGCTCGTCCGGCCTGATCGGCGGCGCGCTTCGTCGTGCGCTCGCGGAGCGCGGCGACGAGGTCGTCCGTCTCGTGCGCCACTCCCCCTCGGCCCCCGAGGAGGTCCAGTGGGACCCCACCAGGGGCCGGCTCGACGCCTCGGCCCTCGACGGCGTCGACGCAGTGGTCAACCTCGCCGGGGTCGGCATCGGTGACCGTCGCTGGAACGCCGAGCACAAGCGCGAGGTCGAGCGCTCCCGCACCGACGCCACCGGCACGGTCGCGCAGGCTCTCGTTGCACACCACGAGCGCACCGGTCAGGCCATCCGGCTGGTCAACGCCTCGGCGGTGGGCTACTACGGCGACCGCGGCGATGAGCACCTGACCGAGACGAGCCCGCCCGGCCAGGACTTCCTCGCCGGCGTCGTCGTCCGGTGGGAGGGAGCTGCTGCCCCTGCCGTCAATGCAGGGATCCCTGTGGCCTTCGCCCGCACCGGCCTCGTCATGGCGCGCGACGGCGGCGCGTTCGAGCAGGTCGTGCTGCTCGGTCGCCTCGGTCTCGGCGGACCCATGGCCTCGGGCCGCGAGTGGTGGCCGTGGATCACCTTGGTCGACGAGGTCCGTGCCCTCCTGCACCTCGTGGACCACCCCGAGCTGACGGGCGCGTTCAACCTCACCGCCCCCGGCTCCGCACGCCAGCGCGAGATCGCGTCAGCCATCGGCTCCGCCCTGTCGCGACCCGCGTTCGTGCCGGCACCCCACTTCGCCCTGCGAGCCGTCATCGGCGAGTTCGCCGACTACGTCGTCGCGAGCCAGCGCGTCGAGCCCGAGGCGCTGCTCGCCTCCGGTTTCGCCTTCGAGCACCCCGACCTCGAGGGCGCAGTCAGGTGGCTGGTGCAGCGCTGATGGCGCTGATCCGCCAGCCCTGCGCACCTCGCACGAGGCGGAAGTCGAGCAGGGCCCCGGCGTCGGCCGGACGCTCGGTCCGCTGACCCGACGCGGTCACGACGGCGTATGCCGTCCAGTCCACCCGGGCGCGCACGACGGCCTCCGACGCCGTCCCCGAGACGAACACTGCCTGCGCCACCTCGAGCCGCAGCCCCTCCCAGCGAGTGCTCGCATCGACGAGCTCCGTCACGAGGGCCTGGTCGTTGGCGAGGCTCGGTGATCCGGGCGCGTGCACCAGGGTCAGCCTGGTCGTGTCGCGTGCGACAAGAGCCTCAGCCCGACGGTCGCTGAGGGCCTGGAGCAGGTCCTGGGCCCGCGCCGACGGGCTCGTCGGGTCGACGAGCACGTCTGCGGTCGCGGGTGCGCCGCCGGTCGCCGGTGCGCCCGATGCCGGTCGGGTTGCCGGAACCGCCGAGGCCGTGCGCGCGGCGGTGGGCGGGGTCGTCGCCGTCTTTGCCGTCATGGCCGTCGTCGTGGCCGTCGTCGTCGCGGGCGGCACGGGCGGCACAGCGGGCCGGCCCGTCACCCTTGCGGCCGCCGTCGGTGCGAGCTCGCGCGTGGCGACGGCATCGGTGGGGTGCTGTCGCGCGGTGTCCGGCCCACGCGCCGCCAGTGCCCAGCCGGCGGCGGCCAGCAGCGGCAGCGCGATCACGCCCGAGGCGAGCGCCCGCCTCGGCCAGCGCCGCGGTGACGGCTCGGCGACGACCGGCTCGCGCCCGGCATCGGCACGCAGTCGGTGGGTCAGCGCCGAGGCCTCGTCGGCGCCGACGACGACCTCGACGGCCTCGGGCTCGACCGCGTCGTAGAAGAGCCTCGCGAGCTCGGCGGCCCCAGGGCGTCGGTGCGGGTCGGGGTCGATGGCGGCCGCGACGACGTCGGCGAGCTCGGGGCCGACGTGGCTGACGACGGTCTCGCGGTCGAGGCGCATCATCGTGTCGGGTGCGCCGTTGCCGGTGAGGCAGAACCAGGCGACGGCGCCGAGGGCGTAGACGTCGGCGGACTCGTCGGGCTCCGTGCCGAGCCGCACTTCCGGGGCGACGAATCCCGGTGTCCCGTGCACGGCACCGGGCTCGCGACCGGCGACCCGGGCGGCCCCGAGGTCGAGCAGGACGGGACGGCCGTCGTGGGTCAGCGTGATGTTGCCCGCCGAGATGTCGGCGTGCAGCCCGCCCGCCGAGTGCAGGTGCGCCACGGCCTCGCACACCGGGGTGAGGACGGTGACGACCTCCCCCGGGCGCAGGTGGCCTCGGCTGCGCACCATGCCGGCGAGCTGCGCGCCCCGGACGAGGTCGAAGACGAGGGCCTCGCGGCCGTCGGCGAGGGGCACCACCGACCGCAGCGGCACGAGGTGCTCGTGCTGGACGGCGAGCAGGACCTCCTGCTCGGCGACGGACTGGTGGCGGTCGAGCTCGTCGCGGCCACGGTGCGGCACCTTGACGGCGACCCTGCGGCCGGTCGCGTCGGTGCCCGCCCAGACGACGGCGGAGGCGCCGGTCCCGAGCACGGCCTCGAGGCGGTGCCCGGGGACCTCGGGCCTCGAGGGTGGCGAAGAGAGCTCGGCGGTGTCGGTCACCCGTTCATGCAAGCAGCCCGGCACTGGCGCACGTGCGGGTCATCCACAGGCCCGGCAGCCGCCGGACGGCAGGCGCTGCGGGAGGGCGCCGTCAGGAGGACAAGCTGTCAGGAGGACTTGCCGTGGAGGGACGTGCTGTGGACCAGCCGTGGGAGCCGTCGATGGCCCGGCCGTCCGCGACCTCCCACGGGCGACGGGCGACGCGCCACACGGCATATGCGCTCCTGACCGCGAGGGAAAATCCGTCAGGGGGTCTGCCCGGGCGTCACGACCTCGACCACGCGCCGGTCGCGGGCACTGATCCGCGCCGCGTCGACGACGGCGAGCACGTGGACGGCGTCGCGGGGGTCGACCGGCATCGTCGCCTGGGGATCCGACGAGACGAGGGCCGCCGCCACGGCGCGGTAGAAGTTGGCCTGGTCGGCGTCGGTCACGACGGGACCGCGCTCGCGCTCGTCACCGCGCACGACCCAGCCGATGGCGTCGCCGTCGTTCTCGAACTCCGTGAACGAGCTGACGTCGTCGAACTGGCGGCCGATGACGTACGACCCCGCCGAGCCGTTGACCCGTGCGCGCGGCCCGGGTGCCCCGTTGACCGAGCTCGACATGACGTGGCTGACGACGCCCGAGGTGTGCCGGCACGCGAGGAAGGTGTCGTCCTCGGCGACCGTGGTGCGCGAGTCGACCTCCGCGTAGACCGACTCGACCTCTCCGTGCAGCAGCACGGCCTGGTCGACGAGATGGGTCTGCAGGTCGAGCAGCAGGCCGCCGCCCTCCTCGGCCGGCACCTGCTCGCGCCAGCGCTGCTTGGGCACGGGTCGCCAACGGTCCCAACGGTATTCGGCTCGCCAGATCTCGCCGACCAGCTCCTGGTCGCGGACGATCCGCAGCGCAGCCAGCTCAGGGTCGAAGCGCCGGTTGTTGAAGACGGTCAGCGGCACCCCACGGTGCGTCGCCTGGTCCACGACGTCGAGGGCCCGGCTGGCGTCGACCGCCAGCGGCTTGTCGACGACGAGCGGCAGGCCCGCCTCGATGACGCGCTCCGCCTGCTCGGCGTGCACCCCGCTGGGTGACGCGAGGACCACGAGGTCGAGCCCCTCCACGCCGAGGAGCGTCTCGAGGTCGGGCACGACCTGCGCCCCGGGCAGGTCGGCGCGGACCTCGTCGGCCCGGGTCGCGTTCGAGGTGGACACGGCAGCGACGGTCAGGCCGGCCCGTCCGATGAGCGGTGCGTGGATGCCGCGCCCGGCGGAGCCGTAGCCGACAAGCCCGACGCGCAGCGGAGTGGACGGGGACGGGTCGGTGGCAGGCATTCCGGCATCGTATGCCGCCCGGCGTAGGGTGACCGCATGCGCTTCGTCCACCTCGGCCTCGACCCCGACTTCGTCGACTACGAGCAGGCCTGGCAGGTCCAGCGCGACACCCACGCGAAGGTCGTGAGCGGCGAGGAGCCCGACACCGTCTACCTGCTCGAGCACCGGGCGGTCTACACGGCGGGCAAGCGCACCGAGCCTCAGGAGCGTCCGAACGACGGCACTCCCGTCATCGACGTCGACCGCGGCGGCAAGATCACCTGGCACGGTCCCGGCCAGATCACCGGCTACCCCATCGTCCGGCTGCCGGCCCCCATCGACGTCGTCGGCTACGTCCGGCACATCGAGGAGATGATGATCCGGGTCTGCGCCGACTTCGGGGTCGAGGCAGGCCGGGTCGAGGGAGAGAGCGGCACGTGGATCGCCGCCGACGACCGCGGCCCGCGCCGCAAGATCGGCGCCATCGGCATCCGCGTGAGCCGCCAGGTCGCGATGCACGGCTTCGCCTTCAACTGCAACCCGGACCTGTCCTGGGGCGAGGTCATCATCCCGTGCGGGATCGTCGGCGCGGGCGTGACGTCGCTGTCGTTCGAGCTCGGGCGCGACGTGCCGGTCACCGAGGTGCTCCCGCACGTGGAGAAGCACCTCGCGGACATCCTGCCGACCCTGCGACCCAACGGGCGCGTCCTGACCTGAGTCGCCCCACCTCCCCTAGGGTGTGCTCACAGCCGACTCTCAGGGGGATCGATGGACGTCGCCGTCCGCACCGTCAACTTGCGCAAGACGTACCTGAGCCGCGGGTCGCGCCGCGTCGCCGTGCAGGGGCTGTCGATGTCGGTGCCGCTCGGTGGGGTGCACGGCTTCCTGGGGCCCAACGGCTCCGGCAAGACGACGACGATCCGCATGCTCCTCGGCCTGGCCCGTGCCGACTCCGGCTCTGCCGAGGTGTTCGGGCACGAGGTCCCTGCGCGGCTGCCGCAGGTGGTCGACCGGGTCGGCGCCATCGTCGAGTCGCCGAAGTTCTTCCCCGCCTTCACCGCCCGCCGCAACCTCGGCCTGCTCGCCGGAGCGATCGGCGCGCCGCGGGCGCGCGTCGACGAGGTGCTCGAGGCGACCCACCTGCGCGACCGAGGGGGTGACCGCTACGCCGGCTTCTCGCTCGGCATGAAGCAACGGCTCGCCATCGCCGCCACGCTGCTCAAGGACCCGGACCTGCTCATCTTCGACGAGCCGACCAACGGCCTCGACCCCGCCGGGATCCGCGAGGTGCGCGACACGATGCGGTCGCTGGGGTCGCAGGGCAAGACGGTGCTCGTCAGCTCGCACATCCTGGCCGAGGTCGAGCAGGTCGCCGACACCGTCTCGATCATCGGCCACGGCACGATGCTCGCCGAGGGCCGGGTCGAGGACATCCTCGGCGGCAACGGGGTGGCCCGGGTGCGGGTCGGCGTCGCCTCGCCCGACCGGGCGGAGCAGGTGCTGCGCGATGCCGGCTTCGACCCTGCGCGCGAGGGGCAGCACCTCCTCGTCGCCGCGGAGGATCCTGCCGCGGTGACGCGCGCGCTGGCCGGGCAGGGCCTCTACGTCGACGAGCTCGTGGCCGTGCGGCCCGACCTCGAGTCGGCCTTCCTGGCCCTGACGGCCGACGAGGGCCTGGGCAGTGAGGCCGACCGGGCCGCGGGTGCCGGCGGCAGGGACGGTGCGTCATGAGCGGCCTCCTCACCGCGCCGGACTCGCGCCCGCGCACGGAGCGGCGGCCGCGGGGCACCTCGTTCGTCGGGCTCGTCGGCGTCGAGGTGAGGCGGCTGTGGTGGCGACGGCTGACGCAGGCCGCGATCGTGGCCGTCGTCGTCTTCACCGGCGCCATGGTCTACAACGCCTACAACGCCAGCGCCCCCGAGCGGCTCGCCCAGCAGCTGGACGACTACAAGCTGATGGTCGCGCAGGCCCCTCAGATGGTCGCCGACTGCAAGAAGCAGGAGGCGATGGAGCGGGACCGGGCCGGCGACCCGTCCATCGACTTCGGCTGCAGCCAGCAGACCCCTCCGACCCTCGAGCAGATGGGCCTGGCGCTCCCGGTCGCCGACAGCATCACCGAGGGCCTCGCCAGGACGGGAGCACTCGTGATCGCCTTCCTCGCGCTGCTGCTCGGGGCGAGCTTCGTCGGTGCGGAGTTCACCACGGGCGCGATGGGCACCTGGCTGACCTTCCAACCGCGCCGCCTGCGCGTGGCCACGAGCAAGCTCGGCGCCGCCGGCCTCGGTGGCGCCGCCCTCGCCGTCGTCGGGCTCACCCTGGGCAACCTCGGTGCGCGCATGGTCGCCGTCGTCAACCGCCCAGGTGACGACCTCGTCCTGCCCGACCCGCCGGCCCTCGACGAGCCCGTCGCCGTGCTCGGCCTGCGTGTCGTGGCGCTCGCCCTGGGAGCCGGGCTCGTCGGTGCCTCGCTCGGTCTGGTGCTGCGGCACACCGCGGCCATCATCGGCGTCGTGCTGGGCTATGCCGTCGTCGTCGAGGGCATCGTGGTCCAGACATTCCTCGGTGGCCGGCTCCAGCAGTGGTCGGTACTGCACAACCTCGAGGCCTTCCTCTCCAAGGGGGCGACCTACTACGCCAACACCTGCACGGACGCAGGCTGCGAGTACGCCGAGCACATCATCACCTTCACGCACGGGTGGGTCTTCCTGCTCTGCGTCGTCGTGGCCCTGGCGCTCGCCGGCGTGCTGACCTTCCGGCGTCGCGACGTCAGCTGACCCCCGACGTCGACGGCGTCCACGACACCTGTCGATCCGCCCGATCCCCGTTCGTCGTACCTGCAGGCCGGACGGACCGGCCGAGCACACGAAGGAGCACCGACATGGCGAAGTACCTCGTCCTCATCTACGGCAGCGAGCAGGAGTGGGACGCCCAGACACCCGAGGAGCTGAAGGCCAAGGAGTCCGGCCACATCGCCTTCTCGGCCGCGGCCGGTGCCGGGCGCCTCAGCGGAGAGGAGCTCGAGTCGTCGACGACGGCCACGACCCTGCGCGCCTCGGGCGGTGACACCCCCATCGTCACCGACGGGCCCTTCATGGAGACCAAGGAGGCCCTCGGCGGCTTCTACATCGTCGACGTGCCGGACCTCGACGCCGCCGTCGCCCTGGCCCGGATGCTCCCGGAGCTGCGTGAGCGGCACGGCGCGGTCGAGGTGCGTCCCATCGTGGACCACGGCTGACCCCGACGTGCAGAGCCGGCCGCCGTCCGACGTGGCGGACGCCGTCGCCCGCGCCCACCGCGACGAGTGGGCGCGGGTGCTCGCCTCGAGCGTGCGTGTCACGCGCGACCTCGACCTCGCCGAGGAGTGCACGCAGGACGCGTTCGAGCGCGCCCTGGCGCGGTGGCCGGCGGACGGCATACCGGATCGGCCGGGTGGCTGGCTGACCACCGTCGCCGGCAACCGCGCCCGCGACGTCGTGCGACGCGAGGCGCACGCCCGTCGGCTCCTTCCGCTCCTCGTCATCGACGACGATGAGAGGGCGGCCCCGGCCCACGAGGGGTCGTATGCCGGGTCGGTCCTTCCCGACGACCGGCTGAGGCTCGTGTTCACGTGCTGCCACCCCGCCCTGTCGCCCGAGGCTCAGGTCGCGCTCACGCTGCGCCTCGTCTGCGGCCTGACGACCGCGGAGGTCGCGCGAGCCTTCCTCGTGCAGGAGTCGACGATGGCGGCGCGGATCACGCGGGCCAAGAAGAAGATCGCGACTGCCCGCATCCCGTACCGCGTGCCGACGCGTGAGGAGCTGCCCGAGCGACTGCCCCTCGTGACGCAGGTGGTGCACCTCGTCTTCACGACGGGACACGCGGCGCCGAGCGGTGCCGCGCACGTGCGCCAGGACCTCGTCGAGGTCGCGGTGTCGATGGGCCGCATGCTGCACGGGCTGCTGCCGGACGAGCCACGGGTCACCGGGCTGCTCGCGCTCATGCTGTTCGGCCAGGCCCGCAGCAGCACGCGCGTCGACGACGACGGCACGCTCGTGCTGCTCGCCGACCAGGACCGCGGCCGCTGGGACCGCGCGCTCATCGAGGAGGCCTCGTCGCTCGTCGCGGTCGCCCTGGCGACGGCTCCCCCGGACCGGTTCGCCGTCGAGGCCGCCATCGCCGCCGTCCACGCAGAGTCCCCGACGTGGGAGGCGACGGACTGGACCGAGCTGGTCGGCCTCTACGACGTGCTCCTGGGGCTCTGGCCCTCGCCGGTCGTCGCTCTCGGCCGTGCCGTGGCGGTGGGCTTCCGCGACGGCGCCGAGGCGGGTCTGCGGGCGCTCGAGCCCCTGCTGGGCGACCCGACGGTGGCGACCTACCCCTACGTGAGCGCCACCCGCGCCGACCTGCTGCGCCGCCTCGAGGACTGGGGCGACGCCGAGGTGGCCTACGAGGAGGCGGTGGCGCTCGCCGGCAACGACGTCGAGCGGGCCTTCCTCGCGACGCGGCTCGCCGAGGTGCGCTCGCACCTCCCGCGCTGAGGGCGGGTCCCACACCGACGCCGCACCACCCTGGTCGGGTGTGTCCCCGATCGGGCGTAACCTGTGCGAAGCAGCAAATCCCGACCAAGGAGCCCGTGTGTCTGTCGTTCCCGACGGCCGTCGTCTGCTGCGCGTCGAGGCGCGCAACGCCGAGACCCCCATCGAGCGCAAGCCGTCCTGGATCCGGACGACCGCCAAGATGGGGCCCGAGTACACCGCCCTGCACGGCATGGTGAAGTCCGAGGGCCTGCACACGGTGTGCCAGGAGGCGGCGTGCCCCAACATCTTCGAGTGCTGGGAGGACAAGGAGGCGACCTTCCTCATCGGGGGTGACGTCTGCACCCGCCGCTGCGACTTCTGCGACATCGCCACGGGCCGCCCGACCTCCCTCGACCTCGACGAGCCACGCCGCGTCGCCGAGTCGGTCGCTCGGATGGGCCTGCGCTACTCGACCGTCACCGGCGTCGCCCGCGACGACCAGCCCGACGGCGCCGCAGGGCTCTACGCCGAGACCATCCGCCAGATCCATCTGCTCAACCCCAACACCGGCGTCGAGATCCTGCCGCCCGACTTCGGCGCCAAGCCCGAGCTCGTCGGACAGGTCTTCGACGCTCGGCCCGAGGTCTTCGCGCACAACCTCGAGACGGTGCCGCGCATCTTCAAGCGCATCCGTCCCGCCTTCACCTACGAGAAGTCGCTCAAGGTCCTGACCATGGCCCGGGAGGCCCAGCTCGTCACCAAGAGCAACCTCATCCTCGGCATGGGCGAGACCGACACCGAGATCGAGGAGGCCATCCGCGACCTCCACGACGCCGGCTGCGACATCCTGACGATCACCCAGTACCTCCGCCCCTCCAAGCTGCACCACCCGATCGACAGGTGGGTCAAGCCCGAGGAGTTCGTGCACTGGTCCGAGGTCGCCGACGCGATGGGCTTCAAGGGCGTGATGGCCGGTCCCCTCGTCCGCTCCTCCTACCGCGCCGGACGCCTCTGGGCGACCGCCATGCGCAAGTGGGGCCGCGAGATCCCGGCGCACCTGTCGCACCTCGCCGAGGCCGCCGAGTCCCCCGCCCGCCAGGAGGCGGCGTCGTTGGTGGCCCGCTCCCAGAGCGCCGTATCCTGAGCACCATGGCACGCAACAAGTACGGCGACGCGAGCAGCGCGCCCCAGGAGAAGAAGCAGGGACGGCTGTCCCAGATCCGTGACGTCTACCGGGTCTCCAAGCAGGCTGACCCGGTCATCGGCTGGTACATGCTGCTGTCGTTCCTCGTCGTCTTCGGGGTGCTCCTCGTCGTCGGCTTCATCGTCAAGCTGCCGTGGATCTTCGGCATCTTCGGTGTCCTCTTCGGCATCCTCGCTGCCACGATCATCATGAGCCGGCGTGCCGAGCGTGCCGCCTACAGCCAGATCGAGGGCCAGGCCGGCGCCGCCGGTGCGGCCCTCACCTCGATCCGGCGCGGCTGGTACACCGACCGCGAGCCGGTCGCCGCCGACGTCGCCCGCCCCGGCGACATCAACTCCGCCGCGATGGTCTACCGCGCGCTGGGCCGGCCCGGCGTCGTCCTCGTCGGCGAGGGCCCCACGGCCCGCGTCCAGAAGCTGCTCGCCGCCGAGAAGAAGCGCGTCGAGCGTGTCGCCCCCGGCGTGCCGGTGACGACGATGCGCGTCGGGTCGGGCGAGAACGAGATCCGCCTGCCGAAGCTCGCGAGCAAGGTGCAGCGCCTCAAGCCGCAGATCACCAAGGACGAGATGGCCCTGGTCAACAAGCGCCTCAAGGCGCTCGGTGGCCTGCGCGCTCCCCTGCCGCCCGGCGTCGACCCGATGCGGGCCCGCATGGACCGGAAGGCCTTGCGCGGCAAGTGATCCCGGGCCGCGTGAGCGGCGCCACCATGACGTATGCCGGAAGGCCGGCTCCCCGTGGGAGCCGGCCTTCCGGCATACGCAGGCAGTCTTCGCGTGCAGCGTCGTCGGCACGGCGTGCGCGCGTGGTCGGCGCAGGCTCAGCGGGTGCGGACGATGACGGTTCCGGGAGCCTTGTCGTGCAGGCCACGGCCGTCGCGGTCCCACACGACCGCGGGGATGAACATGCAGAGCAGCACTGTGCGGGCCAGGGCCTGCACCGGCATGACCCGGCCGGTCCCCCCGAGCGAGCGCACCTGGAGACCGACGATCCGGTGACCGATGGTGTAGCCGACCGTGCCGACGAGCAGAAGGTGCATGACCCCGAACACGGCGAGCACCACGAACCCCTGGCCGCCCGATGCCGGCGGCTGCGCGAACGGCAGCGGCACGCCGAAGAGGCCACGCGCGATGACCGAGGCGATCCCCCAGTCGATGAGCACCCCGACGAGACGGATGCCGAAGCCGGCCACCGACCCCGGGCCGCGCGGGGGCAGGCCGAGGTCGCGGCCCCGGTACTGCTCGTCGGCGCTCGTGCGCTCACGGGGGCCCTGGAGCCATGACCCGAAATCCTTGCGGTCCACCACGGGACCAGCGTAACGAGACCGCGGTCCTGCGCTTTGCCCGGGCCTGTCCATCCGTAACACCCGCGAAACATGAGGGTCATGGCAGAGAAATCGGCACTCGGTAGGGTCGACACCGACAGCACGAGGCCGCCCCGTGGTCCCTGACGCTCCCACGAGCCCAGGTCCGGGCGACCTCGCCCCACATCAGGAGGTTGGATGTTCAGCTCAGCTGACGAGGTCCTCGCGTTCATCAAGGACGAGGACGTCAAGTTCGTCGACATTCGGTTCTGCGATCTGCCCGGTGTCATGCAGCACTTCAACGTGCCGGCTGAGTCGGTCGACGAGGACTTCTTCACCGTTGGTCAGATGTTCGACGGGTCCTCGATCCGCGGCTTCCAGGCCATCCACGAGTCCGACATGAAGCTCGTGCCCGACCCCGCCACCGCGTTCATCGACCCGTACCGCGTCGAGAAGACGCTGGTCATGAACTTCTCGATCCTCGACCCCTTCACGGACGAGCGCTACAGCCGCGACCCGCGCAACATCGCGAGCAAGGCCGAGGAGTACCTCAAGTCCACCGGGATCGCCGACACCGCCTACTTCGGCGCCGAGGCCGAGTTCTACATCTTCGACGACGTGCGCTTCGAGACGAAGCAGAACGCCGGCTACTACTTCATCGACTCCGTCGAGGCAGCCTGGAACACCGGCCGCGAGGAGGAGGGTGGCAACAAGGGCTACAAGACCCGCTACAAGGGTGGCTACTTCCCCGTCTCCCCCGTCGACCACTTCGCGGACTTCCGCGACAAGATCTGCCTCGAGCTCAAGGAGGTCGGTCTCAACGTCGAGCGCAGCCACCACGAGGTCGGCACCGCGGGCCAGATGGAGATCAACTACCGCTTCAACACGCTGCTCCACTCCGGCGACGACCTGATGAAGTTCAAGTACGTCGTCAAGAACTCCGCGTGGAAGCAGGGCCACACCGCGACCTTCATGCCGAAGCCGCTCTTCGGCGACAACGGCTCGGGCATGCACACGCACCAGTCCCTCTGGAAGGACGGCGAGCCGCTCTTCTACGACGAGCGCGGCTACGGCGGCCTGTCGGACCTCGCCCGCTGGTACATCGGTGGCCTGCTCAAGCACGCCCCGTCGCTGCTGGCCTTCACGAACCCGACGGTGAACTCCTACCACCGCCTGGTCCCGGGCTACGAGGCCCCGGTCAACCTCGTCTACTCCGCCCGCAACCGCTCGGCCTGCGTCCGCATCCCGATCACGGGCACGTCGGCCAAGGCCAAGCGCATCGAGTTCCGCGTGCCCGACCCGTCGGCCAACCCGTACCTGTGCTTCGCGGCGCAGCTCATGGCCGGCCTCGACGGCATCAAGAACCGCATCGAGCCCCCGGAGCCGGTCGACAAGGACCTCTACGAGCTGCCGCCCGAGGAGCACGCCGCGATCGAGCAGGTCCCGGGCTCGCTGCCCGAGGTGCTCAACGCGCTCGAGGCCGACCACGACTACCTCCTCGAGGGCGACGTGTTCACGCAGGACCTCATCGAGGCCTGGATCGAGTACAAGCGCAAGAACGAGGTGGACCCGATCCGCTTCCGCCCGCACCCGCACGAGTTCGAGATGTACTTCGACATCTGACCGTCCGGGCCGACACCGGCCCTGACCGCAGCGACACGACGCCCACGCCACGGGATCCCGCTGGCGTGGGCGTCGTGCTGTCGTGCGGGCCCCCGCGTGCGTGCCCCCGTGTGCGTGCCCCCGTGTGCGCCCACCCGCAAATGCCCGCACGTGCCCGCGCTCGGCCGCCGGTGGCGCGACGCACGGCCGGCCTTCCTGAGGACGTCGACGAGCGCTCAGCCCTGACCGGAGCCGGTGGGCGGCGCGGCGACGGCCCGCGGCGACCCCTGGGACGTCGGCAGTGAGGGTTGCGTGGGCGTGTGCGGGAGCGGCTCCGGCGGTGGGCCCGGCAGCACGATCACGAGGACGGCCCAGAGCAGACCCCCGAGCAGCGTGCCCAGTACCGCCCCCTGGCCGAGCGCGGCTGCCGTGGGACGGATGCGGCCGAGCGCGAGGAGCAGCATCCCGACGACGAGCACGACCAGGGCAGCCAGCAGGGTGTGGCCCAGCAGGACGACGAAGCCCCACTCGCGAGGAGGGCCGTCCAGGCTCGTCAGGAGCGGCAAGCAGACGCCGGCCGCGGTCACCACCGCTGCGAGCGCGACCTGAAGGCGCCGGCGCCGCCGAACGACGCGCGACGCGACCGCCAGCCCTCCGGGTGGCGGCCCCGCGGGTGGTGAGCTCCCCATGAGCGTCATGGTGCCACCGGGAACGGACCGTGCCGGGGCTTTTCCGCCGCCTCGAACGCGACGCGACCGTACCCCGAGGGCGACGCAACCGCTGCCTTGTCCACCCTTGCGTCGGGCCCTCTCCCGGGTCGGGTACGACAGTGTCATGACCGAGAACTCCCCCGACCTCGAGCGCTTCGTCCGCGCGCAGGACGCCGGTGGCACGTACGCGTCCGCGCTGGCCGAGCTTCGGGCCGGGTCCAAGCGTAGCCACTGGATGTGGTTCGTGTTCCCCCAGGTGGCTGGCCTCGGACGCAGTGAGACGGCGAGGGCGTATGCCGTGTCGGGCCTTCCCGAGGCACGCGCCTACCTGAGCCACCCGGTGCTCGGGCCTCGCCTGCGCGAGTGCGCGGACGCCCTGACGGGACTGGCGACGACGGACCCCGTCGAGGTGCTCGGCGCCGTGGACGCAGCCAAGCTGCGCTCGTCGATGACGCTCTTCGAGCTCGCAGCGAGCGACGCCGCGGAGGCGGCCCCCTTCGTGGGCGTGCTCGACCACTTCTTCGGTGGCCGGCGCGACGACGCGACGACCGGGATCCTCGGATCGTGAGCGAGGAGGGCGTCCGCACGGACGAGGCCCCCGTCGAGAAGCCGGGCCTGAACCACGGCGACGACAGCGGTGAGGGCGGTGGCATGACGGGCCGCGCCCTCGAAGGCTCTTCTGCCGACTCCGACGCGGAGGCGCAGGAGGGCGATGACCCCCGCCGCTGGAAGGCGTTGTGGGTCTGCCTCGTCGCAGGCTTCATGACCCTGCTCGACGTCAGCATCGTCAACGTCGCGCTGCCGTCCATCCAGAAGGGAGTCGAGGCCACCCCGAGCGACCTGCAGTGGGTCGTGTCCGGCTACGCCCTCGCCTTCGGCCTGACCCTCGTGCCCTCCGGCCGCATCGGCGACGTCCTCGGTCGCCGCACCGTCTTCGTCGTCGGTGTCATCCTCTTCGGGCTCGCCAGCCTCGCCTGCGGCCTCGCGCCGGGAAGCGCCCTGCTCGTCGTGGCTCGGCTCGTGCAGGGAGCCGCGGGCGGCATCCTCAACCCCCAGGTCTCCGGCCTGATCCAGCAGCTCTTCCGGGGCGCCGAGCGCGGCCGGGCGTTCGGCCTGCTCGGCGCCACGATCGGGATCTCGACAGCCGTGGGGCCCGTCGTCGGAGGCGTCATCCTCGACGGTCTCGGCGAGCAGACCGGCTGGCGGTGGATCTTCTTCGTCAACCTCCCGATCGCCGTGGCAGCCGTCGTCCTGGCGATGCGTTGGCTGCCCGATCCCCCGGCGCGCGACCGCACCCGGCGGATCGACGGCGACCCCGTCGGCGTGGTGCTGCTCGGTGCCGGCGTGCTCGGCATCCTGCTGCCCGTCGTCGAGAGCGGGCGCGGCGGCGCGAGCGTCCCGCGGTGGGTGGCCGTCGTCGGGGTGGCCTTCCTCGCCGGGTTCCTCGCCTGGGAGCGCGCCTACACCCGCCGCGGCCGCAGCCCGCTCGTGGACCTCGCGCTCTTCGCGGTGCCGGGCTACGCGTCCGGGGCGGCGGTGGGCACGATCTACTTCGCCGGCTTCACCGGCATCTTCTTCGTGCTGACGATCTTCTTCCAGCTGCAGCTCGGCTACACGCCGTTGCTCGCCGGTCTCGCGGTGACCCCGTTCGCGGCAGGCTCGGCCGTGACGTCGGCGATCGGAGGGCGCCTGGTCAGCCGGTTCCAGCGGTCGCTCGTGACCGTCGGGCTCAGCATCGTCCTGGTCGGCATCATCGCCGTCGACGTCGTCCTGGGCAGCGTCAACGGCTCCTCCCTCGGCTGGTGGCTCGCCGGTCCCCTGCTCGTCGCCGGCGTCGGCAGCGGCCTCGTCATCTCCCCCAACATCACCCTGACGGTCGACCGGGTCCCCGTCGAACGCGCCGGCACGGCGGGCGGCCTGCTCCAGACTGGCCAGCGCATCGGCACGGCGGCCGGCATCGCACTCGTGGGAGCCGTCTTCTACTCCGGGGCCACCTCCGGCCAGGGACTCCAGGCCTCGGCAGCACTGCGGGTCGCGGCGGTGCTCGTCGCCGTCGCGCTCTTCGCCAGCGCCCTCGATCTCCGAGGTCGGCGCAGGCGCGCACGAGCGGTCTGACGGCATACGTCCAGCACGACACGCCGACCGCAGGACGCCAGTTTCGCCAAACGCCTGCGCAGAAACGGACAAAAGGTTTGAATCGACGCGTCGCCTGGCGCCCCGGCCGGTGACCTCGCCTCACGACCGTGTCTGGACGTTCCGATGAAGCCCACCTCAGCGACTCCCCCTCCCGGAGGCTCCAGCGGCCGTACAGGCCTCCGGGGTCTCGGGCGCGTCGGCCTCGTGCTGTCCGTCCTCGCCGCCCTGGTACTCCTGCCGGCTGCCGCGCCGAGCGCCACCGCCGGCGGCGTCCCGGTCCCGGCCACGCCGTCCGGCCTGCCGGCCGCCATCGAGGGCCTCTCGCCCTACGTGCCGCCCACGGGGTGCGACCTGCGAACCCGCACCGGCTCGCTCAAGCTCGCCAAGCTCGTCCAGGCGACGTATGCCAACACCTACGGTCTCTCCCGCAGCTGCACCTCGGCGACCACGCCGTCCTCGGAGCACTTCGACGGACGGGCCGTCGACACGTTCTTCAACGTGCGCAACGCGACGCAGCGTGCCCAGGCGAACGCCCTGATCACCTGGCTGCTGAGCACCGACAAGGCAGGCAACCCCTACGCGAACGCCCGGCGGCTCGGCGTCATGTACATCATCTGGAACAACAAGATGTGGAGCTCGTACCGCTCCGGCGAGGGCTGGCGTCCCTACAGCACGTGCGCCACGACGCCGTCCTCCGCCTACGACACGGCCTGCCACCGCAACCACATCCACCTCAGCCTGTCGTGGGAGGGCGCCAACGGTCGGACCTCCTTCTGGACCAAGGCGGTCGCCCCGGTCGACTTGGGGCCCTGTCGCCCGGCCGACCTCAACTGGTCGACTGGCAACGCCGCACCCAACGCCACGCCCTGCCCGCGCTACGCGACCGTCAAGGCCCCGACCGGGGCCAGCGCACTGCTGAAGGAGCTCGTGCCCCGCTCGGGCATGGTCCTTCGCCCCGGCATGTCCGGTCCCGCGGTGACGAGCCTCCAGAAGGCCGTCGGCGTCTCCCCCGCCACCGGCACCTTCGCCTCGGTGACGACGAGCCGGCTCAAGACGTGGCAGGCCAAGCACGCGGTGGCGGCCAGCGGCATCGCGGACGCTGCGACGTGGCGGGCCCTGCTCAACGCCAACGGCATGCACCGCTGAGCCGGAGGCCTGACGCCGACCGCGCGGCAACGGCTTGCGGCGGACCGAAGACGCGCGACCGCCATCGAGCTGAGGTCGTGCGGGCCCGGAGGTGTCAGGCGGCCCGGGACGACGTCGCGGCGTACGCGTGGTCGACGGCCGTCCGCACCCGACGGTGGGGCCAGGTGGCCGCGACGACCGCGATCAGGGCCAGGCAGACGGCCGCGCAGATCGAGACCCCGGCCGCAGCACTCGTGTGCTGGCCGACCCATCCGGCGGCCAGGAACGAGAGGCCGGCAGCCGCGATCGACACGCTGCCCGCCAGGCTGAAGATGCGACCGCGCAGGGCCGGTTCGGTGACGAGCGCGAAAGTGGCCTGCAGCGGCACCATGAACGCCTGCAACGTGCCCGAGAGGAAGAAGAGGGCGGCGACGACCCAGATCGGCGGCTGCAGGAAGGTCAGCAGCAACGGCACCGGCATGAGCAGAGCCAGCGGGACGATGGACTGGTTCTGCTGGTGCACGTCCCGTCGCCCGATGACAAGGATGCCGGCGATCGCCCCGACGATGGGGGCCGCCATGAGCATGCCGCCCCAGCCGTTGCGACCCGCGATCGGGATGGCCAGCGCCTCCGGGGCCGCGATGCCGAGGCTGGCCACGGCACTCAGCGTCACGAGCCGGGCGAGGACCGGGTGACGGGCCAGGTCACCGGCTGCGGTCGAGAGGTCGTTGACGAAGCCACGCAGGCCACGGCCACGGTCGCCGCGCACGGGGCGCAGCGGCACGACGAAGAGGATGACGAGCGCGGCCGCGACGAAGGTCAGCAGGTCGAGCAGCAGACCCGTCTCCGGGCCGACGAGGGCGATGATGCCACCACCGACCGCGAGACCGATGGCCTGGTTGAACTGCTCGGACATCGCGCCGAGACCGACGGCGCGGGCGTAGAGGTGTCGGTCCTCGAAGAGGTCGGTGAGCAGCACCATGTTGGACGCGGTCGACGCACCACCGACGAGCTCGAGCGCGAAGAGGACGAGGAACATCAGCCAGAGGTTGGAACCGGTGAACACGAGCCACATCAGCCCCAGCACGCAGGAGGCGCGCACGAGGTGGGACCAGATGAGCACCCACTTGTAGGGGAACCGGTCGACGACGGGGCCGACGAGGCTGCGCCCGAAGAAGGTGGGCACGAGGCTGACCGCGAGCGTCGTCGCCGTCGCGAGCGGAGACCTCGTGCGCTCGTAGACCACGGCCGCGATCGTCACGCGCGCGATGTAGTCGCCCCACATCGACAGCGCGTTGGCGAGGAAGATCGGCAGGTAGCGGGGCACCCGGAGGACGGCGCCGTACGTCGGCACACTGCCCCCCTGGCCCTCGCTCCGAGTCACGGGACGACGCTACCCCGAGGTGGGGAGTCGTAAAAGTTGAAATCAGTGGCGTGCCGCGAGCGCCTCGCCACGCGACGCCAGAGCTCGGCCAGCGCGGCGCCCTCACCGGCCGAGCGACCCATGATGCGACCGACGCCGTCGAGGTCGCGAAGGTCCGACGGCACGCTGTCGATGGGGCGACCGCGCCAGAGCACGCCGGCGTTGCGCATGAGCGCGCCGAGCTGCCAGGCCTCCCGGAGCGCAGCGGCGTCCTCGACGGAGACGAGGCCCTCCACGCCGAGCGCGGCGAGCCCGGCCATCGTCCCGGTCACGCGAAGAGCGGGCCGCGCGTGGGCGTGGCGCAGCTGGTGCAGCTGCACGACCCACTCGACGTCGGTGAGGCCCCCGCGCCCGAGCTTCAGGTGCGTCCGCGGGTCGGCGCCCCGTGGCAGCCGCTCGCTCTCCACCCGCGCCTTGAGGGTGCGGATGTCGCGCACCTGGCTCTCGGTGATGCCGCCCTCGGGCCACCGAAGCGGGTCGATGAGGGCGAGGAAGGCCTCGGCCAGCGCCGGCGGCCCGGCGATGGGCGTGGCGCGCAGCAGCGCCTGGAACTCCCACGTGAGGGCCCAGCGCTCGTAGTAGGTGCGGAACGAGTCGACGCTGCGCACGAGCGGGCCCGCCTTGCCCTCCGGGCGCAGGTCGGCGTCGAGGCCCAGCCCCGGGTCGGGGCCAGAGCCCGACAGGAGCTTGCGCAGCTCCTGCACGACGAGCGTCGCCCGTGCCTGCACCTCCTGGTCCGAGGACCCGGGGTGCGGCTGGTGGACGAACATGACGTCGGCGTCCGAGGCGTAGCCGAGCTCGCGACCGCCGAGGCTGCCCATGGCGACGACGAGGATGTCGCCGCCGACGGGCGCCCCCTCGCGCCGCTCGACCTCCAGCGTGGCCGCCTCGAGGGCGACCTGGATCGTGGCGCCGGTGAGGTCGGTCAGGGCCGCGCCCACCTCGGCGAGGTCGATGACCCCCACGAGGTCGCTCATGACGATGCGGAGCAGCTCGTGGCGCCGGATGGCGCGGACCGCCGCCACGGCGTCGGTGGCCGAGTCGCGGCGCCCGGCAGCCGCCTGCATGGTGGCGGTGATGGCCTCGCGGGTGCGAGGGGTCAGCCCGTTGTCGTCACCCAGGATCGACACGCTCTCCGGCGACCGCACGAGCAGGTCGGCGGCATACCGGCTCCGCGCCAGGCAGTGCGCGAGGCGGTCGGCGGCGCGGCCCTCGTCCCGGAGCATCTTGAGGTACCAGTGCGTCGTGCCGAGCTCGTCGGACACGCGCCGGAACGACAGCAGCCCTGCGTCGGGGTCGGCCTCGTCGGCGAACCACCCGAGCATCACCGGCAGCAAGGTGCGCTGGATGGCGGCCCGCCGGCTGACCCCGGTCGTCAGGGCCTCGATGTGGCGCAGCGCGCCCGCCGGGTCCCGGAAGCCGAGGGCCGCCAGGCGCTGCCGTGCCGCCTCGGGGCTGAGGCGCGCCTCGGTGGGGCTGAGCTTCGCGGCCGCCGCGAGCAGCGGACGGTAGAAGAGCCGCTCGTGCAGGCGGCGCACCTCGCGCGCCGCGGCCTGGCGGTCGGCGACGACGGCGCGTTCGGGGTGGGTGCGGTGACCCATGGCGCGGCCGAGGCGACGGAGGTCGGGCTCCGTCACCGGCATGAGGTGGGTCCGCCGCAGCCGGTGCAGCTGGATGCGGTGCTCGAGGCAGCGCAGGTGACGGTAGGCGCGGTCGAGGACCGCGGCGTCCTCGCGTCCGACGTAGCCGCCGCGGGCGAGGGCCGAGAGCGCCTCGAGCGTCGTCGCCGAGCGGAGGCTGGGGTCGGTGCGACCGTGCACGAGCTGGAGCAGCTGCACGCTGAACTCGACGTCGCGCAGGCCGCCCGGACCGAGCTTGAGCTGTCGGGCCGCCTCGTTGGCCGGCACGTGCTGCTCGACCCGGCGGCGCATGGCCTGGACGTCCTCGACGAAGTTGTCGCGTCCGGCGGCCTCCCACACCATCGGCGAGATCTCTGCCTTGTAGCGCAGCCCGATCTCCTTGTCCCCCGCGGAGACCCACGCCTTGAGCAGCGCCTGGAACTCCCACGTCTTGGCCCAGCGCTCGTAGTACGCCTTGTGGCTGCTGATGGTGCGCACCAGGGGCCCGTGCTTGCCCTCGGGGCGCAGCGCCGCGTCGACCGGCCAGAGGCTGCCCTCGGGCGTCGGGGCCGAGCAGGCCCGCATCGTCGCCGTGGCCAGGGCGGTGCCGACGCGCAGTGCCGTCTCCTCGTCGACGCCCTCGGCCGGCTCGGCGACGAAGATGACGTCGACGTCGCTGACGTAGTTGAGCTCCCCGCCCCCCGTCTTGCCCATCCCGATGATGGCCAGACGACAGGCCTCGTGGCCGTCGCCGTGCTCCTCGCGGGCGATGACGAGCGCCGCCTCGAGGGCCGCCTCGGCGAGCTCGGCGAGGGCCTCCCCGACAGCCGGCATCTCGCCGAGCGGGTCGGCCGCGGTGACGTCGAGCGCGGCGATGCGGAGCAGTCCCCGGCGGTAGGCGATGCGCAGGGCGTCGTGGGCCGAGAGGCCGTCCGGCCGGACGGTCACGGCCTCGACGAGGTCGGCGCGCACCTGCTCCCCCGGGCGGCGCTCCGCGCGGGCGGCGTCGACCCAGTGCTCCGGGTGGCGCACCAGCTCGTCGACGAGGGCGGTCGAGGCGCCCAGGACGCCGAGGACCCGCTCACGACCGGGCCCGGGTGCCGCGAGCTCGGCCGACAGGGCCGAGGTCCCCCAGCCGGGCTCGTCGTCCAGGCGTCCGAGAGCCTCCATGACGCGCACCAGTCCGAGCAGGCACTGGTCCGGGTCGGCGGTGTCACCCATGACCGCCGCGAGGTCGTCGAGCTGTCCACCGTCGACGGCGGCCCGGATCGGCAGCAGCGCGCGGTCGTCCACGAGGCCGACCGCGCGGTCGGGGTCGGCGAAGCCGAGCCGGGCCAGGGCGCCCTCGGTCGTGCTGGTTCGTGATGACATGGACGTCGAATCGCCAGAGGTGGGTGAGGGTCGTGCTCCGTCAGAGCCGGGGCAGGTAGCGCTCGAGCTCGAAGCGGGTGACCTCGTGACGGTAGTCGAGCCACTCCTGCCGCTTGTTGCGCAGGAAGAAGTCGAAGACGTGCTCGCCGAGGATGTCGGCGACGAGCTCGCTCTCCTCCATCACCTCGAGCGCCCGCCCGAGGGAGGAGGGCAGCGGCTTGATGCCCATGGCGCGACGCTCGGAGTCGGTGAGGCTCCAGACGTCGTCCTCGGTCTCCGGGGGCAGCTCGTACCCCTCCTCGATGCCCTTGAGGCCCGCACCGAGCAGGACCGCGAAGGCGAGGTAGGGGTTGCAGGCCGCGTCGAGCGAGCGCACCTCGACGCGGGTCGACTGGCCCTTGTTGGGCTTGTGCATGGGCACACGGACCAGGGCCGAGCGGTTGTTGTGCCCCCAGGTGAGGTGCGCCGGCGCCTCCCCGCCGCCCCAGAGCCGCTTGTAGGAGTTGACCCACTGGTTGGTGACGGCCGCGATCTCGGCCCCGTGGCGCAGCAGCCCGGCGATGAACTGACGGCCGACCTTGCTCAGCTGGTAGGGCGCCCCCGCCTCGAAGAACGCGTTCGAGTCGCCCTCGAAGAGCGAGAGGTGGGTGTGCATGCCCGAGCCCGGGTGCTCGGAGAACGGCTTGGGCATGAAGGTCGCGTAGATGCCCTGGGACAGCGCGACCTCCTTGACGACCGTGCGGAAGGTCTGGATGTTGTCGGCCGTGCTGAGGGCGTCGGCGTAGCGCAGGTCGATCTCGTTCTGGCCGGGCGCGCCCTCGTGGTGGCTGAACTCGACGGAGATGCCCATGTTCTCGAGCATCGTGATCGCGGCGCGGCGGAAGTCGTGCCCGGTGCCGTGCGGCACGTGGTCGAAGTAGCCGGCGTCGTCGACGGGGATCGGGCGGCCGCTCGCGTCACGGCCCTGCTCGAGGAGGAAGAACTCGATCTCGGGGTGGGTGTAGAAGGTGAAGCCGAGGTCGGCCGCCTTGCCGAGCGCCCGCTGCAGGACGTGGCGGGGGTCGGCGAAGCTCGGGGTGCCGTCGGGCAGCTGCAGGTCGCAGAACATTCGTGCCGTGCCGGGCGGGTCGCCGCGCCACGGCAGGATCTGGAAGGTCGAGGGGTCGGGCTTGGCCAGCATGTCGGCCTCGTAGACGCGCGCGAAGCCCTCGATGGCCGAACCGTCGAAGCCGATGCCCTCGGCGAAGGCTCCCTCGAGCTCGGCGGGGGCGACCGCCACCGACTTCAGGGTGCCGAGGACGTCCGTGAACCACAGACGGACGAAGCGGATGTCGCGCTCTTCGATCGTGCGAAGCACGAACTCTTCCTGACGGTTCATGTGTCGATCCTGCCGCATGGGTGTTACACGGATGTTGCGACACACGACCTTCGGGACGAGAGCCCTGTCGTATGCCGTGTCGCGCGCCCTCGTGGGCCGCCTGAGCGCGCCCTTCGGGTGCGTCTGCCGGCGAACCGCGGAGGGGCGACGCGGAGGGCCCCCGGGACGTGTCCCGGGGGCCCTCGCGGTCACGACCCGGAGGTCATGCCGGTGTCACGGTCGCACCGTGTCAGCGGGTCACTCGAACTTGACCATGACCTGGAGCTCGTTGCCGCCGTCACGGGTGTGCGTGACGGTCATGGTCGTGCCCGAGCCGGCCACCTTGGTGGAGCCCCACGGGTTCTTCGCCGACCAGTAGCGGTCCGGGTTCGAGTCGTCGAACGTCGGCATCGCCGGCTGCGACGGGACCTTGGTCTCGACGCCGTTGCGGTGGAAGGACACCGCGTC
Organism: Terrabacter carboxydivorans; assembly: GCF_039532035.1. Lineage (NCBI taxonomy): Bacteria > Bacillati > Actinomycetota > Actinomycetes > Micrococcales > Intrasporangiaceae > Terrabacter > Terrabacter carboxydivorans. The sequence goes on along the minus strand of NZ_BAAARE010000018.1, from coordinate 65,348 downwards.
GGTGCTCTCCTGGCCGAAGGTCGCGTCGAACGGCTGACGACGGTTGCCCATCATCGTCTGCGTGCCGTTGGCGTTGTTGAGCATGATCGGCGCCGGGCGGGCGTCGACCGGCAGGACCTCGCCGCCGCCGGGGTGGGCGGAGGTGTTGTTGTCGCCGTACTCACCGTTGGCGAACCAGACGAGCATGCCGTTCTGGTAGGGGAAGCGCTCCACCCAGTCGGGCTTGCTGTTGCCCCAGCCGAAGTTGTACGGGCCGGTCTTCAGCGTCTTGTCGTAGCCGCTGTAGGTGCGGTTCTCGGCGAAGTAGAAGTCCTGGACCTTCTTGGAGGTGGTGCCGTCGATGATGGCGAAGCCACCCTTGGCGACCCACGCCCCGGCACCGGACTCGACGTCGTCGACCGGACCGGTCACACCGTCGGTGGTGACGGCGACGTCGTCGACGAACGCCTCGCTGGAGACGCCGCCGTCGGTGGCGACCCGGAAGCGGAACTGGATGTTCTGGCCCTTGTAGGCCGAGAGGTCCCACGACTTCTGGGTCCAGGCGAAGACGCCGTTGACCGGCGTGCCGACCTGGGTCCACGTGGCGCCGTTGTCGGTCGACACCTCGCCGTACATGTAGTCGTAGTCCTTCTCCAGGTTGCCCTGCACGAAGGCGCTGATCGACGCCGAGGTCTTGGCGCCGGTCAGGTCGACCGGGCGCGACAGGGTCGAGCTGAGGTTGTCACCGAAGCCGCTCCACCACTCCGCCTTGCCCGAGTGGGGCTTGTTGCGGTCGGCGGTGACGGTGCGCTCCGGGAGCGGGACGACGAGGGCCTGGACCGAGCCACTCTTCGTGGCGAGGTCGGCCTGGCTCAGCTTCACCGAGGTGTTCTCGCCGAACTGGACGGTCTTGTGGTCGAGCCAGCCGAGCTGGAGCTTCTCCCACGGGCCCATGTAGCCGGGCGTCGTGCCGATGGAGTCGGTGCCGTGGTTGAGCCACGAGCCACCGCTCATCAGCGTCCAGAACGCGGTGCCGTTGTCGCCACCGGCGGTGTCGTAGAGGTCGGGCAGGCCGAGGTCGTGGCCGAACTCGTGCGCGAAGACGCCGAGGCCGCCGTTCTCGGGCTCGGTCGTGTAGTCGCCGATCCAGATGCCGGTGTCACCGATCTGGATGCCGCCGAGCTTGTTGCCCTCCGGGCCGACCTTGCCGGCGCCGGTGGAGTTGACGTACCAGCGGTGCGACCAGATGGCGTCGGTGCCCTGGGTACCGCCACCGGCCTCCTCGCCCTCGCCGGCGTGGATCGCCTGGAAGTGGTCGATGTAGCCGTCGGGGCGGTTGTAGACGCCGTCGCCCTGCGAGTCGTAGCGGTCGACCTTGTCGAACTGCTGGAGGTAGGCGCGGATCTGCTCCGTCGTCTTGCCCTGGGCCTTCTGGTCGGCGTACCAGGCCTGGGCGGTGTCGTTGATGTAGGCCCAGTAGCCGTTGGACTGCGGGACCGTGTTGGAGCCGTAGCGCGCCTCGTTGTAGGGGACCTTGACCCAGTCGGAGACGTCACCCTTGGCGAGGAAGCGGCCGTTGGACTGCTTCTGGTAGAAGTCCTTGAACGACTCACCGTCGCCGAACATCATGTCCATGTAGTGCTGGCGGTTGAAGTCCTTGAGCCAGTACGTCGAGTTGTCGTCGGTGCTGTTGCCGTCCCAGTTGCGGTCGGGCTCGGCGATCTGGTTGTGCACCGGGCCGGGAGCCGTCGACTGTCCGCCATACGTCTTGTCGCCGAAGTCGGTGAGGATCGTGAAGATGTCCTCCTCACGGTTCACCGGGTAGTTGACGTACTTGGACTTCTTCGGCTTGCCGTTCTGGTCCTTGCCCTTGCCCTTGACCTCGATGACGCGGTTGCCGTTGATGGTCGTGGTCGTGGCCTCGCCCTTGAGGAGCTTGGCGACGGCGTCCTTGCGCTCGGCGGCCTGCGCCTCGGCAAGGGGGTTGGGCAGGTTGTCCGGGCGGGAGGCCTGCGCGGCGGCGGGGTCTCCGCTCACCGGGGCCTTCGCAAGCGGGGTGGCCTGAGCCTGCATCGGCGCGGCGAACCCGGTGACGACGAGCGCCCCCACGGCCAATCCCGAGACAGCACTCCAATGGCGCTTGTTCACGATCTGTCCTCCTGGATACAAGGCGCCTCAAATCGGGCACCTCGCGGTATAAGAACACAGATCACAGACAATGTGGCGCCCGGTCACAGGGAATTCGAAAAAACTTGTGCATCAAGGCAGTTCGGCGCAAAGAACGTAAAATCTTCGTAAAGGAGTGATGCTCCGGTCTTGGCTTTCCCCGGCTCATCGGATACGGGTCACACCCGCCCCAACCGTCCCCCCGAGCCGCGCGGCGCAGGCCCCCGACGGGCGACGACGCCACCGATATGCTCCCCCGATGAGCACAGACGCCCCTGAGGAGCAGAGTCCCTACGGTGCCGGCAGTCGCGGTCAGGCGCCCACCTCGGCGGCGGCCGGTGCCCCGTCCCCCCGCAAGGTGCGCATCCCCCACCTGCACGCCATGAAGGCCGAGGGTCGCAAGTGGGCGATGCTCACGGCATACGACATGTATGCCGCCCAGATCTTCGACGAGGCGGGCATCCCGGTCCTGCTCGTCGGCGACTCCGCCGGCAACAACGTCTACGGCTACGAGACCACGGTCCCCGTCACGCTCGAAGAGATGATCCCCCTCGTCCGCGCCGTCTCCTCGGCCGCACGCCGCGCCCTCGTCGTGGCCGACCTGCCGTTCGGGTCCTACGGCGCCTCCGTCGAGCAGGGCTTCGCGAGCGCCGTGCGCCTGATGAAGGAGGGGCTGGCCCACGGGGTCAAGCTCGAGGGCGGCACCGCGATGGTCCCCCTCGTCAAGGCCCTGACCGATGCCGGCATCCCCGTCATGGCGCACGTCGGCTTCACCCCGCAGAGCGAGCACCAGCTCGGTGGCTACCGGGTGCAGGGTCGCGGGGACGCGGCCGACTCGCTCGTCGACGAGGCACGCGCCCTCCAGGACGCCGGGGCCTTCGCCGTCGTGCTCGAGATGGTCCCCGCACCGGTGGCCGCCCGCGTCACCGAGGTGCTGAGCATCCCGACGATCGGCATCGGCGCCGGCAACGGGACCGACGCGCAGGTGCTCGTGTGGAGCGACTTCGCCGGGCTGCGCTCCGGCAAGGCGCCCCGGTTCGTCAAGAAGTACGCCGACCTGCGCGGGACCCTGCTCGAGGCCGCCCGGGAGTATGCCGCCGACGTCGAGTCGGGCGCGTTCCCGGACGCGGAGCACTCCTTCGACTCCTGAGCCACGGGCCAGCCCGAGCGCACGTGCGTGAGCCCGTCCGGTCGTGACCGGACGGGCTCAGGCAGGTGCTGGGAAGGCCTGCTCAGGCGTCGTCGTCGCCCGCGCCCGCGGCCCCGCGCTCGTTCCAGTCGCGGTCCTGCGAGTCCCACTGCTCGGTCTTCTTGTGGGCGGTGTCGAGCGCCGCCCGCGCCTCCGCCTCGGTGGCGTACGGGCCGAGCACCTGCTCGCCGCGGCTGCGGTTGTCATCGGTCTCGACCTGACCCGTGTCGACGTTGTACCAGAAGCTCACGTGCGCACTCCTTCTCTTCTCGGACTCTTGCCACTTCACCGCCGGCCCGGGCGGGTCCGCGTCGTGAACGCCACGCGTGGACGGCACGGACCGACGACCTAGACTCCACCGTATGCCGTTGCTCCAGCCGCGGGTGTCCGCACACCCCCTCAGTCCGCGCCGACCGGTGCCCGCCTCGATCGAACGGCCGCACTACGTCGACGTGTCCAACCCGCGCGAGGACGGCGACGTGCGGATCAAGGACGCCGAGACCATCGAGAAGATGCGGATCGCCTCGCGGATCGCCGCGACGGCCATGGTCGAGGCCTCCAGGGCCATCGCGCCCGGCGTGACCACCGACGCGCTCGACGCCGTCGCCCACGAGTACATGCTCGACCACGGGGCCTACCCCTCCCCGCTCGGCTACAAGGGGTTCCCGAAGTCGGTGTGCACGAGCGTCAACGAGGTCATCTGCCACGGCATCCCGGACGCGCGTCCCCTCGAGGACGGCGACATCGTCAACATCGACGTCACGGCCTACATCCACGGCGTGCACGGCGACACCGACGCGACCTACCTCGTCGGCGACGTCGACGAGGAGTCACGCCTGCTCGTCGAGCGCACCCACGAGGCCATGATGCGCGGCATCCGGGCCGCCCGGCCGGGCCGCGAGATCAACGTCATCGGCCGCGTCATCGAGAGCTACGCGAAGCGCTTCGGCTACGGCGTCGTGCGCGACTTCACCGGGCACGGCATCGGGCTCGAGTTCCACTCGGGCCTCATCGTCCCGCACTACGACGCGGCGCCCCACTACGAGACGGTCATCGAGCCGGGCATGACCTTCACCATCGAGCCGATGCTCAACCTCGGCACCCACGAGTGGGACATGTGGGACGACCGCTGGACCGTCGTCACCCGCGACCGCAAGCGCTCGGCCCAGTTCGAGCACACCATCGTCATCACCGACGACGGCAACGAGATCCTCACCCTCCCGGAGGGCGATCCGGGCACGACCGCCTGAGCCGTCGACGCGCGACGTCGCAACGGGCACCCCGGCAGCACCCCGGCAGCACCTGCACCACCCGCTCGACCCACCTCGAGCGAGCTCGACCGCTCCACGACCGACCACGACCACGTCCTCGACAAGGAAGCACGGACCATGGCCAAGCACGGCAAGCCCCTCGGCATCGACATCGGCGGCAGCGGCATCAAGGGTGCCCCGGTCGACCTCAAGGCAGGAGAGCTCGCCGGCAAGCGGCTCAAGATCCTGACGCCCAAGCCGGCCACTCCCGACGCCGTCGCCGAGGTCGTCGACCAGATCGTCGACCACTTCGCCGACGTGACCGGAGACTCCCCCATCGGTGTCACCGTGCCGGCCGTCGTCATCCGGGGCACCGTCCTGTCGGCGGCCAACATCGACCCCTCGTGGATCGACACCGACGCCGAGGCCCTCATCAAGGAGCACACCGGCCGCGCGGTGACGGTGCTCAACGACGCCGACGCCGCCGGCCTCGCCGAGATGTACTACGGCGCCGCCAAGGGCGTGCAGGGCCTGGTGATCCTGACGACGCTGGGCACCGGGATCGGCAGCGCCATCATCCACGACGGCCGGCTCGTGCCGAACTCAGAGCTCGGCCACCTCGAGATCGACGGCTACGACGCGGAGGACCGCGCCGCCTCGTCGGTCAAGGACGCCGAGGGCCTGTCCTGGGACGAGTACGTCGAGCGGCTCCAGACCTACTACGACACCATCGAGAAGCTCTTCTCCCCCGACCTCATCATCGTCGGCGGCGGCATCTCCAAGGACAGCGACGACTTCCTGCCCAAGCTCAAGCTGCGCTGCCCGATCGTCCCGGCACAGCTGCGCAACCAGGCGGGCATCATCGGCGCCGCGCACCTGGCCGTCGACCTGGCCTGATCCAACTCGAGCCGTCTCCGGGCGGCATGAGTCGGCACGAGTCGGCCGATGCGCTCGGTGAGTGCATCGGCCGGCTCCGGGACGGTTGGCGCCCCAAGGCATCTCAGGGTTCAGCGACGGTTGCGCCAGACGAGCCGGTGCACACCCAGGTGCCGCGGCAACGTGCGCAGGCCCGGGATCCACGGGATGCAGATGAAGCCGATGCTGAGCACGATCATGAGCGCCCAGACCTGGATGTCCGCATTGTCGGACGTCGCGAAGGGCGGCACCTGGTACCACAGCGAGTAGAGCCACAGCCACGGCTGGCCGGGGTAGTTGCCCGTCTCGTTCATGATGCCCCACTGGTTGCCGCCGAGGTTCTGGGCCCGCGCCAGGTCCTCGAGGTGGGTCCCGTCGGCCAGGAGCAGCAGCGCCTTGGTGCTGTCGACCCCGAAGAAGCTCGTGCGTGAGGTGAGCAGCCCCTCGAGAGCTCCACTGTCGGCCAGGTGCAGCTCGGCCGCCGCGATGGCCGGGACCGGCCCGTAGTCGCCGCTCGCGACCTTTGCCGGGTCGCCGTCCGGAGCCTTCCCGAGGGCGTCGACGTAGGCGTTTGACCAAGCCTGCTGCCGGTCGGCGGAAGCCGACTCCCACGCCCGCACCGCAGCCGTCGCGGCCGGGTCGGAGGTGAGGGTTCGCACGGGGTCGAGGACGAGGTCCTTGGCCGAGTCGACCGGCTGGGTCACGCCGGGCAGGGTCTGGAGGTTGAGCGGGCCGAGGGTCTGGCCCGTGCCCGCGGTGTTGTAGGGCGCGCCGTAGCCCGCGCTCGTCGTGGTCCCGGCCAGCTCGCCGGCCGCGGTGGCCACGACATCGGCCGGAGACTGACGGGCCCACTGCTGCAACGAGACCGCCGGGTCGTCCGGCGAGGAGAACACGAGGGCGGCGACGACGCTGAGCACGGTGACCACCGCGAGCGCGATGACGAACTCCTTGACGAGGTCGTAGCGCCGGGTCGGGAAGGCATGCGCGTCGGGCGTCGGGCCCCACCCTCCGGTCCTCGTGCTCATGACTCCGACCCCTGACGCACGGGCGCGGCGGGACCCACCGGCCGAGCCGTACCGCCGACGAGGTCGGCAGCGGTCTCGACGGGGGTCACGACAGGGGTCTCGGAAGCGGCGTCGACAGGGGTGTCGACGGCGGCCTCGCCAGCGGGGTCAACCGCGCCGATGGGCGGCGCGACACCCCGACGTCGCACGAGGACGATGTGCACGACGACGATGCCGCCGACGACCAGTGGCAGCAGCGAGACGTGCCACAGCACCATCTGGCCGAGGTTCATGACGTTGAAGTACGCCCCGACCCCAGCGGCGTTGAGACCGTCCTTGGCCTGGGTCGAGATCCACTGCGAGTCGAAGTTGGTCTGGATGAGGTAGCCGGTGAACGCCGTCCCGAGCGATCCGAAGAAGGCGAGCGCGCCTGTCGCCCAGGTGAGTCCGCGATTGCCACGCCAGGAGGCCATGAAGAACTTGCCCCAGAGGTGGATCACCATCGTGGCGAAGAAGAGCTCGACGCTCCAGAGGTGGACGGAGTTGACGAAGTGCCCGAGCGAGCTCGAGTGCCACCACGTCACGCCGCCCAGGGTCAGCACGAGCCCCGAGACGATGATGACGACGAGGCTCGCGAGACAGGCGACCCCGAAGACGTAGATCCAGGAGGCGACGTAGGCGGGCTGCCGGTCCGGCAGCCACTGCCCCTTGGGCACGAGCCCCTCGACCCACCGGGTCAGGGCCGCGGTCCAGGTGTTGCTCTCCCGGGGCGCGGACTGCTCCGTCGAGCTCGAGCGCACGGTGACCGGGGCCCGGCTCATCGATCCTCGTCCTCACGCGAGGAGGGGAACGGCAGCACGAGTGCCAGCACGAAGACGACGATCATCGCGAGGATGACGAGGAGGTTGGCGACCGTGATCGTCAGCCACCCCCACTGGACGACTGGACCTGCAGGCGCCGGCTGTGACGCGGCGAGGAACTGGGTGATCATCTCTGGCCTCCGGGAGAGCGAAGCTGTGAGTCCTCCTGCCCGGTGCAGATCTACTACACAACGTAAGAGTAGGGGGCGACTCCCACGGCCGCAGCGGAATGAGATCTTCGTCCCCCGGTCCCTGGATGCCCCCGAACGGCTCAGGTGCGCTCGAGCGCGACCGGGACGCGGATCGGAGGCTGCTCAGACACGTTGCAGGGTCGAGAGCAGCTCGGGTGCGCGCCGGTCGAACAGACGCGCACCCGCACGCACGCCCGTGACGGCGACGGCCACCCCGAGGGCCACCCCGGCGGTCGCCGCCGTCCAGACAGCCCACGTCGACCCCTGCCAGGCGAGCCACGCGAGCAGCAGCGTCGGCGAGGCCAGCGCCACGGTGGCGATGCTCGCCAGCGACTGGGCCGCCATCGTGATGCCGGCCGCGCCGGGAGGCGCGTTGAAGGGGCTCTCGCCCGACTCCGGCACGGGATAGGGCAGCACGATGCTCATGACGCTCGACACGGCATACCCGGCCCCGAGCAGGCTGACGGACAGGCCGAGGGCGGCGGGCAGCAGGTCCCAGCGGTCCGCGACGGCGACGCCGACCAGGAGGTGCGCCGGCACGAGGACGCACGCGAGCAGGACGGCCGGCACGAGGCGACCACGCCGGTCGTCGCGACCCGACGTGCCCGAGACGATGTGCAGCCACAGGGCGTCGGACTCGTAGGAGACCGCGTTGTGCTCGCTCCAGCCCAGCAGGAACGAGACGAGCGGGCCCATGAGCAGGGGCGTCCAGACGACGTGCCCGGTGTAGAAGGGGATGAGCAGCGCGAGCGGGACGAGCGGCGTCATCACCATGCTGATCTGGAAGCGCGGGTCGCGTCGCCAGTACGTCAGGACCCGCGCGGCCACGGCCCCTGAGGGCGTGCCGGGCAGGCGGGCCAGCAGTCCCAGGTCGTCTCCCATCGAGGCCCCGGAGTCGGTGCGCGACACCGCGCGCGGGTTGTCGACCTCGCCGCGCAGCACGCGCGACCAGAGGGCGAAGACGACGACGAGCAGTGCTGCGGCCAGCGTGAGCCGCACCAGCCCGGTCGCGGCCTCCCCGGCCGCCACGTCACCGGGCGCGGCCCAGGCCCACCCGAGCGGCGACCACGCGACGACCTGCGCCGCACGCGTGGCGAGCCCTCTGACGTCGCTGCCGAGGTTGGCCACGACGGACACGGCCGGCCCGATGACGACGATCAGCAGCAGACCGACCACCGCGATGACGTCACGACCGCGCCGGCTCGAGATCGCGTTGGTCATCGCGGCGGAGACCCAACGGCTCGTCGTGATCGCTGTCAGCAGGCCGATCGACGTCGCGACGAGGGCCACGAGCGTCGACGCCGGGGTGTGCGACCACGCGACGACGACACCGGCACAGAGGACCATCGAGGCGATGGCGGGCAGGCCAACGAGGGCGGCCGCCACCAGACCAAGGGCCAGCTGGCGGTGCGGGACCGCGAAGGTGGCGAACCGCCCCGGGTCGAGCGTCGGGTCGGAGCCGAACGAGAAGAGCGGCACCACTGACCACAGGACGATTCCGGCGGCGCCAGCGAGGGGGATGACGACGCGCGCGGCGTCGAGGGACCCCCGGAACGCCGCGAGGATGACCGCGAGACCCGCGACGAGCACGGCGAAGTAGACGATGCCGACGACCGCACCGACCGCCTGGGCGCGGCTGCGCCGGAAGATGTTCCGGAGGAGGGTGAGCTTCAGTCGGACGAGGTGCGCAACCACGACAGACCCACCACCTCGGTCGACCCGCCCACCAGGTCGACGAACCGCTCCTCGAGCGACAGTCCCGCCCTGACCGCGTCGAGCTCTCCGGCGGCGAGGACCAGGCCGTCGGAGATGACGGCGACGTGCGAGCAGATGCGCTCGACGAGGTCCATGACGTGGCTCGAGAGCACGACCGTGCCCCCGGACTCGACGAAGCCGGCGAGGATGCGTCGGATGGTGGCGGCCGAGATCGGGTCGACCGCCTCGAAGGGCTCGTCGAGCACGAGCACGCGAGGGCCGTGGACGAGCGCGGACGCGAGCGTCACCTTCTTCGTCATGCCCGCCGAGTAGTCGACGACGAGCTTGCCCTGGGCCTCCGTCAGGCCGAGGGCGGTCACGAGCTCGGCAGCCCGCTCGGACGCGAGGTCGCGGGACAGCCCGCGGAGCAGGCCGGCATACGTGATCAGCTGCAGGCCGGTGAGCCGGTCGAAGAGCTTAAGCCCGTCGGGCAGCACGCCGACGAGCCGTTTGGTGGCCAGGGGGTCCGCCCAGACGTCGCGCCCCAGGACGAACACCTGGCCCGCGTCGGGACGCAGCAGACCCGTGACCATCGACAGGGTCGTCGTCTTGCCCGCACCGTTGGGCCCGACGAGCCCGAAGAACGAGCCCCGCGGGACGTCGAGGTCGATGCCCTTGACGGCGATGACGTCTCCGAAGCGCTTACCCAGACCGCGCAGGGCGATGGCCGGGCCGTCCTTCGGACCCTGTTGCGGCGCAGGCAGATCCGCGATGTCGCTCATCACACTCCCCCGAGCTCGAGCGTCAGAACGTCGCCGACTCGGCGTCGCGCAGCGGGACGTAGCGCAGGCCCTCGACGCCGGAGAACTGCTCGATGTGGCCGGAGTACATCCGGTGCCCGACCTCGCTCAGCAGCGCGTCGTGGATCGGGATGAAGCTGCGCGGCGCGATGCGGCCGACGAAGGCGATGGAGTCACGGCTCGCCGCCCACGGTGCGCTGAGCGGGTGGGCGAGGACGTCGACCTGGCCGGGCTCGCCGTCGTAGGCGTCGCCGGGGTGGAAGAGGGACGGCTCGCCGTCGGCGCGCAGCACCACACCGACGTTGGGGATGCGCGGCATCGCCGGGTGGTTGAAGGCGTGCAGCTCGCCCACCGGCGTCACGACGACATCACCCACGGCGAAGTCCTCGCCCTGGCGCGACGGCACCGCGGCCAGCCCCTTTTCGCGGAGCTTCTCGGCCGTGAGCGGGTCGGTGTGGACCGTGGCTGCGGGGTTGGCGCGCAGCAGGGCGCTGACCCGCTCGGGGTCGAAGTGGTCGGCATGGTTGTGGGTCACGAGGACCGCGTCGAGACCGGTCAGCTCGTCGAACCCCGACGAGAAGCTGCCCGGGTCGATGAGGATGCGGCGGTCAGCGGCCTCGACGAGGAGGCAGGCATGGCCGAGGTGAGTCACGCGCATGGACCCACCTAACCACGCTCCGGCTCGACCGACGGGCGAGACACAGCCCACGCCTGCCCCCAAGCCACTGCGTCCGGCACGACCGGGTGACAGACTCGCCGCAGGACCGAACGGGGGTGGCGACGTGGACCCGCAGCCGCAGATCGACGATCTCGGCCTGCTGCGTGCCCACGAACCGGTCGTCCGGCTCACCCGGGGCGAGTACTTCCTGCCCGTCGCCGTCGACGGCTACGTCGCCCACGCGAGCCTGGTCCGTGACGAGGCCGGCACGACGTCGGTGGTCGCGGCGCCCGGAACACTCGACCTCGACCGCCTCGCCGGCTTCGGGGCGGCGCACGACGGGCCGGGCCTCTCGCTGTCGGGGATCACGGAGCCGAGGTCGTGGCTCGATCGCCTCCGGCGGGTACGCCCCGCCGCGCGACCCGCCTTCCGGGCGGGCAGTCGCCTCGCGCAGGTGGGCCTGCTGGGCCGGAGCATCGACACCCTGAGCCGGCTCTCCCTGCTGCTCCGGGGCTCGGTGCCCGGCGGGAGTGCGGCATCGGCGTATGCCGTGCAGCAGGAGCACCTGTGCCCCGAACGCCCCACCTACTACGGGCGCGTCGTCCGCAGCGACGGGTGGGTCGTGTGCCAGTACTGGTTCTTCTACTCGTTCAACAACTGGCGCTCCGGCTTCTCGGGTGTCAACGAGCACGAGGCCGACTGGGAGCAGGTCACGATCTTCCTCGACGGCACGGGCACCGTCGCGGACGACGGTCTGCCTCCGCCCCGCTGGGTCGTCTTCAGCGCCCATGACGAGACCGGCGACGACCTGCGCCGGCGCTGGGACGACCCCGACTTCACGACCGTCGACGGCCGACATCCTGTCGTCCACGCGGGCGCCGGATCCCATTCGGGCGCCTACCTTCCCGGTGACTACCTCATCACCGTCGCCCCGCCGTCGTGGGGCGGCATCATCCCTGCGGCGCGGCGCGTCGCCAAGCTCTTCGCCCCGTGGGCCCGCGCCGCCCAGGGCAGTGGGCTCGGCATCCCGTACATCGACTACGCCCGTGGCGACGGCATCTCGGTCGGACCGTCCGGCGAGCTCGGCTGGCACCCCGTCGTCATCGACGACGAGACGCCCTGGGTCCGGGACTACCGCGGGCTATGGGGCCACGACACCAAGGACCGGCTCGGCGGCGAACGCGGTCCGGCAGGTCCTCGCTACGAGCGCAACGCGACCGTGCGGCACTCGTGGGGCGACCCTGTGGGCTGGGCCTCGCTGGCCAAGGTCGCCCCCAGCGCCGCGGCCGAGGCGGCGCTCGTGGCCGAGCGCATCGGGGAGATCGACCGCAGGCTGGCCGAGCTCGAAGCGGACTCGGAGTCCCGGGCCCACTCGCTGACGACCCGGGCAGCCGGACTGGGACCGGACAGCCCGGACGTCCGGCGGCTGGCTCCGGACGAGCAGGAGCTCACGACGATGCGGCTGGACGCCGTGCGCCTGCGTGACGAGCGAGCCCGGATGGAACGCGCCCTCGTCGAGGGGCTCCCCACACCCTCGCCGCACGCCCACCTGTCCCACCGCCGGACTCCCATCACGCCCAGCGAACGCTCGCGTGACCGCCTGCTCGCGGCGTGGGCGGTCGTCAGCACGCCGATCGTCATCTACCTCGTGGCGGGCCTCTTCAAGCCCGAGGTCACCGACCGGCCGCTCGGGATCGTCGTCCTCCTCGCGCTGGTCCTCGGCGTCGAGGCCTTCACCCGCGGCTTCTTCCTCGGGTATGCCGTCCGCGTCGTCGTCGTCATCGGCGCCCTGGTGCTCGCGGGCGAGTTCGCAGGCCACTGGCAGGTCGTCACCTACTGGACCCTGGTCGTCGTCGCCGTCGTCGTGCTCGTCGTCAACGTGCGGGACGCCCTGCGCCGGTAGGCAGGCCCGCGCCCCCGGACGGTCGGACCCGCCCTCAGGCCTCGACCCGGGCGAGGCGGGAGGCGTACATGTCGATCTTGACGTCGATGGCCGCGAGGTGGTCGTGGACCTCGGCCACCTGCGCGAGCACCCGGGCACGGTGGGTCTGCAGCAGGGCGAGGCGCTCGGTCTCGTTGCCGTCGCCCTGCCGACACAGCGCGGCATACGCCTTGACCTCGCGGATCGACATCCCGGTCGCGCGCAGGCGCGTCAGCATCGTGACCCACGTCAGGTCGGTGTCGGTGTAGACCCGATGGCCCGAGCTCGTCCGGCCGACCCCGCGCAGCATGAGTCCGTCGCGCTCGTAGTAGCGCAGGGTGTGCGGGGTCAGGCCGGTCCGCTCGGCGGCCTCGGCGATGGTCATTCCCTCGACCGGTGCAGTGACAGTCACCCACCCATGGTCAGCCTTGGAGCACACTCGAAGTCAAGCGGGGGGCGGGCTGTCGTGCTCACGGCCGCCGACCTGCCTCGGGCACACGGCGGCGCGCAGCAGGCGCCGGCGCCGCCGGCCGACCCCGAGCGCCCCGGGCGTCGAGCGGTGCTGGGCCGCGGGCCAGGTCCAGCACCGGAACGGCTCCCCCGGCGGGGTGACGGAGGGACCCGGGAAGCGCGTCGGTTCCGGCACGGGAGGACTCCTCTCGTCGGCGGACGGCGGCGTGGTGAGGTCCCTGACCCGCTCTCACCAGACACGGGACGACCGCGCTGGGCACGCGCCTCTCGGACGCGTGCACTGGGAACGAGGCCGCCGGGGCGAGCGTTACGCGGTGTCCCCGGGGCCGTCTCGGCGATCGCCGTGATCCTCGCCACGGTCGCGGCCTTGCCGACGCAGGCGGGCCCAGACCGGCGACTCGGCAGGAGGCAGGCGCAGCGCTGCGGTGTCGGTCGGCACGACGGCCGCCTCCCGGGCGGCCTCGAGCTCGGCCAGCGCCCGCTGCGAGTCGCTGATGAGCGAGCCGTAGACCGGCCACTCGTCCGGGTCCTCCAGCGGGGTCGTGCGCACCTCCTCCCTCAGCTTCGTCAGGACGTCGTACGCCTGGGAGACGCCGCTGTCGAAGGCGGCCGTGGCGCGGTCGTCGTGACGGCCGAACTGCGAGACGGCCCGCGCCAGGCCCGACAGGGCGTCGGCGTACTCGTTCAGGAAGGACTCCGACGGCATCGGCTGGTGACGGCTGTCGTCGGCGGCGTCGACGAGCGTGCGCGCGATCCCGGTGACCTGCCAGAGCGTCCGGCGCAGGGTCGTCACCGTGTGCTCGTAGCCCTCCCAGTCCACGTCGGCAGGTCTCAGGTTGTCGCGCAGGTTGAACCTCATGCTCTCGCGGCCGGTGCGGATGTCCTCGAGCACGAACGGGGCGCGGTCGGCGATCTCGCTGCCACGGCGGTACCACCGGTTGGCCGCCTCGACGTCCAGGTCGCCGCGCAGGCCCTCGGCCATCTCGTCGAGCAGCTCGCGGACCTGGCGGGCCAGGGCCGAGACCCGCTGGCGCGGCTTCGTCAGGTGCAGCGGCGCGAAGACGATCGCGTTGGTGGCCACCCCGATGACGCCGCCCGCGATCGTCTCGACGATCGTGAGGTAGGTGAACTCCTCGTTGGTCCCCTTGGCGGTGATGAGCGAGAGCAGCACCATGGCCGGGACCTGGATGCCGTGGTCGCCGAGCCGCGACCACCGACCGATGACGAGGGCGACGAGGATGACCCCGAACATCGTCCACCAGTAGACGCCGAAGACGGTGGCGACGACCCAGGCGACGCTGAGCCCGAGGACCACGGCGGCGATGCGCTGGGCGCTCGCCGAGAGGCTGCGCAGCATGGTGCGGTCGACGACGAGCAGGGCCGCCATCGGGGCGTAGAAGGGCACCGGGCTGTGCAGCACCCGGACCGCGAACTGCCAGGCCAGCACCGTGGCGATGGCGGCCTTGACCAGCAGGAGGAGCGCGTCACGCTCCGGGCCGGCGCGGTGCAGCGCCCGGCCCAGGGCGTGCACGCGCTGCCTCGTGTCGTCCTGCCACTGGCTCATGAGCCGTCGCCCCCGCACGATGCCGACCCGACGAGCAGGGCGCGTGCTGCGTCTCCCACGTGCCCACCCTAGGGCCGGGGCGCTCAGAGCGACCTGCGCTCGGAGGCTTCGGCGACGGCGCGCTTGTCGATGTCGTCCATGGCCCGCGTGTCACGGGGCTCCGCGAAGGGCTCGAGATCCTCGGGCACGCCCTGGGCGATGGCCCGACTGCGGTCGAGCTCGGCGTTGATCTCGGCGCCGAGCAGGATCGCGATGTTGGTCAGCCACAGCCAGACGAGGAACACGACCACCCCGGCCAGCGAGCCGTAGGTCTTGTTGTACGACGAGAAGAAGGCGACGTAGACGGCGAAGAGGCCCGAGACGACGAGCCAGATCACCACGGCGATGATGCCTCCGGGGCTGACCCACTTGACGCCGCCCTGCTTGGCGTTGGGGCTGGCCCAGAAGAGCACCGCGAAGAGCACCGACACGAGCACGAGCAGGACGGGCCACTTGAGCACGCCCCAGACGAGCAGGGCCGTGTCGCCGGCTCCGACGAGGCCACCCACCTGCTGGGCGACCGGACCGCTCACCACGACGATGACGGCGCTGACGATCATGACGACGACCGCGAAGAGGGTGACCCCGACCCGGATCGGCACGGTCTTCCAGATCGGTCGACCCTCGGGGATGTCGTAGATGACGTTGGAGGCGCGCATGAAGGCCGACACGTAGCCGGAGGCCGACCACAGCGCCACGAGCAGACCGAACACCGCGCCCAGGCCGGCGCCGGTCCGGTTGGCCTGCGCCTGGGCGATGAGGGTCCGCACGAAGTCCGCGCTCGAGCCGGGCGCGATCGCCTGGACCTGGCTCACCACCTGCGAGGTCGCGTCACGGCCGAGCAGGCCGAGCGCCGCGACCAGCACGACGAGGGCCGGGGCGATGGAGAGCAGGCCGTAGTAGGTGAGCGAGGCCGCGAGGTCGGTGAGGTTGTCCCGCTTGAACTCGACGCGGGCGCGCTTCAGCACGGCGACGAGAGAGGCGCGGGGCAGGTCGGTGGGGCTGTCGGGCTCGGAGCCGCCGGACCGGGGGCCGGAGGTATCTCCGCGGGTGTCACCTCGGGTGTCACCTCGGGTGTCACCTCGGGTGTCGATGGGCTCGCTGCCTGCGTCATCCTGTGTCTCGAGGGGGTGCCGGACCGGGCCGCGCGAGGGGTTGTCTGCTGGTGCCATGCCCCACGCGTACCCAGTGGCTCGGACCGGCGCACCGGACGGGGGCGGGTCCGTCGGCCCACGACGGCAGTGGCAGCATGGGGCGCTGGTCTGGGTACGACCCACCCGGGCAGTGGCCTTCTGCCCAGGGGTCCCGAGCACGCTCCGGAGGGAGACGAGGATGGTGGACGAGCAGCCGGTCCTCATCGCCGCGCGCTACCGGCTGATGAACCGGATCGGCGCCGGCGGCATGGGACACGTGTGGCTCGCCTGGGACGAGCGGCTCAACCGCGCGGTCGCGGTCAAGCAGCTGCACTCCCCCGTCGGCCTGCCGGACGCCGAGGCCCGGGTCGCCCACGACCGCGCCATGCGCGAGGCCCGCATCACCGCCCGCCTGCACCACCCCAACGCCGTCCCCGTCTTCGACGTCGTCGACCACGAGGGTGCGCCGTGCCTCGTCATGCAGTACCTCCCGTCCCGGAGCCTGCAGGCCGTGCTGACCGAGCGCGGCCCGCTCCCGGCGCGTGAGGTCGCGCGCGTCGGCGCCGAGCTCGCCTCGGCGCTCGCGGCCGCGCACCGGGCGGACATCGTGCACCGGGACGTCAAGCCGGGCAACGTCCTCGTCGCCGACGACGGAACGGCCCGCATCACCGACTTCGGCATCTCGCACGCCCTGGGAGACGCCTCGCTCACCTCGACGGGGATGGTGACCGGCACGCCGGCCTACCTCGCGCCCGAGGTCGCCCGCGGCACGTCGTCGAGCGCCGCCTCCGACGTCTTCTCCCTCGGCGCCACGCTCTACACGGCCGTCGAGGGCACGCCCCCGTTCGGCACCGGCGACAACGCCATGGCACTGCTGCACCGCGTCGCGTCCGGCTCGATCACGCCGCCGTCGGACGGTCCCCTGGCCGACGTGCTCCTCGCGATGCTCGCCGCCTCACCCGAGGACCGTCCGACCATGCGCGAGGTGTCGGCGCGGCTCTCCGAGATCGCCTCGGGGCGCGCGCCCGGAGCGGCCGCCCGAGAGCCCGACGAGCCGAGACCCGATCGCACCCGCGTGCTGCCGACCGCTGCCGCCGGGACGGCGTCGTCCTCGTCGTCGACCGACCTGACGCCGGCGACGACTCCCCTCGCAGCCGCAGCGCTCGCGGGGCTCGCGGCCCTGCCCTCGGACCTGCCCTCCGACCTGCCGGCCGACCCGCCTGTCGCGCCGGAGCCTCCGGACGCCGCCACCCACGCGACCGCGCACGACAGCGGGTCGGGCCGTCCGGCATACCCCGACCCGGTGGACACCACACCCCCGCACGGCACCCCCGTCGTCGGCGACGACGCAGGCCGGCGGCGACGGCGCGGGCTCGTGCTGCTGGCCGGACTCGTCGTGCTCGTCGGCGCCGGGCTGCTCGCCTGGGCGCTCCAGTCCGGCGACGCCCCGAGCCAGCAGGCGGCACCCCCGCCCGCGACGTCGAGCACCGCGCCCCGGGCGACCACCCCGAAGGCCGGCCCGTCGACGACCGCGGCCCCGTCGCCCTCGGCGACCACGCCGAAGCCGACCCCGTCGACGCCCTCCAGGACGCCCTCGACCACGCCGGCGACGACGGCCGCGCCGCCGGCCGGAGCCACGGCTGCCGAGCTGGCCTCGGCCGTACGCGACTACTACGCGCTGCTGCCCGGCAACACCGACGCAGGGTGGGCCCGCCTGACCGACCGCTACCGCTCGACCACCGCAGGCAGCCGGTCGACGTACGAGAAGTTCTGGACGTCGGTCGACTCCGTCCAGGTGCGCCAGGCCACGGGCTCGGCTCCCGGATCGGTCGTCGCGACGCTGCGCTACGCGTTCGCCGACGGGCGCCGCTTCGAGGAGCGGACGTCCTACACGCTCGTCCGGGACGGCGGCATCCTCAAGATCGACCGGTCGTCGGTGCTCAGCAGCCGCCAGCTCTGAGCCGGCGGCAAGCCCCAACCGAGCCCCAACAGAGGCCCCGCCGACCGCGTTCGGGTGGCCGTGCCCTCAGATCATCTGGGCGGGGCGCCGCGGTCGGCGGGGTGCTCGTGGTGCGGCTCACCCTGACGGTCGGACCGTCAGGGGCAACGCCACATGACGAGTGAACGCGTGGAGTGCCCTGCGCGGTTCCGCGAGGCGCCGACCGGAGCGACCACGCTCGTCGTGCAGGCCTGCACGAGCCGGTCGAGCATGGCGGCTCGCTCGGTGGCCGTCATGACGGTCGCCGTGGTCTCGTCGTCGCCCGGCGTGGTTGTGCTCATCGAGGTCTCTCCCTGGTCGCAGCACCGGCCTCGTCCCTGTGGCCGGTGTCCCGAGGACAGGTCTACCAGCCCCATTCGCTCGATTCATCCGCAATGCCCGATTTCTGCAAGAAAGTCTCAAGAAAGGTGCAAGGGACGACAAGTGGAGCGGGTGCCGAGCACCCGTCACCGTGCCGCGGGCCGCCGACCGGGGCGGTCGGCGGCCCGCAAGAGGACTACATCCGCGCGGCTCCGTCGCGCACGGCCTCCCTGATCCGGTTGTACGTGCCGCACCGACAGACGTTGCGTATGCCGTCCAGGTCGTCGTCGGTGATCTGACGACCCTCGGCCCGCACCTTGCGCACCAGTGCGACCGCAGCCATGATCTGCCCCGGCTGGCAGTAGCCGCACTGGGCGACGTCGCGCTCCAGCCAGGCCTCCTGCATGGGGTGCAGGTCGGCACCGACCGTGTCGGGCAGGCCCTCGATGGTCGTGATCTCGTCGTCGGGTCCGACGTCCTGGACCTGGACCGAGCACGGGTTGAAGGCCTTGCCGTTGATGTGGGACGTGCAGGCCTTGCAGACGTTGATCCCGCAGCCGTACTTCGGACCCGTGATGCCGAGGACGTCACGCAGGACCCAGAGGAGCCTGACGTCGTCGGCGACGTCGACGGTGACGGCCTCGCCGTTCACCCGGAAGGTGTGCTGTGCCATGGGAGCTCCTCAGTAGGTGTGGGCCAGGCCGTCGGTGGGCGACGGCGGCACGGGCGGGACGAAGGTCTTCGGTGTGAACGAGACCGTCCCGTGGTTGATCGGGAAACGCGTGGGGACGGTGCCCGTCGCCCGCGCGTAGGCGCAGGCCGTGGCCGCGACGGTGGCCGCGACCCCTGCCTCGCCCGCACCCCCCGGAAGCTGCGCGTCCGACGGCATGACGACGCACTCGAAGGTCGGCGGGACGTTCCACTGTCGCGTGTAGAAGTAGTTGTCCCAGCTCGCCTCGAGGAAGTGGCCGTCGACGAGGTGGTTGCTGCTCGTGAGGGCGAGCGCGATGCCGTCGGAGACGCCCCCCATCATCTGGGCCTCGAGGCCGCGGGGGTTGACGACGAGCCCGGCGTCGATGGCGATGACCGCCTTGGTGACGCGCGGCCCGGTGACCGCGTCGCGAACCTGTCGGTTCACCGTGTCGGGCCGGCAGTCGATCTCGACGAGCACCGCCGTCGCACCCTTGTACTCCGAGTGGATCGCGATTCCCTGGGCGGTGCCGGAGGGCATCGACCGCCCCCACTGCCCGACCTCGGCGACCTTGCGCAGGCAGGCCTTGACGCGTTCGTTGCGCAGGAAGGCCAGCCGGAACGCGACGGGGTCCTTGCCCAGCCTCTTGGCGATCTGGTCGATGAACAGCTCGTTGGCGCACGCCACGTCGGGCGAGTAGATGTTGCGCATGCTCCCGGTGTTGAAGCCCATGTCGACCTCGTCGAGCAGCTGCGTCACGACCCCGAAGTCGTAGGGCAGCTCCTGGGTCAGGGTGAAGATCGACTCGGCGAGCCCGAGGTTGCCCAGGCCCGCTGGCAGCTCTGCCGCCATGGCGGTGAAGCGCTCCCCGAGGCCGTGCGAGAAGTCGGTCCTGATGCTCGTGTGCCGCTGCTCGAAGGTGAGCACCTCGCCGGCCAGGAGGGTGGCGCGGATGCGCGAGGTCGCCATGGGATGCGTCCGCCCCTGGCGGGGCTCGTCCGCACGGTGCCACATCAGCTTGACGGGCTTGCCCATCGCCCGGGAGATCTTGGCGGCCTCGATCGCGGCGTCCCCGAAGAGCTTGTGCCCGAAGGACCCTCCGCCGGTCACGACGTTGACGGTGACCGCTGCGACCGGCAGGCCGAGGGCCTTGGCGATGTTGCGCTGGGCGACGATCGGCGCCTTGAGACCGGCCCACACAGTGGCCCGGTCGTCGCGCACGTCGGCGATGGCACAGTTGGGCTCCAGCGCCGCGCTGCTGCGGAACATGAACTCGAACCGCATGTCGACGGTCTGCGTCAGCAGCGGCACCTTCGGGACGGCCATGGGCAGCTCGGCGGCCTTGAGCCGGCTCAGCACGGAGTCGTCGGACTCGCCCTCGACGGGGCCGCCGGCCCACGTCACCCGGAGCGCCCGGACGGCGTCGATGCACTGGCCGAACGTCTCGGCCCGCACCGCGACGCCGGTGTCGACGACCGCCACGTCCGTCACACCGGGCAGCGCCCGGACCGCAGCGAGGTTGTCGACGCTGCGGGGTGAGCCGTTGAGCGTCGGCGGGCGGCACACCATCGTCGGCAGGGCGTCGGGCACCTGGAGGTCCATGGTGAAGCGCTTGCGGCCCGTGACCGCCTCGAGGGCGTCGACCCGGTTGCGCGGCCTGCCGACGACCTCGAACGAGCTGGTGGGGGCCAGCTCGACGTCGACGGCCGTCGTCGTCGAGCTCGCAGCGGGACCCGACAGCTCGGCATACGTGCGGCTGCTGCCGTCCGGAGCGGTCACGACGCCACCCTTGGCCACGAGCGAGGCCACGGTCGCACCGAGCGCCGTCGCGGCTGCCTGCAGCAGGGCGCCCCGCGCCACGGCGGCCGCCACGCGGATCGGCGTGAACATCGACTCCATCGTGTTGGACCCACCGGTGAGCTGGTTGAAGACGAGCTCGGGCCGCGCGGGCGCCAGGGTGACGCGCACGTCCTCGACACGCATCGACAGCTCGTCGGCGATGATCATGGCCGCAGCCGTCGTGATGCCCTGGCCGACCTCCATGCGGGGGATCGCGAAGTGGGCCAGGCCGTGGTCGTCGACCGTGATGGTGATCAGCTGGGACGTCGGCAGGGCCGAGTGGGTCTGGAGGTCACCGAGGTCGTAGAGCTCGGCCACCTGCGGAGTGCTGGGGACGGCGGCCGACGCGGGGGCCGCTCCCCCGACCTCTGCGGCGACCGTGAGCGTGGCACCGGCCACGACGAAACCGATGAACCTCCTTCGGCTCACTCCCTGAGGTGGGGAGCCGGGGACTCGGGTGGGGCGGGAGACGTGCGACTTGCCGGAGGCTGTCGTCATTGACAGTGGTCCCTTCTCGGAACGGGGCACGAGCGGCCGGGATGCCGGGGGTGGGGCGGGTCGCGCTCGTGGTGGTGCGTCCGTGGTTCGCCGTCGAGGCGTGTCCGGATTGTCCTGACCCAACGAGGCCGGCCTCGGCGATGTCACGGTCACGGCGACGCGCGCGCCCTACAGTGGGCCTCGTGCCTGCCGAGGACGCGTCGCCACCGACCGGGCCGGCCCGGCCGGCCGAGCTGGTCGGGCCGACAGAGACATCCGGGCCACCCGGCCCCTCCGGCCCCTCCGGGCCGTCCGGGCCCGCCTCGCGCGCGGCCGACGTCGTGGACGTCTTCGTCTACGTCGTGGTGCTGGGGCTCTTCGTCGAGTACCTCCCCGCCGTGATCAGCGAGACCTTCACCCTGTCGCTGCTGACGGCCGTCCTGCTCAAGGCGGTCCTCGAGGTCGTGGTGGTGGTCAAGAAGCGGGCGAGGGCGCGGTTCACGGCGGCCGGGACCGCCGGGGGCAAGGTGGGAGCGGGCCTGCTGCTCTGGGCCGTCCTCGTCGGCAGCAAGTTCGTCGTGCTCAAGGCCGTCGACCTCGTCTTCGGCGATGCCGTCAGCCTCGGCGGCTTCGTGTCGGTGACGCTGCTCATCATCACCCTGCTCGTCAGTCGCCTCGCCGTGCGGCGGCTGCTCGAGGGCAGGACCCCGGTGGCGGAACCCGTGGCCTGAGCGCTCGACGGGCGTCGGGCCACGCTGCGACAGTGGTGGCATGTCGATCGAGACGTGGTGGTGGGCGGTGGCGCCCGAGACCCGCGAGTGGCTCGTCGCCCACAACGGCGAACCGCTGCCGGACGCCGTGACCGAGGACATCCTCGGCGTCGCCTCCCCGGTCGACCGGGATGCGTGGTGGGCGGACCTCGACGACTCGGGCCGTCTGGGCCTCTCCGACGCGGGGGTGGACTGGGTCGAGGCCGTCGCCAACGACGAGACACCGTCCACGCCGTAGACCTCGGTCCCTCCGACCCGGCACCCGGCGGGCTCCCGTCACCAGCGCCCTGGCGCGGGGCCCTCCCCGGCATACTCGCCAGCACGGCAAACCCCGGTCTCCGGCGACGGAACCGGCCCGGGCCCGCTCGGGATCAGCGTGGCAGGCGCGAGGTCCCCAGGTCGATGACGTCGGTGGCCACGGCGTGCAGGTCACGACCGGACCGCTCGGCCCCCAGCCGGATCAGCTCGTAGGCCTGCTCGGCACTCAGCCCACGCTCGAGCATGACGAGGTCCAGCGCGACCGCGAGGTCGAGGCCACGACTCGGGCCGTTCGGAGCCGGCCGGTCGCTCGGGAGCTGGTCGGCACACGGACCCGGGTCCGCGGATGGCTCGTTCACGGCGAGGACATACCCAGCGGCGGGGGCGCATCCCCACCCGGACGTGGACTCGGCGCGAGCAGTCGTCAGGGGCGTGCGGTCCGGCGGAAGGTCGCCGACGTGGTCAGCCGGGCCACGCAGGAACGTTCGGTGACGAAGGGCTCGAGGTCGACGGTCGCGCCTGCCTCCCCCACGGCAGCCATGGTGCCGCGGAT
Organism: Terrabacter carboxydivorans; assembly: GCF_039532035.1. Lineage (NCBI taxonomy): Bacteria > Bacillati > Actinomycetota > Actinomycetes > Micrococcales > Intrasporangiaceae > Terrabacter > Terrabacter carboxydivorans. Next base: position 42,626 of record NZ_BAAARE010000018.1, on the reverse strand, counting down.
CAGTCCTCGGTGGATGCCGCACACGACGTCGGGGTGGGCCCTGGCCATCGACAGGAAGGGGCAGGCGCTCAGCGTCAGCTCGACCGTTCGCCCACCGGCGGCCGTGCGCAGCTCGGGCTGGTAGCCCCACTCCTCGAGCAGGTCGACCGCCATGCCCACCTTGCCGAGCCAGGCCCCGGGACTGCCGGCAGACGGAGGCGTGACCGCGTCGCTGCGCTCCTCGACCCACCGGCGCCCCGCCTGCTCGGGGTCGATCGGCACCCCGTCGGCAGCGGCGGACCAGGCACCCGTCAGCAGGGTCGTGAACGCCTGCAGGGCCTCGGGCGTCGCGAGCGATGCGGGGTCGGGGTCCGCCAGGTAGACCTTGCGCGGGCGCCCGACGGACCCTCGACGCTGCGACGTGGTGACCACACCGGCGGCCACCATGCGCTCGAGGTGGAAACGGGCCGTCGTGACGTGCAGGCCCAGAGCCGCCGCGACGTCGCTCGCGCCGACTCCCGGGTCCGGGTCGGCCTGCCGCAGCAGCTCGAGGACGGCTCGGCGGGTCGGTGACGCCATGACGTCACTGTCGTTCTCAGGCACGCACTCTCCATTTCGTTGATTTGGAGGATAGCGACGATTGAAGAAACAAGAGAAACCGGGTCCGAATTCGGCGTTCTGGCGGTGCGTTTGCCGCGCCGAAACGCCCTCGCGCCAGTAGCGTGGGCCCAGTTCGAGGAGCGGACGACGGAGCTGTGCCCTTCCTCGGGCGCCGTGCAACCGATCGTTTGGACGATCTCCGTCGCCGATTTGGAGGATCCGTGCGCTCCCTGTCCCACCCCACCGTCCGACCGTGGGAGCGCCCGTGAGCGCCGCCTCCCGTTCCAGCCAGGCGCAGGCCGGCGGCGGTGTCGACGGCCCGGCATCCGCCGCACTGCTCAGGACTGGACGGTTCTTCACGCGGTGGGAGGAGTCCGACGACGGCCGCGCGGTGTTCCGCGAGGGAGGACGCGCCGGCGACGTCTTCTACCGGGACCGCTGGAGCCACGACAAGGTCGTCCGCTCGACCCACGGCGTCAACTGCACCGGCTCCTGCTCGTGGAAGGTCTACGTCAAGGACGGGATCATCACGTGGGAGACGCAGCAGACCGACTACCCCTCGGTGGGCCCCGACCGGCCTGAGTACGAGCCGCGCGGCTGCCCCCGCGGGGCTGCCTTCTCCTGGTACACCTACTCCCCCACGCGCGTGCGCTACCCCTACGTCCGCGGTGTCCTCCTCGAGATGTACCGCGAGGCCAAGGCGCGTCTCGGCGACCCCGTCGCCGCCTGGCACGAGATCACGACCGACCCGGAGAAGCGCCGGCGCTACCAGAGCGCCCGCGGCAAGGGCGGGCTCGTGCGCGCGTCGTGGGGTGAGGCCGTCGAGATCGCCGCCGCCGCCCACGTGCACACGATCAAGGAGTACGGCCCCGACCGCGTCGCCGGCTTCTCCCCGATCCCCGCCATGTCGATGGTGTCGCACTGCGTCGGCACCCGCTTCATCCAGCTCATCGGCGGCGTCATGACGAGCTTCTACGACTGGTACGCCGACCTGCCCGTCGCGAGCCCGCAGGTCTTCGGCGACCAGACCGACGTCCCCGAGTCGGGTGACTGGTGGGATGCGACCTACCTCATGATGTGGGGCTCCAACGTCCCCGTGACGCGCACGCCCGACGCGCACTGGATGGCCGAGGTGCGCTACCGCGGCACGAAGGTCGTCACGGTCAGCCCCGACTACGCCGACAACACGAAGTTCGCCGACGAGTGGATGCCTGCGCAGGCCGGCACCGACGCGGCGCTCGCGATGGCGATGGGCCACGTGCTGCTCAAGGAGTTCTTCGTCGACCGCGAGGTCGACTTCTTCACCGGCTACGTGCGCACCTACAGCGACCTTCCCTTCCTCATCCGCCTCGAGGCCGCCGAGGGTGAGTATGCCGCCACGCCGGGTGACGCGAGCTCCCGCGCCTTGGTGCCCGGCAAGTTCCTCACCGCTGCCGACCTCGCCGCTGACAGCAACGCCTCTGCCGACGAGGACGCTTGGAAGACAGTGCTGCTCGACGCGACGACGGGTCAGCCGGTCGTCCCCAACGGCTCGATGGGCTTCCGCTACGCCGACTCCGGCAAGGGCCGGTGGAACCTCGACCTCGACGGCGTCACACCAGCGCTCACCATGGCCGGCGACGCCGCAGAGGCGGTCGAGGTGCTGCTCCCGGCCTTCGTCGAACCGGACGGCACCGGGTCGGTGCTGCGTCGTGGCGTGCCGGCCCGTCGGGTCGGCGGTCACCTCGTGACGACCGTCTACGACCTGATGCTCGCCCAGTACGGCGTCGAGCGCCCGGGCCTGCCCGGCAGCTGGCCCACCGGCTACGACGACGTGTCCGAGCCCTACACGCCCGCGTGGCAGGCGGAGATCACCGGCGTCCCCGCCGAGCAGTGCATCCGCATCGCCCGCGAGTTCGCGACGAACTCCGAGCAGTCACAAGGCCGCTCGATGATCATCATGGGCGCCGGCATCTGCCAGTGGTTCCACGGCGATGCCACCTACCGGGCCATCCTCTCGCTTCTCGTGCTCACCGGCTGCATGGGCCGCAACGGCGGTGGCTGGGCGCACTACGTCGGCCAGGAGAAGTGCCGGCCCATCACCGGCTGGATCTCGCTCGCCAACGCTCTCGACTGGGGCAGGCCGCCACGGACCATGACCGGCACGTCGTACTGGTACATGCACACCGACCAGTGGCGCAACGACGGCTACTCCGCTGACTCGCTGAACTCGCCTCTCGCCAGAGGACATCTGGCCGGCAAGCACACCGCCGACACCATCGCGCAGTCCGCCCGGATGGGGTGGATGCCGTTCTACCCCCAGTTCGGCACCAACCCGCTGCAGGTGGCCGAGGACGCCGAGGCCGCCGTCGAGGCGGGCGCCGCCCCCAACCCCGCGGCATACGTGGCCGGTGCCCTGCACGACGGGTCCCTGACCTCGGCCATCGAGGACGTCGACGCCCCGGAGAACTGGCCGCGCACCCTGGTGCTCTGGCGCAGCAACCTCATGGGCTCCTCGGCCAAGGGCAACGAGTACTTCCTGCGCAACCTGCTCGGCACCCACCACAACGTCATGGGCAGCGAGAACCCCAACGCGCCGAGGCCGTCCGAGGTGAAGTGGCACGACGCGGCACCCGAGGGCAAGCTCGACCTGCTCCTGTCGGCCGACTTCCGCATGACGTCGACGACGCTGCTGTCGGACATCGTGCTGCCGGCGGCGACGTGGTACGAGAAGCACGACCTCAGCTCGACCGACATGCACCCGTTCGTGCACGCCTTCACCCCGGCCATCGACCCGCCGTGGGAGGCCAAGAGCGACTTCGAGCTGTTCCACCTGCTCGCCGAGAAGCTCTCGGACCTCGCCCGCACCCATCTGGGCGTGCGCAAGGACCTCGTCAGCGTGCCGCTCATGCACGACACCACCGGCGAGACCGCGCAGCCGGGCGGCCGAGCGATCGACTGGCGCACGACCGGGCAGCCCGGAACTCCGGGGAGGACGATGCCCGTCTTCCAGGTCGTCGAGCGGGACTACACCGCGATCGCCGAGAAGCTCGCGACCGTGGGCCCGCTGGCGGACACCCTCGGCTTCACCGTCAAGAACGTCACCTACCGGGTCGTCGAGGAGGTGGCCCGCCTCGGCGCCAAGAACGGCGTCATGCTCGGCGGCGCCGGTGACGGTCGACCCGCGATCGACACCGACGCCAAGCTCGCCGAGGCGATCCTCACCTTCTCCGGCACGACGAACGGCCACCTCGCGGTGCAGGGCTTCCGCACCCTCGAGGAGCGGGTCGGCAAGAGGCTCGTCGACCTCGCCGAGGGCTCCGAGGAGAAGCGGATCACCTTCGCGGACACGCAGGTCCAGCCGGTGCCGGTCATCACCTCGCCGGAGTGGTCGGGCTCCGAGACCGGGGGCCGGCGCTACGCCCCCTTCACCGTCAACATCGAACGCCTGAAGCCGTTCCACACCCTGACCGGTCGCATGCACTTCTACCTCGACCACGACTGGATGCAGGACGTCGGCGAGGCCCTGCCGATCTACCGGCCACCCCTCGACATGCACCGGCTCTTCGGCGAACCGAGGCTCGGTGCCGACGGCGGCAAGCAGGTGACGGTGCGCTACCTGACGCCGCACTCGAAGTGGTCGATCCACTCGGAGTACCAGGACAACCTGCTGATGCTCTCGCTCTCGCGTGGCGGCCCCACCGTCTGGATGAGTCCCCAGGACGCCGGCTCCATCGACGTCGCCGACAACGACTGGGTCGAGTGCGTCAACGACAACGGCGTGCTCGTCGGACGCGCCATCGTCAGCCACCGGATGCCGGAGGGCGTCGTCTACGTCCACCACGCCCAGGAGCGCACCATCGACGTCCCGAAGTCCGAGGCCACCGGTCGCCGCGGCGGCATCCACAACTCCGTGACGCGTCTGCTCGTCAAGCCGACCCACCTCATCGGCGGCTACGCCCAGCTGTCCTACACCTTCAACTACCTCGGCCCGACCGGGAACCAGCGCGACATGGTCTCGACGGTGCGCAAGCGCTCGCAGGAGGTGACGTACTGATGCGTGTCATGGCCCAGATGGGCATGGTGATGAACCTCGACAAGTGCATCGGGTGCCACACGTGCTCGGTCACGTGCAAGCAGGCGTGGACCAACCGCGCCGGGACCGAGTACGTCTGGTTCAACAACGTCGAGACCCGCCCGGGACAGGGCTACCCGCGCCGCTACGAGGACCAGGAGACGTGGAAGGGCGGCTGGACGCTGACGCACCGGGGAAGCCTGAAGCTCAAGGCCGGCGGCCGCGTGCAGAAGCTGCTCGGCATCTTCGCCAGCCCGGTGCAGCCGAAGCTCGCCGACTACTACGAGCCGTGGACGTACGACTACCAGACGCTCGTCGAGGCACCGCTCGGCGACGACTTCCCGGTCGCGCGGCCCAAGTCGCTCATCACCGGCGAGAACACGAAGATCACGTGGTCGGCCAACTGGGACGACAACCTCGGCGGCGCGAGCGAGATGGGCCAGCTCGACCCGATCGTCGCCAAGCTCAACGAGTCGGTGCGCCGCGAGTCCGAGGAGAAGGTCCGCTTCGAGCTCGAGCGGACGTTCATGTTCTACCTCCCCCGCATCTGCGAGCACTGCCTAAACCCCTCGTGCATGGCGTCGTGCCCGTCCGGCGCGATCTACAAGCGCGAGGAGGACGGCATCGTCCTCGTCGACCAGGACCGGTGCCGCGGCTGGCGCCAGTGCATCACCGGCTGCCCGTACAAGAAGATCTACTTCAACCACAAGAGCGGCAAGGCCGAGAAGTGCACCTTCTGCTACCCGCGCGTCGAGGTCGGCCTGCCGACCGTCTGCTCCGAGACGTGCGTCGGGCGGCTGCGCTACCTCGGGCTCTTCCTCTACGACGTCGACCGGGTGACGGCTGCGGCAGCGACCCCCGACGAGTCTGACCTGTACGAGGCGCAGCTCGACCTCCTGCTCGACCCGAGCGACCCCGAGGTCATCGCGGCGGCCCGGCGCGACGGCATACCCGACGACTGGATGGACGCCGCGCGGAGGTCACCGGTCTACGCGCTCGCCAAGAAGTACCGCGTCGCCCTGCCCCTGCACCCGGAGTACCGCACCATGCCGATGGTCTGGTACGTCCCGCCGCTGTCTCCGGTCGTGGATCTGCTTGCGGCACAGGGACATGACGCCGAGGACCAAGGCGTGCTCTTCGGCGCGATCGAGTCCCTGCGCATCCCCGTCGACTACCTCGCCGAGCTCTTCACCGCCGGGCGCACCGACATCGTCACGGAAGTGCTCCGCAAGCTCGCCGCAATGCGCGCCTACATGCGTGACGTCTCGCTCGGGCGCGACGGGGACCCCTCGATCCCGGCCGCGGTCGGCCTCGACGAGGAGACGCTCTACGAGATGTACCGCCTCATGGCGATCGCCAAGTACGACGAGCGCTACGTCATCCCCACTGCCCACGTCGAGCGCGCCCACGAGCTCGAGGAGATCGGCTGCTCGCTCGACTTCGACGAGGGGCCGGGCATGTACGAGTCCGGACCGTTCGGTGAGGCAAGCGGACGACCCACACCCGTGGCCGTCGAGACGTTCAACGCGCTCAAGCAGCGACAGACGACCGACTCGGCGGTCACGGCCACGGCGCCCGGTGAGCTGAGCGGGCGGGTCAACCTGCTCAACTGGGACGGGCGGGGAGCACCGCCCGGGCTCTTCCCCGACGAGAACCGTGGGGGGACCTCGTGATCGGGCTGCGCCGTCGCCGTCCCACGCCCGAGGACCACCGGGTCGTGCACCTCGTCGCAGCCGCGTGCCTCGACTACCCCAGCGCGGAGCTGCTGACACGCCTTCCTGCCTTCCGCGCGGCCCTCGACGAGCAGGGCGACTCGGCAGGCGCGCAGGACCTGCTCCCCATGCTGACGCACCTCGGGGGCGACGACCTCGAGAGCCTGCAGCGCACCTACGTCGACACCTTCGACCTCAGTCGCAAGCACGCGCTCTACCTGTCGTACTGGACCGACGGGGACACCCGCCGACGCGGGGAGGTGCTGGGTCGGTTCAAGACGGCATACCGCAGCAGTGGAGCCGTCGTCGACACCCACGGCGAGCTGCCCGACTACCTCCCCATGGTGCTCGAGTTCGCGGCCCGGGTGGATGCCGACGCGGGGTGCGCCCTCCTCCAGGAGTATCGCGCCAGCCTCGAGCTGCTCCGGATCGCCTTGCAGGAGAAGCAGAGTGCGTATGCCGGTGCCGTCGTCGCCGTGTGCGCGACGCTGCCCGGGGAGTCCCCGCACGACCGCGCTGCAGTCATGGAGATGGTCGGGCTGACCGGGCCCCATCCGACCGAGACGGTCGGGCTCGAGCCCTACGACCCCAGGCTGCTGCCGCTGCAGCCCGTCCCGTCGGCGGCGACGTCGGGAGGCCGGCCGTGAGCACCTTCCTCTGGGGCGTCCTGCCCTACCTCTGCGTCGCCAGCCTCGTGGGCGGCACGGTGTGGCGCTACCGCTACGACAAGTTCGGCTGGACGACCCGCTCGTCGCAGCTCTACGAGTCGCGGCTGCTGCGCATCGGCTCGCCCCTCTTCCACTTCGGCATCCTGCTCGTCTTCTTCGGGCACGTCGGTGGGCTCGTCATCCCCGAGTCGTGGACCGACGCGGTGGGCGTGAGCGAGGGGCTGTACCACTTCAACGCCCTGCTCTTCGGCGGGATCGCCGGGGTGTGCACGCTGGCCGGCATCCTCATCCTCGTCTACCGCCGCCGCACGACCGGCCCCGTCTTCATGGCGACGACGAGGAACGACAAGCTGATGTACGTCCTGCTGGTCGCCGCCATCGTGCTCGGGCTCTGGACCACCCTCGTCAGCGTCGGCGCGGGCAGCGAGGCGCACAACTACCGCGAGACCGTGTCGCCGTGGTTCCGGTCGGTCTTCCTCCTGCGGCCCGACGTCGCCTCCATGGCGGCCGCCCCGATCCAGTTCCACGTGCACGCGATCGTCGGCATGCTCCTCTTCGCGCTGTGGCCGTTCACGCGGCTCGTGCACGCCTTCACCGCACCGCTGCACTACCTCTTCCGTCCCTACATCGTCTACCGGTCCCGAGACCGGCAGACCTCCGGCAACCGGGCCAGCCGTCCCGGCTGGAGCGGGGTCGGCACCACGGACCGCGACCGTCGCCGCTGAGCGATCCCCCTCACCCAGGAGCCACCATGAGCCAGACCGCGGCCACGCCGTCGACACCTCCCGCGGACGCCGCACCGGACCTGTCCGGTCAGAACCGCAACCTCGCCCTCGCACTGTTCGCCTTCACCATCACGTTCTGGGCCTGGAACATCATCGGACCGCTCGGCGTGCGCTACACGGGCCAGATGGGCCTCAGCAGCAGCCAGAAGGCCCTGCTCGTCGCCACCCCGGTGCTCGTCGGCTCCGTTGGCCGCATCCCCGTCGGGGCTCTGACCGACCGGTTCGGCGGGCGCGTCATGTTCCCCGTCCTCACCGTCGCCAGCATCCCGTTCGTGCTGCTCGTCGCCGTGGCCGGCAACGCCCACTCGTTCCCGCTCATGCTCCTCTTCGGCTTCTTCCTCGGGATCGCCGGCACGACCTTCGCCATCGGGATCCCCTTCGTCAACGCGTGGTTCCGCGCCGACCGGCGCGGGTTCGCCACCGGCGTCTTCGGTGCCGGCATGGGCGGGACCGCGCTGTCGGCCTTCTTCACGCCGCGCTTCGTCACGTGGTTCGGCTACACGACGACGCACGTCATCCTCGCAGTCGCTCTCGCCGCGACCGCGGCGATCTGCTGGACGTGGATGCGCAACTCGCCGGTATGGCGGCCCAACACCGACCCGGTCATGCCCAAGCTGGCCGCCGCCCTGAAGCTGCCGATCACCTGGCAGATGTCGTTCCTGTATGCCGTGGCCTTCGGGGGCTTCGTCGCCTTCTCCACCTACCTGCCGACCTACCTCAAGGACGTCTACTCCTTCGACCTCACGGCGGCCGGCACCCGCACGGCCGGCTTCGCCATCGCCGCCGTGCTGGCCCGTCCGATCGGCGGCATCCTCAGCGACCGCATCGGCCCACGCACCGTGCTCGGCATCTCGTTGGCCGGCACCACCGTCATGGCCGTCGTCCTCGCGCTGCGACCCCCGCTCGAGCTGCCGGCAGGCCTGTCGTTCGTGGCGATCGCCTTCTTCCTCGGCCTCGGCACCGGCGGCGTCTTCGCCTGGGTGGCCAAGGCGGCGCCGGCGGAGCGGGTGGGCAGCGTCACCGGACTCGTCGGCGCCGCGGGCGGCCTCGGTGGCTACTTCCCGCCCCTCGTGCTCGGCGCCACCTACGAGAAGCTGCTCCCCCAGTACGGCGTCGGGCTCGTGCTCCTCGCGGTCGTCGCCGCGTCGGCACTCCTCTTCTCGCAGATGGGGATCCGTTCGGCCGCCACGAGCTCACCGGAGCGCCGTTCCCGTCGGGCGTGAGCCACGTCCGTGCGCCGGGCCGATGGCCCGGTGAGCGGACGTGCGAGAGTCGCCAGGCACGCGAGGGCCGCCACGGTGAACGCGCTCGACGCGCGGGACCCGATCGGACCGGGCAGGCGGTACCGACCCCGACCGGGCGCTGCGCGTCTCGATCGCGGCCGGAGCCGTCTCGGGGGTCCTCGCCATCGTGTGGGGCCTGCTCTCGGGCACGCGCGTCATCCTCTTCGACGGCGTCTCTGCGGGGATCGGCCTCGTCATGAGCGTGTTCGCCCTGCGCGCCGCGCAGGCCGCAGAGCGCGGTGAGAGCGACCGCTTCCCCTACGGTCGGCAGTCGGTGCTCCCCCTCACGATCGGGCTGCAGGGCGTCGCGAGGCTCGGCTTCACGGCATACGCCGTCACGGACGCGGTGCTTGTCATCGCGGTCGGAGGGGACGACGTCTCGACGGGCTCGGCGACGCTCTACGCGGTCGTGGCGACGGCCCTGTGCCTGCTGACCTGGCTCTGGCTCCGGCGGCGGGCCGGAGCGAGCGAGCTCGTCGCCGCCGAGGTCGTCGGCTGGCGGATCGCAAGCCTCCTGTCGGCCGCGATCCTGTGCGGGTTCCTCCTCGTGACAGCGCTGCCCGCCGGAGACGTCAAGGACACGGCATCGGCCCTCGTGGACCCCGTCCTCGTCATCGTCGTGTCGCTCCTGGTGCTCCCGGCGCCCGTCGGGTTCGTCCGGACGATGCTGCGCGAGCTGCTCGAGATGACGCCTCCCCCACACATCGAGGAGCCGGCGAGAAAGGCGGTCACCGAGGTGTGCGCGGCCATGGACCTGCCCGACCCGGTGATCCGGATGTTGAAGACCGGCGGACGCCTCTACGTCGAGGTCGACCACGTCGTGTCACCCGGCCAGTGGGACGTCGCCGACATCGACCGGCTGCGGCAAGCCCTCGCCGAACGGCTGCGCAGCACCGCCGTCACCGCGTGGATCAACGTCGAGCTGTCCTGCGACCCCGCCTGGCAGCAGGGCTGAGCGCCGGAAACGGTGCGGATCACCCACCGAGGGGGAATCCGCGCGCCGCCGGCTCCGGCACGCTCGGAGCACCACCCACGACCCACCCGACCCACTCCCCCACCCCACGACCCACCGACACCACGAGGAAGCTGAGGCCGCCGTGAACCCGGTGCACGCGTTCGTCATCGTCATGCTCGTCTGGACCGTCAGCGACCTCGTCGCCAAGAGGACCCAGTCGCTGCTGTCGTCGCTATTCGTCGCCTCGATCATCTTCCTCGTCGGCTTCCTCACCGGGATCTTCCCCGAGGACCTGCTCGCCAGCTCGAGCCTGCTCGCCCTCGCCGGGGTGGTCGTCGGCTTCGTCATCGTGCACCTCGGCACGATGATCAGCCTCGACGACTTCAAGAAGCAGTGGAAGACGCTGCTCGTCGGCATCGTCACGGTGATCGGCATCGGGCTGGCCCTGCTGCTTGCGGGATTCATCTTCGGACCGCGCATCTCCGGCTCGGCGGCCGACGGCTACGCGCAGGCCCTCGACTTCGTCATCGCCGGCACCGGCGCCCTGAGCGGGGGCACGATCTCGGTGCTCATCGTCCAGGAGGCCGCCCTCGGCGTCGGCCTGACGAGCATCGCCGTCTTCCCGGTGCTCATCGCCGCGCTCCAGGGCCTCATCGGCTTCCCGCTCACCTCGGTGATCCTGCGCAAGGAGGCCGCTCGGCTCAAGGCGGAGTACCGGGCCGGGACGCTGACACCCGTGGAGGTCAGCGGCGACGAGACGGGCCAGAACGAGGCGCAGCAGTCACGGCTGCCCGCTCCCCTGCGCACGACGGCCGGGACGCTCTTCGTCGTCGGCGTCGTCGTCCTCGTCAGCCTCGGCGTCAACAACCTGACCGACGGGATCCTCAACACCTTCGTCGTCGCCCTCATCCTGGGCATCACCCTGCGAACGACGCGAATCCTCAAGCCGTCGGTCCTCTCGGGCATCGATGCCTTCGGCCTCATGATGATCGCCATCATGATCCTCGTCTTCGGACCGCTCGCCACCGTCAAGCCCTCGGACGTGGGTGCCCTCGCCGGCCCCCTGCTCATCGCGTTCGTCTTCGGCGTGGTCGGGATCGCCGGCTTCTCCGCCCTCGTCGGCAAGCTGCTCGGCTACAGCGTCCCCATGTCGGTGGCCATCGGGCTCACCTCGCTCTACGGCTTCCCCGGCACGATGATCCTGTCGCAGGAGGCCGCCAAGGGCGCCGGGGAGACCCCTGAGGAGGTCGCCACCATCGAGCACGAGATCCTGCCGAAGATGATCGTCGCCGGCTTCTCCACGGTGACCATCACGTCCGTCGTCATCACGAGCATCATCGCCGGCCGCATCGGCGGGGGCTGACGCCCGGTCGAGGGGTCGACGGCGACACCCCAGGCACGACGGAGGGACCGGGACGACGGAGGGACCGGGACGACGGAGGGACCGGGACGACGTCCCGGTCCCTCCGTCGCCGACGTGTGCTGCGGGGTCGGTCAGCGCATGTTGCCCGTGTGGCCCAGCGAGAAGCGGCCGGGCTGGGGCCAGACGAGCAGCCCGTGCGGTCCCGGTCGTACCGGGATCGTGTGGGTCACCCGGCCGGTGACGGTGTCGATGACGTAGACAACGGAGTCGTAGCGTCCGGAGAACCACAGCTCGCGACCATTGGCGGTCACACCACCCATGTCCGGTGAGCCGCCGGGGATCGCCCACTTGGCCAGTCGGCGCAGGGTGTCGGCGTCGAGCACGCTGACGCTGCCCTCGTCCCGGTTGCTGACGAAGATGCGGCGGGCGTCGCGGGAGGGGTAGATCCCGTGGGCGCCACGCCCGGTGGGCACGAAGCGGGTGATCGTGAAGGTCGTGGCGTCGATGACCCACACGCCGTTGCGCAGCATGTCGGCCGCGAGGAAGGACCGGCCGTCGGGCGAGAGCCGGACGTCCTGCGGCATCGAGCTCGCACCCGCAGCCAGCGTCGCTGCCGGGCCCCCCATCGAGCGCGCCATCGCCGGGTCGGTGGCGCCCGGGGTCTTGACCTTGTTGAGGTCGATCATGCGGATGACCTTGGTCGCCGAGGCGTCGATCTCGGCGAGCTGGCCGCTGAACTCGCAGCTGACGAGCAGCTTGGTGAGGTCAGCGGTGAAGTCGGCGTGGTTGATCCCCTTGCAGGGCACGGGCAACGACCGCTTCAGGGCCATCGTGTGGGCGTCGCGCACGTCGATCCGGCGCAACCTCTCCGCCATGACGAGCGCGTTCTTGCCGTCGGGCGTGAAGTAGAGGTTGTAGGGGTCGAGCACCGGGACGGGCTTGCCGACCTTGCCGGTCCTCGGGTCGATCGGCGTCAGGGCGTTGCCCGCGTCGCTGTTGACCCACAGGCGGCGTAGGTCGGGCGACGGGACCACGTGCTCGGGCGAGCGCGGAACGGCTCGCGTGGAGATGACGGCATACGTCCTCGGGTCGATGATCTGGACGGTGCCTGACTGCTGGTTCGGCACGTAGACGAGGGGTCGCGCCTGGCGCGCCTCGGCCGACAGGTCACCTGCGCCGGTGAGGGCGTAGGGCCCCGGCGGCGTGGGCGACGCGGAGGGCGTCGCGCCGGCGGTGGTGCTCGGGCTGGACCCGGCGGCGACGCCGGAGCGGGCCGTCGCGGCGGCGGTGGCGGCAGGGGTGTCGGTCGCGGACGTCTGTGCCACCGAGCAGCCCGAGACGACCGAGGTCACCCCGAGGACGACGAGGGCCGTCAGCGCCGCGGCGGCACGCGGGCGCGACGGTGTCCGGGTCGAGCCGATCATGCGAGCAGCTCCGTCACCGTGACCGCGCGCAGCCCGCGGGACCGCAGGCCGGCGAGTATGCCGGGCAGCGCGGCCACCGTGCCCTCGTGACCGAGGTGGAGGCTGACGATGCTGCCGGCGCGGACCGCGGCGAGCGTGCGCGACTCCACGGCCGCAGCGCCGGGGTCGAGGTAGTCCTGCGGGTCGACGTCGTAGGAGATGCACCGCAGGTATCCGGCGGTGCGGGCGGCGGCGCGGATGACCGGCGTGCTCGTCGGCGTGCCGGAGGGGCGGAAGAGGAGCCCGGCGGTCCCGCGCACGGCGGCGACCTGGGCTGCTCCCTTGCCCACCTCGGCGTCGGCCTCGGATGCGGAGAGGTGGCGCATGGGCTGGTGGCTCCAGGTGTGGTTGCCCAGGTCGTGACCGGCGGCGAGGATCGCCTTGCCCAGACCCGGGTTCGCCTGCAGCCACTGGCCGACGGCGAAGACGGTGAGGTGCGCGTCGTGGGCCCGCGCGATCTCGAGGACGGCGGTGGTGCGCGCGGGCACCCCGGCCCCGTGGAAGGTCAGGGCGACGGCCGGGACGTCGCGCGGCCCCGAGCTGATGTCGGGTCCGGCGGCGGCGAGGACGGCGTCACGTCCCTTGGCCGGAGCAGCGCTGGTGCTGCTGGTGCCTCCGGCGGTCGCCGTGGCTGAGCCGGTCGGGCCGGTCCCTGCTGCCGAGGTGGCGCCGGCGGAGCTTCGTGCCGCGGACGCCTCTCCGGCGCCCCCGTCACCTGCCGCGGAGCACGCGGCGACACCGATCGAGCCGATGGCACCGGCGGCCGCAGCGAGGACGGCGCGACGGGTCGTGCCCGACGGGACCCGGTCGGGGCCGGCGGTCGACCCGGACGGGTCGACGTCGCCACCGTCGGGCACGTGGCCCTCCGGACGGGATGGGGTCATGCGGACAGTCCTGTCGTGGGTCGTGCGTGGGAGCCGGCGGCGTCCTGCGGGTCCGGCTGTGGCCGGACGCTGTCGAGGACCACGGCGAGGGGCGTCTGCTGCGATCCCTGGCCGAGCGGGTTGTCGCCGAACATCTGCTCGAGGCGCCCGACCGGGGTCGTGGCGTCGGTGCCGAGGACGTTGCAGCCGAGGTCGTTGGCGTCGACGACGACGGTGCCGGCGAACGTCGCGGCCAGGGCGGGCGGCACGGCCGCACGGATCGCCGTCGAGAGCGTCGCCGCCACGGTGGAGGGGTCCTTCGGCCCGAGCTTGGCCGACATGTTCGCCGGGGCCACGGAGTACTCGGTGGGCCCGTCGATGGCTCGGACGTCGCTGCCGGCGACGGTGTAGAAGACGCCACGCCGGCCGACGAGGCGACCGACGCCGCCTGCCGCCGCAGCGACGAGCACCCGCGGCAGGCCGACCTCGTCGATGGCGAGCTGCATCGTGAAGGGCGAGCCCAGCCCGATGCCGGCGGGAGTGCGCGTGACGTGACGGCTCAGCAGACGGGCCGACCGGCTCACCGGGATGTCCCACACGTAGAACGAGCGGCGTTGCGTGGTCGCGACGACCTTCTCGGAGATGAAGACGTACCAGCGGTCGAAGGAGGAGCCCGAGACGGCGCGTCCGTCACCTAGCACGTCGAGCCGGGGGCCCACGTGGTCGACCACGAGCTTCGTCAGGTCGTCCGAGGTGGTGACGAGCGGCGTGCGCACGGGGTGGCGTCGGACTGTCGAGCCGTCGGGCAGCACGAGGTCGAGCGACTTGCCGGCGTTGGTCATCGACCCGACGAGCGGCTCGGCCGACTCCTCGGACTCGACGGACGCCGGCTCCTCGATCGACGTGACGGACTCGGCGGACTCGGCGGACTCAGCGGCCGGCTTCGGGTCGATGAACTCGCGCATCCAGAGCTCGACGTTGAGGATGCGCCAGAAGGCCATCGAGTCCAGCGACCCCCCGTTGCTCAGCCACAGCTCGAAGGCGTTGAGCACCTCGGTCCGGTTGAAGTACGGACGGCTCGCGAACGACTCCGACAGGAACACCTGGTAGAAGTACTCGCGCTGCTCGCGGAACCAGTCGTTCTGCGGGCTCGTGAAGCCGATCTTGTTGCGGCGACGCACGATCGAGGCGGGCAGGATGCCCTCCTCCGCGTCGCGCAGCACGGCCTTGTTCCAGCCGTCCTTGATGACCGCGTCGTCGGGCATGGCGAAGACGGCACGCACGAGGTTCGGGTCGAGGAACGGCACGCGCCCCTCGACGGAGAACCGCATCGAGTTGCGGTCCTCGTAGCGCAGCAACGAGGGCAGGGACGCCACGAAGAGGTCGTGCACGAGGCGCTGGCGCAGGTTGGCGCCGCCTGCCACGACGTAGGAGTCGTCGGCGTGGGCCGCCTTGAAGTCGCGGCTCAGCAGCTCCCCGAAGGAGCCGCCGCCCTGCAGGCGGGTGCGCAGTCGCGCCCGCACCACGGTGCTGAGGACGTCACGGGAGGCCAGGACCTCCTTGATGCCGGCCTTGCGGTCGCGGGCCATGAGGCTGCGCAGGTGCGAGACGGTCTGGGGCACGTAGCCGGCGAGCATCTCGTCGGCGCCCTGGCCGTCGAGCATGACCGTGACGTGCTTGCTGGCCTCCTGCATGACGCGGTACTGGGCGTAGGGGCCGGTCGAGACGGTCGGCTCCTCCTGCGTGCGCACGAAGTCGGCGAGGTCGTCGAGCATTTCCGCGGACGTCGGCCGGATCCGGTGCGACTCGACGGCGCCGTGGCAGGCGGCGACGGCGTCGTCGACCCAGCGCTCCTCGTCGTTGCGGTAGCCCGTGAAGACCGCCGAGAACGTCTGCTGCTGGTGCCCGACGGCCTCGGCCGACGCGTCGTGCGCGGTGAGCATGCGGTCGATGCCCACGGCGATCGCCGAGCTGTCGAGGCCACCCGACAGCGAGGTGCCGACGGGCACGTCAGAGCGCAGTCGCAGCGCGATCGACTCGGCCAGGCCCTCACGGAAGGCGGCCACGGTCTCGGGCCCCGCGCCGGTCGGCGGCGGGGTGGCGGCCGCGAGGTCCTGCTGGAGCGTGCTGTACTGGCGGCGCTCGAGGCCCCGCGAGCTGATGGTGGCCATCTCGCCCGGGAGCAGGCGCTCGATGCCGTCGAAGAAGGTCTCGACGCCGTCGTCGTGCACGCGGTGGCGCAGGTAGCGGTAGATGACGCGGTCGTTGGGGGCGGCCTGGTGCCGACCGGTCGCGAGGATGGCCTTGATCTCGCTCGAGAACAGCCACGCCTCGCCCCCGCCGTCGGTGTCCGACACGCGGGCCAGGTGGACCGGCTTGATCCCGAACTGGTCGCGGGCGAGCGTCAGCGTCTGCTCGTCGCGGTCCCAGACGGCGATCGCGAACATCCCGTTGAGGCGGTCGAAGGAATCGGCGCCCCACTCGGCGAACGCGTGCAGGACGACCTCGGTGTCGCTGTGCGTCATGAAGGTGTGCGACAGCGCCTCGAGCTCGGTGCGCAGCGCACGATAGTTGTAGACCTCACCGTTGTAGGCGAGGACGTAGCGACCGTCCGCGGTGGCCATGGGCTGGTGCCCGCCCTCGCGGTCGATGATGGACAGGCGCTGGTGGGCGAGGCCGACAGGACCGTCGACGAACGTCCCCTGGTCATCGGGACCTCGGTGTCTCTGGGCGGTGCCCATCCGCTCGAGCAGACCGTGGTCCGACTCGAGCCCGAAGTATCCGGCAATTCCACACACGTCCAGTCCCTCCAGCAACGATCGTCTGACCCCCATGTCTGACAGACGCGTCTGAAAGGACGCTGAAACTGTGCTGGGAGCGCCGTTGCAGACCAGTTTCCCAGACCGGGCGGGGTCGTGCTCGGTCCTGGGTATGTGTCGCGCATGATCTTGCCCGTCGCCGGATCCGCCCCTGCGGCTGGGGAGCCGATCCCGTGACGGGTGCCGTGCTCCTCGCCCACGACCCCATCGGGACCAGCCCGGTCGAGTCCGTCCTCGAGACCCTGACCGGTCTCACCGACGGCGCGGAACCGACCGCGGCGCTCGCCCTCGTGCGCCGGCACCCCGACGCCTTCCCCCTACCCGGTGGCGGCGCAACCCGCTCGCTCTGGCAGACGCTGGCGTCCGTCGCCGCCGTCAGCCTCACCGCGGCCCGCACCGTGGAGCCGCACCTGGACGCCCTCGCGATCCTCTCCGAGGCGCGTTCGGCGGGGCACCCGGTGCCCGTGACGGGCGACGACGCGACCTGGGGCGTGTTCGCCGCGGAGGGACCGGGCGTACGGCTCGTCGCCACCGGTGCTGGCGAGCACGGCGGTGTCCGGCTTTCCGGCACGAAGCCCTGGTGCTCCCTCGCGGGGAGCCTCTCGCACGCGCTCGTCACCGCCTGGGACAGCGAGACGACGCGACGTTTGTATGCCGTCCCGCTGGGTCCGTCGAACGGCGTGACGGTCCAGCCGTCGGCCTGGCACGCCCGTGGTCTGGCCGACGTGCCCAGCGGGCCGGTGGCCTTCGAGCACTCCGAGGCCGTGCCGGTCGGGCCTCCCGGCTGGTATCTCGAGCGGCCCGGCTTCGCCTGGGGCGGCATGGGGGTGGCGGCGGTCTGGTACGGCGGGGCGGTGGGGGTCGCGCGCCGGCTCCTGCGCACCGGCCGGGCACCGGACCAGCTCGCGCAGATGCACATCGGCGCCGTCGACGCCTCGCTCTGGGCGGCCCGGGCGACGCTCTCCGAGGCCGCGACGCAGGTCGACCGGGGACGCGCGACCGGCGACGCCGGCGCCGCTCTGGCCCTTCGCGTCCGTCACGTCGTGGCCCGTGCGGCCGAGACGGTGCTCGAGCACGTGGGTCACGCGACGGGTCCGGCGCCGCTCGCGCTCGAGGACGACCATGCCGGCCGGGTGGCGGACCTCCAGCTCTACCTCCGGCAGGAGCACGCGGAGCGGGACGAGGCGGCGCTCGGCCGGCACCTGCTCGAGGGCCATCCGTCGGGGGCGCCGTGGTGACACCGGGCGCGGCCTCCACGCCCTCCGCCTCCGGCGCTCCCGCGGATCGGTGGAGCGACCCGCGCGAGGGGCTGCGCGCCGGTCGGCTCGCGCTGCCCGGCGGAGCCACGAGACTCGTCGTCGTCGCCGCCCACCCCGACGAGGCGACGCCGGCGGCTGGGGGCCTCATGGCCGTGGCGGCGAGGGCGGGCCTCGAGGTGGTCGTCGTGCTGCTCACGGACGGGTCGCGCCCCGGCTCCCCGACCGTCGACCCGGAGGAGGAGCGCTCGGGACGCGCCGAGAAGTCGGGGCGCGCCCTCCACGCCCTCGCGGCGGCAGGCACCCTCCAGCAGCTGGGTCTGGCGGACGGGTCCGTCGCCGACCACGAGGAGGCCGTCGTGACCGCCGTCGTGGACCTCGTGGGCGAGGAAGGACGACACACCCTGCTCGTGGCCCCGTGGCGCGACGACGGTGTCGCCGACCACGACGCCGCCGGTCGGGCGGCCGCCGTGGCCGCTCGGCGCACGGACGCGACGCTGTGGGAGTACCCCGTCCGGCTCTGGAACCGTTGCGATCCGGAGACGGCGCCCTGGCCCCATCTGCACGTCCTGCCGCTGCCGGAGGACGTCCGCGAGTCAAAGCGGGCGGCCGTCCCGGGCAACCGCACACAGCCTGCGTCTCTCTCCGACGAGGCAGGGGGCTCCGCAGTGCTGCGCGACGGGATGCCGGAGCACGTCGACGCCCTCGACGAGGCCTTCCTCCTCGGGCTCGAGCCGGTCCGCGACGACAGCCTCGAACGCCTGCACGACTCCGACGCCGACCCGTGGCACGTGCGTTCGAGCTGGTACGAGCAGCGCAAGCGCCTCGTGACGCTGGCTGCGCTCCCGCACCCTCGCTACGGCCGCGGCCTCGAGGTCGGCGGCTCCGTCGGAGCGCTCGCAGCCGACCTGGCCGGGCGATGCGACGAGCTCGTGGTCGTCGACGAGAGCGCGGCGGCGACGGCGGCCGCACGGGCCTCGCTCGACGGGGTGTGCGTCCTGCGGGCGAGCGTCCCCGAGGAGTGGCCGGACGGAGACTTCGACCTCGTCGTCGTCTCGGAGGTGGGCTACTTCCTCAGCCCGGAACGCCTGCGGCGACTGGTCGCCCGGGCCGAGGCGTCGCTGTCCGACGACGGGGTGGTCGTGCTGTGCCACTGGCGCCACCCGGTGCGGGGGTGGCCCCTGGACGGGGCGCGCGTGCACGAGATCTGGCGCGAGGAGTCCGGGCTGCCGGTCGTGGCAACCCACGTCGAGGCGGACTTCCGGCTGGAGGTCCTCACGCGCACCTCGGTCCACCGGGCACGCCCGGAGTGACGGCCTTCGGCGCAGCGGCCGTCATCCTGCCGCGGTCCCGGACGCGTCAGGGAACCAGAGGCTCTGCACCCGTCGAGGGACGCTCGGCGAGGATCGCGAGCCGCCGCAGCGACTCGCGGTTGCGCCGGTCGAGGACGACGTCGCGGGCCGCCTTGGGGACCAACGTGGCGGGTCCCCTGGTGGCGTCCTCCTCCATCGTGACGTCGGTGCCGGTCCCGTTGGGGCGGCACGTGAGGCGCACGATGCCCTCTCCCGAGGGCCAGGCGCGCACCGTGAGCTCGAGCTGGTGGGGGCGGTCGCAGGACCGCACGGTCGTCGCGTCGTCGATGAGCAGCGGCCACGCACCGACGGAGTGGTGGATGTGGGTGCCCTCCGCCGGCCAGCCCTCGGTGACGTCGCGGACGCGCGAGGCGCCGACCACCCACTGGCTGTAGCTCCAGCCGTCGGCGAGCACGTCGAAGACGGCTTCGGGCGTGGCATGGATCGTCCGGGTCGTGGTGCTCATCGAGTCCTCCAGGGGAGTTGGGTCCTGTGGTGCCACAGGGCAGCCCGCGCCGCGTTGGCGCCGCAGGCGCCGTGGACCCCGCCGCCGGGGTGCGCGGACGCCGACGCGAGGTAGAGCCCTCTGACCGGGGTCTCCGGTCGTCCCGACCCTGCGACGGGGCGGAACACGAGCTGCTGGTGGAGTCCCGCGGTGCCGCCGTTGATGGCGCCGCCGACGAGGTTGCCGTTCCGGGACTCGAGCTCGCGCGGACCGAGCACCCGGCGAGCGGTGATGCGGTCCCGGAAGCCTGGGGCGCGGCTCTCGAGGCGCTGCTCGATGCGCTCGGCCATCGCCTCGAGGTCCGCGGCGTCCCATGTTCCCCGCACCTCGGGGAGTCCGGGTCGACCCGCGCCGGCGTCACCCCGAACTCGTTGCGGCACATGGGTGTAGGCCCACAGGGCCTCGTGGCCGCGGGGCACGCGGGTGGGGTCTGAGACGCCCATCTGGCCGACGAGCAGGAAGGGTTGCTCCGGGACGAGGCCGGCCGCCACCTGACCCCCGTAGAGGCTGAGCGCGTCGAGCGAGTCGGCGACGTGCACCGTGCCGGGCGCCGGCGACGGGGCCCCCTCCCACGGGACCGGGCCGTCGAGCGCCCAGTCCACCTTGACCGTCGAGGGGTCCCACTCGAAGCGACCCATCCGACGACGCAGCCGAGCAGGCAGCTCGTCCCACGGCACGAGGCCGCCGTACAGCGCGGGCGCCGACACGTCGGCGAGCACGGCGCGCGAGGCGGAGAGCTCACGAGACGCGGTGCGCACCGCGACCGCGCGACCGTCATGGACGCGTACGCTCTCGGCGCGCTCCCCCAGGCACAGCTCGCCCCCTCGGGAGCGGAGGCGGCGGACCAGTGCCGCCGTGAGCTCGCCGGCACCCCCGCGCGGGACGGGGAAGCCGACGGTCTGGCCGAGGAGAGCGAGCAGCAGACCCATGGCCGCCGACCCGGGCGCCTCGAGCCCGATGTCGGCGTGGGCCGAGTTGCCGGCCACGAGCATCCGGGCCGCCTCGCCGCGGAACAGCTTCTCGGTCAGGCTCCGCGCCGGCATCAGCAGCTCCCGCACCAGCTCGAGACCGCCGGGTCGCAGCACCTGCCGCCCGAACCCGGCTCCGCCGCGGAGCGGGGGGAAGGGGCTCAGCAGGCAGCGCACGAGGTCCTCGCCGACGCGGTCCCACGTCGCGCAGAGGGCGAGCCAGCTGTCCCCGTCACCGGGCGCCTGCTCGTCGAGGCCCGCGGCCGTCGCAGCCCGGTCGCGGTGGAGCACACCCCACCGGCCGTCCGGGAAGGAGTGGCCGAGCACCGACGGCGCCTGGACCCACTCGAGGCCGTGCTCCTCGAGCCGGAGGCCCCGGATGGTCGCCGAGGCGGCGGCGAGCGGGTAGAAGGAGCTGAAGGTGTCGTGGACGAAGCCCGGCGCCACCGAGTCGTCGCTGCGCACGGCCCCGCCCGGGGTCTCCTGCTCCTCGAGCACGACGACCGACCAGCCGGCGTCCACGAGCAGGTTGGCGGCCACGAGGCCGTTGGGCCCGCTGCCGATGACCACGGCATCCGTCGTCGTCACGATGTCCTCTCGTCGATGAGGTCGCCGTACCCGCTGTCCAGCTCGGTCAATCCGGTGCCCCCACCCTCGAAGCGCCGCGGACGCAGCTCGGCACACGGCATACGACACACGGTGGGTGGCCGCCCGTTCGACCTCGCGCGACGTGGGTACGACGAGAGCACCAGGTGCCCGCACGCCCGAAACCGTGGCGTCCCGGCGCCGACCCACCACTCGTGAAGGAGCCCCATGTCCACCGATGCCATCGTCCTGCTCAAGGAGGACCACCAGGAGGTCCGCAAGCAGTTCCGGGCCTTCCGCACGAAGGATCGGACGCCCGTCCAGAAGCAGGCGATCGTCGACACGATCCTCGAGCTGCTCACCGTGCACACCTACGTCGAGAACGAGGTGATGTACCCCCGCGTCCGCGAGCTGCTGCCCGACCTCGAGGACGACGTGCTCGAGTCGTACGAGGAGCACCACGTCGCCGACCTCCTCTGCATGGAGCTCGCCGCGATGGACGCCACGGACGAGCGTTTCGACGCCAAGACGACGGTGCTCATCGAGAACGTCGAGCACCACATGGAGGAGGAGGAGCAGGACTGGTTCCCCAAGGTCCGTGACGGGCTCGGACGCAAGCGGCTGCAGGAGCTCGGCGCGGAGCTGCTCGAGGCGCGCAAGCGCGCCCCCCGTCGTCCCGAGCAGCCGAGCGCGATGAAGAAGGCGATCGACGCCGTGGTCTCCTGACCGGTCGCGCCGACCGGCGCAGACACCAGCGGTCCCCGGGTGGGCTCGTGCCAGCCGGGGACCGCTGTGCGTGTTGCGTGATACGTGCTGTCCTGGACCTCACCCCCTGGTGGCCGTCACGGTCGCGTTCGGGTCGGCTCGGGCGGTGAGCGCTCCCGTCGTGGAGAGCTCGACGGGACCCACCTCGCCCGAGGAGCGGGCTGCCCGCGCGCTGCAGGGCGTCCGTCGGCCGGGTCCCCCTCGGCTCCTCCAGGGGGCGGGGTCGCCGGCGGCGGCCAGGAGGCGGCGATGATCGCCTCGAACTCTGCGGCGAGCAGATCGTCGTCGCCGCAGACGATCTCGACGAAACGGGCGTCGACGTCGTCGGCCAGCAGGGGCTCGGCGACACGGGTCGGAGTGGCCATGACCGCTCCCGCTCAGCTCGTGATGGCCTGTCGTTCGTCGTGGTGCGAGATCTCGATCTTGCGCGGCTTCGCCTTCTCCGCCACGGGGATCGAGAGCGAGAGGACGCCCGCGTCGTAGCCTGCCTGGATGCGGTCGGTGTCGAGGCTGTCGCCGAGCACGAGCTGCCGGCTGAAGACCCCGCGAGGCCGCTCCGCGGCGATGAGGTCGGCGTCGCTCGCGCGCGGTGCCCGCTCTGCCTTGACGGTGACGATGTTGCGTTCGACGTCGAGGTCGATCGACGACGGGTCGACGCCGGGCAGGTCCAGCTCGACGTGGAAGGTGTCCCCGTCGCGCCAGGCGTCCATCGGCATGACGGACGGGCGGGCCAAGGTTCCGGCCGATCCGAAGGCCAGCTGGGCCATGCGGTCAAGGTCTCGGAAGGACTCACGGAAGGGGTCGGTGCGCATCAGCATCGTCTTCACCTCCATCGTGTCTGTGATGCTCCACGGTGGCCGTAGGTCGCCGTCTGCGACCCACGGCATGCGCTACAGATTTTTTGTAGCACCGCCGACATGATCATGCAAGAGGTCAAGCGCGCCGGTCCGACTCGTCCGGCCCAGACCTGAAGGTCGTTGTGCCCCAACTCAACTCGTCGCGGTCGAGCAGTTCCAGGCTGCGTCGATGCCAGCCGCCGGCCGGCGGTCCGCCAGCGCCGCGGAGGTGCCCCCGCGAGGTGCGCGTCACCCCTGGTCGACCCCTCGCGCCACGAGGTAGAGCGGCAGGAACAGCACCACGACGAGCAGGCAGAGCGCCGCCCACACCTCCGGACGGTCCACCGTCAGGCGGCCCAGGGTCACCACGACGGGGCGGCGCTGCGCCAGCCGGGTGCGGGCGTCGTCCAGGACCCACAGGCTGAGCGCCACGACGCCCAGCACCACGACGAGGGCACCGACGAGAGGTTGGACCACCCCTCCATCATCCCCGCCCCAGCGGAGTCGCGACAGTTCCGGCCTCCGTCACCGGCCTCGGCGCGACCCGTCGAGCAGCTGCGCGAGGTGCAGGCTCGGCCGGTCGCGGAGGTCCGCGACCTGGGTGCGACAGGAGAAGCCGTCGGCGAGCACGACCGCCTCGGTGTCGGCGTCGAGGGCGGGCAGCAGGTTCTGACCCGCCACGGCGAGCGAGACGTCGTAGTGGCCGATCTCGACGCCGAAGTTGCCGGCGAGCCCGCAGCAGCCGGCCAGGGTCTGCACCGTCGCGCCCGTAGCGGCGAGCAGGTCGGCGTCGGCCTTCCAGCCGAGCACGGCGTGGTGGTGGCAGTGCGGCTGGGCGATGACGGTGGTGCCTGTCAGGTCGGGGCCGGACCAGCCGGGGGTCTCGGACAGCAGCTCCGCCAGGGTGCGCACGCGCGAGGCGACGAGGGCAGCGTCCTCGTCGCCGGGCAGGAGCTCGTGGACGTCCGAGCGCAGCACCGCCGTGCAGGACGGCTCGATCCCCACGATGGGCACACCTGCGCGGGCGTCGGTGGCGAGGGCGGCCACGGTGCGCCGCAGGATGCTCCTCGCGGAGTCCAGCTGTCCCGTCGTGATCCAGGTGAGACCGCAGCAGACCGAGCCGCTCGGCAGACGGGGCTCGTAGCCCGCGTCGCGCAGGACGCGCACCATCGACTCGGCGACCTCCGGCGAGAAGGCGTCGGTGAACGAGTCGGCAAAGAGGACAACGGGTTTCAGGTCAGAGCTGGCCGGCGTGAACGTGCGACGGAAGGGACGACGCGCGAACGCGGGGATCGAGCGGCGCCGGTCGACCCCGGCGAGCCAGAGGGCAGCCGGGCCGACGACCGGCAGCGTCAGCATCCGGTTCGCCACGCCGGGCACGCGGCCGCCGAGCCGCGCCCACAGCGGGAGCTTCCCGAGGGAGTAGTGCGAGCGGGGCCGGATCCTGCCGCGGTAGGTCTGGTGGAGCACCTCGGACTTGTAGGTCGCCATGTCGATGCCGGTCGGGCAGTCGGACGCGCACCCCTTGCACGACAGGCACAGGTCCATGGCGTCGTGGACCGACGGGTGCGACCACGGGAGGTCGCCGCGTACGACGTCCTGGAGCACCCGGGCACGTCCTCGGGTCGAGTCCTTCTCCTCGCGGGTGGCGAGGTAGGAGGGGCACATGACCCCGCCCGCCGCCGAGTTGTCGGCCCGGCACTTCCCGACACCGGTGCAGCGGTGCACGGCCTGCGCGAGGTTGCCGTCGTCGTGGGGATAGGCCATGGCCAGCTCGAGCACGGGGAAGCGCGCAGCCGGGCGCACGTCCGCGTCGAACGGGTCGGGGTCGACGAGCACCCCGGGGTTGAGCAGGTTGTCGGGGTCGAAGGCGTGCTTGATCCCGCCGAAGAGGGCGAGCGCGTCGGCGGAGTACATGTGGGGCAACAGCTCGGACCGGGCCCGACCGTCGCCGTGCTCACCGGAGAGGGATCCACCGAATCCGCCGACCAGACGGGCAGACTCGGTGAGGAAGTCGCGCATGACCCTCGTGCCGTCGGGCCGGTCCAGGGGCAGGTCGAGGCGGACGTGCATGCAGCCGTCGCCGAAGTGGCCGAACGGCGCGGAGGTCATCCCGTAGGAGCCGACGAGCTCGTCGAACGCCGCGAGGTACTCCCCCAGGCGGTCGGGCGGCACGGCCGCGTCCTCCCAGCCGGGCCACGCCGGCTTGCCCGACGGCGCCCGTCCCGCGAGCCCGGCGCCGTCCTCGCGGATCCGCCAGAGGCGCGCCTGCACCACGGGGTCCCGGACGACGACGGCGTCGTCCGCGAGCCCCTCGGCGGCGAGGCGCTCGGCGCGGTCCGTGACCTCGCCGAGGTCCTCGCCGGCGAACTCGACGAAGAGCCAAGCGCGCCCGCGCGGAAGGGACGGGATAGCGTCGGGTCCACGACGTGCGCGCAGCACGTCGATGAGCCGCGAGTCCAGACCCTCGCACGAGGTCGGCCCGTGGACGACGACGGCCGGGGCGGCCCGGCCGGCAGCGACGATGTCCTCGAACCCGAGGACGACGACGACGCGCACGGAGGCGTCGACGACGAGCTTCACCGTGGCGCGGGTGATGACCCCGAGGGTGCCCTCCGACCCCACGAGCGCCTGGGTGAGGTCGAAGCGCTCCGGCAGCAGGTGGTGCGCGGCGTAGCCCGAGACCTGGCGGCCGAAGCGGTCGAACTCGGTGCGCGCCGTCGACAGGTGGCGGCCCATGACGGCACGGACGCCCGAGACCACGTCGTCGGCGCCCCCGGCACACGGCATACCCCCCTCGTCGTAGCCGGTGCTGAGCACCTGGCCGGCCGCCGTGAGCAGCTCGAGGCCCGCGACGTTGTCGGAGGTGCGGCCGTAGGCGAGCGACCGCGAGCCGCACGCGTTGTTGCCGATCATCCCGCCGATCGTGCAGCGCGGGTGGGTCGACGGGTCGGGACCGAACCGTATGCCGTGTGGCGCGGCGGCCCGCTGCAGCACCGCGTGGACGGTGCCGGGCTCGACGACGGCCGTGCGCGACTCGGGGTCGACCGACAGCACCCGGCCCATGTGGCGGGAGAAGTCGAGCACGACGCCACGGCCGACGGCGTTGCCGGCCACGGAGGTGCCGGCGCCGCGGGACGTCACCGGGACTCCCGCCTCACGGGCGACGGCGAGGGTCGCGGCGACCTCGTCGGCGTCGCGCGGGCGGACCACCGCGAGCGGGGGGATGCGGTAGAGCGAGGCGTCGGAGGAGTACATGGCGCGGGTGCCGGCATCGGCACGGACCTCGAGCCCGGCGCGCTCGAGCGCGGGCACCACCTCGGAGACGACCTCGACCATGGGTAACATGTTACTCATGGTCCGGCTGTCGCTCCCCCACGGCGCACCCTCGCTCGCCGACGCGGTCGTGGGCGCGGTCCGTGCAGGCGTCACCGCCGGTGAGCTGCTCCCGGGCGAGACCTACTCGGTCTACCAGCTCGCGGAGCTGCTCGCGGTCTCGCGCAGCCCGGTGCGCGAGGCCCTGCTCCGCCTCGCCGAGGCCGGGCTCGTCCAGATCGACCGCAACCGCGGCTTCCGGGTCGTGCTGCCCCAGGCCCGCGACATCGAGGAGATCTTCGACATCCGCCTCGCGCTCGAGCCGGCTGCCGCCCGTCGCGCCGCCGAGCACGCCACAGACGACGAGCACGTGGCCATCCGCGCGGCCTTCGCGGACCTCGGCGCCGCCGTCGGTGACGAGGAGCGCTTCTGGCTCGCCGACCAGCAGCTGCACGACCGGCTGGTGCGGGCCGGCGGCAACCACCGCGCGGCCGCCATCATCGAGCGGCTGCGCGCCACGACCGCCCTGCTCGGACCCCCCACGACGACGGCCGGGCGCACCCTCCCGGAGATCCGCGACGAGCACGAGCCCATCGTCGCCGCCGTCCTCGCCCGCCGCGGCGAGGAGGCGGAGCGCGCGATGCGTGCACACCTCGAGCACACAGGCCACCTCCTGGCGCAGACCCTGCACGGGGGCGCTTCCGAGGCCACCGGCGTCTCACAGAGCGCCCACCCGCACGCTGCCGTGGCCGGATGAGGCAGCCTGAAGGGCGAGAAGACCACCAGCCCGCCACCCCGGCGGGTCGACCGACAGTCTCGACGACGAGGAGAAGACACGCGTGAAGGTGCTGCTGCTGGAGAACGTCCACGCCGTTGCGCAGGAGACGTTCCGCCGCCACGGCTTAGAGGTCGAGGCGCGGTCGGGCTCCCTGGGTGAGGCGGAGCTGATCGAGGCCCTGAAGGGCGTCACCGTCGTCGGGATCCGGTCCAACACCAAGGTCACCCGCGCCGTGCTCGACGCCTGCCCCGACCTGCGCGCCATCGGGTGCTTCTGCATCGGCACCAACCAGGTCGACCTGACCCGTGCCACCGAGCTCGGCATCGGCGTCTTCAACGCCCCGTTCTCGAACACCCGCAGCGTCGTCGAGCTCGTCATCGGCGAGATCCTCGCCCTGGCCCGACGGCTGCCCGAGAAGACCCAGCGCATGCACGACGGCGTCTGGGACAAGTCCGCCAAGGGCGCCTACGAGACCCGCGGCCGCACGCTGGGCATCGTCGGCTACGGCAACATCGGCACCCAGCTGTCCAACATGGCCGAGGCCATCGGCATGAGGGTCGCCTTCTTCGACACCGCCGACCGCCTCGCCCACGGCAACGCCCAGCGCATGGGCTCGCTCGAGGAGCTGCTCGAGGAGTCCGACGTCGTCAGCCTCCACGTCGACGGGCGGCCGGGCAACGCGGGCCTCTTCGGGGGCGAGCAGTTCGCCAGGATGAAGCCCGGCGCGGTCTTCATCAACGCCTCGCGCGGCATGGTCGTCGACGACCTGGCCCTGCGCGAGCACATCCTCAGCGGACACCTGTCCGGCGCCGCCATCGACGTCTTCCCGGTCGAGCCCAAGGCCCAGGGCGACCTCTTCGAGTCGCCCCTGCGCGGCCTCGACAACGTCATCCTCACCCCCCACGTCGGCGGCTCGACGGAGGAGGCCCAGGAGGAGATCGGCACCTTCGTGTCCAGCAAGCTGTCCGCGTACATCCTCGACGGTGCCACCGCCCTGTCGGTGAACCTGCCCGACGTCGCCCCGGCGCCCCGCGAGGGCTCCTTCCGGATCGCCCTGCTGCACCGCAACGTCCCGGGGGTGCTGGCCTCGATCAACCGCACCCTCGCCGAGGCGGGCGCCAACGTCATCGGCCAGTCGCTCGCCACCCGCGGTGAGCTCGGCTACGTCGTGACCGACACCGACGACCACGTGACGCCCGAGACCCTCGCCTCCCTGCGCCACGTCGCCGAGGCCGTCCACCTCGAGACGTGGCACCAGGACGCAGCCGAGTGACGGCCTGACGCCGGCTCCGTCCTGACCGACGTCAGGCAGCCCGCTCGATCCAGTCGAGCGCGAGCTGCGCCACGGCGTCCGGGGCGTCGTCGGTGACGAAGTGCGCGGCGTCGTCGACGTAGGCGAACTCGAGGCTGTCGGCGTACCGCTCGGGAGCCGGACAGATCCGCCCCATCAGGTCCTCGGTCCACGGGTGGTCGCGTCGACCGAGCACCACGAGGGTCGGGACCGTGAGCCGGCGCCGGCGGTAGACCCCGCTCATCATCCGGAGGCCCTCGGGCAGGACCATCCGGCGATAGAGCGGACGCACCGAGGCATCGATGTCGGTCCGGGCCAGGGGCGCGAGATGGGCGTCGACGGTCGTCTGCGCCATCGGCACCGCGCAGTACCTCTCGGAGAAGATCCCTCGCAGTGAGGCCCCGGGACGGTGCCACAGGAACGCCGGCAGGTGCTCGAAGCCCCGGAGCAGCCTGGGGCTGAAGGCCATGAAGCCCGGGGGCACGGAGAGCTGCACCGCCGTCCGGACCCGCTCGGGGTGGTCGTAGGTCAGCTGCATCGCGGTGACGACGCCCATGTCGTGGGCGACGACGTGAGCCTCGTCGACGCCGAGGGCGTCGAGCACGGCGACCAGGTCGCGCAGTCGCGTCTCGCGCTCCACTCCCGGGTCCTCGGCCACGGTCCAGCCGGCGCCACGCAGGTCGGGACAGATGACCCGGTGCCCGGCTGCCGCGATGACCGGGCCGACGGCGTGCCACTGCCACCAGTGCTCGGGGAAGCCGTGGAGCAGGACCACCGGGTCACCGTCACCGTTGGTCGCCACATGGGTGCGCACCCCATGTGTCTCGACGACGAGGTGGTCGAAGCCGGGGGCCGGGGGCAGCTGGGGCCACCAGGCTGAGACGTCGACGGGACGGAGGTCCTGCGGCTCGGACGCGGTCATGACGGCCCCCTGCGAACGATGGCTACTATGTTCATAGTAGAGCGTTCGACGAAGGAGTGTCCATGGCGGCGGCCACGCGCGAACGTGCTCTCGAGGCGGCCGTCGAGCTGCTCGGCGCAGAGGGCGTGCGCGCCCTGAGCCACGCGCGGGTCGACGCGCGGGCCGGCCTCCCGCCGGGCTCGACCTCGAACTGGTTCCGCACCAGACGCGCACTGCTCGGCGGCCTCGTCGACTGGGTCGCCGAGCGCGAACGCGCCGACTTCGCTCCCGGCACTTGGCCCGCCGTCATCGGCCCCGACGGGCTGGTCGACGGTCTGTGCGCCATGATCGAGCTGCAGAGTGGGCCGTGGGCCACACGAACCCGCGCGCGGTACGCGCTCTTCCTCGAACTGGCGCACGACCGAGATCTCGGCGAGCCGCTGCGGCGCCAGCGCCGCGTGTTCGAGGAGTGGACCGAGCACCTGCTCGACGCCGTGGGCATCGCCGACCCGGTCCCCGCGGCCCGAGCCCTCATGGCCCTGGCTGACGGGCTGCTCCTGCACCGGCTCACCGTCGACCCGGACCTCGACGTCCGCCCCGCCGTCGAACGCACTGTGCGCGCGCTGGGAGCGGGCTGACCGCAGCGAGCACCGTTGCCGCGCAAGGCAACTCGTGGCGACCATCGACTGCTGCACCTGCTCCGGGCCGGGGTTCGGCGCACCAGCGGCCGCAGCGTGCCCCGAGGAGTCAGAATGGAACCAGCCGAGGACCACGGCCGGGGCCGACGGAGGGAGCCTTCATGACACGCACCGTTCCCACCGCGCGCCGAACCCGCAGGTCGCTGCTGGCGCTGGGCGCCGCGGCACTCGTCCTGGTCGGCTTCGGGCTGCGAGGATCCGCGTCGAGCGACACCACGTCCAGCGACTCCACGCCGAGCGCTTCCTCGGCGAGCGACGCGTCGCCGAGCACCACGGCATACGTGCCCCCGATCAAGCACGTCTTCGTCATCAACATCGAGAACAAGGGCTACGACAAGACCTGGGGACCCGGCTCGGCCGCCCCCTACCTCTCCCAGACCCTCCGCTCCCAAGGCGTGCTGCTCGACACCTACTACGGCACCGCCCACAACTCCCAACCCAACTACGTCGCCCAGATCTCCGGCCAGGGCCCCAACACCCAGATGCAGTCCGACTGCCAGAGCTACTCCCCGTTCACCGGCACCGGCAACGCCAGCCCCGCACAGGCCGTCGGCACCGGCTGCGTCTTCCCGACCTCGGTGCCCAACCTCACCGGCCAGCTGAACGCCCAGAAGCTGACGTGGAAGGGCTACATGGAGGACATGGCCACGCCCTGCGAGCACCCGGCGCTCGACACCGTGGACCCGACGCAGAAGGCCACCGTCGGCCACCAGTACGCCGTGCGGCACAACCCCTTCATGTACTTCTCCTCCATCACCGACTCGCCCAGCTGCGCCCAGCACGTCGTGGGCCTCGACGCGCTCACCGCGGACCTCGCCTCGGCCACCACTACTCCCAACCTCAGCTACATCACGCCGAACCTGTGCCACGACGGCCACGACTCCCCCTGCGTCGACGGCCAGCCCGGCGGACTGACCAGCGTCGACGAGTGGATGAAGGTCTGGGTGCCCAAGATCCTGGCCTCCCCGGCGTACAAGGCCGACGGGATGCTCGTCATCACCTCCGACGAGTCCGACGGACCCCACAGCGACGCCACCGCCTGCTGCAACGAGGGCCCCGGCCCCAACGCCGCCCTGCCCGGCATCACCGGCCCCGGCGGCGGCCGCATCGGCGCGCTCGTCCTCTCGCGCTACACCAAGCCGAACACGTGGAGCACCACCAGCTACAACCACTACTCGCTGCTGGCCTCCATCGAGGACATCTTCCGGCTGCCCCACCTCGGCTACGCCCAGACCCCCGGCCTCAACCGCTTCGGCCTCGACGTCTACAACTCGGGACGAAACCGGTCCTGAGGCGCCTTTTGCCTGACGGGATGCAACCGAGACAGGGCCCCGGGGATCGTGTGTCTGCAGGCTCTTTCAGGAGCCGCGTCAGAGATCCGGGGAGGTGGGCCAGATGCGCGGAGACGACGTGGTCCGGTCGGTCTACGAGCGGTCCTACGCACGTCTGGTGACCCAGCTCGTGGCACTCTGCGGCAACCGTTCCGAGGCAGAGGACGCGGCGCAGGATGCCTTCCTCGAGGCGCGGACCCATCGCACCGACTTCCTCGAGGCACCCGGCAAGGACGCGTGGCTGCGGAGCGTCGCCCTCGGCCGGGTCCGGCGCTCACCCAGGGCGCTGCTCCCGGTCCTGGGAGCGACGCGGTCGAGGCCCGAACCCGACATCGACCTCGGCGCCGAGACAGCCGACGACCAGGTCACGGTCGTATATGCGTTGAGCCAGCTGAGTCTGCCCGTTCGCGTCGCCGTCGTCCTGCACTACGTCGCGGGCCTCAGCACGGGGCAGATCTCAACAGAGCTGGGCATCTCCGAGGGGACGACCCGGTCACGCCTGGCTCGAGGCCGTGCGCAGCTGGCACGAGACCTCTTCGACCGGGAGGACGACAGCCCTTGCGGCTTGGTCGAATTCGCCCGAAAGACCGACAGGACGGTCGTACTGCTGCCTTTCGAGGAGGTGGTCTCGCGACGGCGCCGTGCCCGCCGGCGTCACTCGGCCGCCGCTGCGGCCCTCGCTCTCACCGCAGCCCTGGCAGTGGCCCTTGCCGTCACCGGCCTGGCTCGGCTGGCTCCACGACAGCTCCCGCCCGGGGCGCAGTCGCCGATCCTCGTCCCCGGTTGGACGGCCGACCAGATCGTCGGACACCCCGAGGCCTTCGTCGTCACCCAGCTCCAGTCCCGCACCCAACCGAGCACGACCTTGACGGTGTGGAAGCGCTGCACCGAGCCTCGGGCCGACCACGACTGCTTCGGCCGCGAAGCCATCGCCGTGGTGGACGCCTCCGAGCACCGGCTCGTCACGCTCGGCGCGGTGACCGGGTCCCGGCAGCAGCCCTCGCTGGGCGACGACGGGTTGCTCCGCGAGGTCGGCGACGGGCTCTGGTACTGGGCCCACGTGGCACCGGGGCCGTACCTCCTCTCGCCGACCATGCACCAGGCTGCGGACCTGACCGTCCTCGACCACCGTTACACCCACACCTTCGGCGTGCCGAGCATCGAGTGTGCGGACCGGGTGGGGCTGTGCACCCTCAACCTTCGTGCACGGACCCTCGAGCGGCTCGCCGTTCCCCAGATCCCCGACACCCGCTGGGCGACTCCGACCGCGGCGGGCTGCGGGCTCTGGGGCCTGGCAGGGGTGGGCGGCAACCTGCGACTCGTGATCCAGCAACGAGACGGCTCCTTCGCCGGCGCCGACCTGCCCGAGGACCGTGACGCGACGACCATGGCCGAGGGCGGCCGACATTGTGAGGTGGCGTACTACGAGGGCATCCCCACCACGTCGGTGAGGGACCAGCTCGTCGTCAGCCTCGACCAGGGCCGGACCTGGCAGAGCCGACGGTCACCGGTGCCCCACGACACCGGTCTCGTCGAGGAGCGCCCACACCTCAGGTTCCTCCTGTCTCCGAGGTGGGCGGACCTGCCCGCGATGACCGGCCCGCTCGAGCACCCCGGTCCCCTGCGTCCGCTCTGACGGTCTCAGTGGTCCTGATCGGCCAACCAGGGCAACCGGAGCCGCCGCTGGAGGATCGTTCAAGTGGGACCCCATCGTGGATTCGGCAGGTGGCAGCACATGGACGACGACGGCGACACGCTGCGCGTGGTGTACGACGTGTCCTACCGACGCCTCGTGACCCAGATGGTGGCCCTGTGCGGCAACCGGGCCGAGGCGGAGGACGTCGTGCAGGAGTCGTTCCTGACCGCGTGGACGCATCGCGCCGCCTTCACCGAGGCCTCCAACAAGGAGGCCTGGCTGCGGGCGGTGGCACTGAACCTGGTGCGCCACCGCTGGCGCCGGGCGAGGGTCACGGCTCGTGTCCTGCCGAAGCTGCGGGCGGGTCTGGGCCTCGACCTCGGGGCGCAGGCGCCCGAGGACCACGTCGAGGTCGTACGCGCCCTCGGCCGGCTCGCTGAGCAGGTACGCCTCACCGCAGTGCTCTACTACATCGCCGACCTGAGCGTCGCGCAGATCGCGCACGAGCTGTCCGTCCCGGAAGGCACCGTCAAGGCCCGACTCGCCCGGGCCCGGGCCCAGATGGCCGCCTACCTCAGCGAGCGAGAGGAGGCTGACCGTGACTGACCTGCGCAGCTTCGCCCGAGACACCGAGCGGTCGGTCGACCAGCCCCCCTTCGACGCCATGCTGGCCAGCCGGCGCCTCGCCCACCGGCGCCGCGCCGCCGTTGCCGTCGCGGCCGCGGTCGCCGCCGTCCTGGCCCTCACCCTGGCGATCGCCGGTGTGAGCCAGCTGCGCCACCGGGAGGTACCGGCTCGTCCGGCACCGCGGCTGCTCGTGCCGGACTGGACCGCCGACGAGATCGTCGGCCGGCCGGACGCCTTCGTCGTCAAGCAGCTCGCCTCCCGCACCGATCCCCGGACCCTGCTGACGGTGTGGAAGCGCTGCCCGAACCCCGGACCGCACCACGACTGCCTCGGCCGCGAGGCGATCGCCGTCGTCGACGGCGCGGGCCACCGGCTCGTGGCGGTCGCGGCGGTCACCGACGCACTCGATCAGCCGTCCCGCGCCGGGGGCGGTCTGCTCCGTGAGGTCGGACCCGGCCTCTGGTACTGGGCGCACCAGGACCCCGGGCCCTACCTCCTGTCGGCGACGATGAGCCGACCGACCGCGCTCACCGTGCTCGACCGACCCGTCACCGGTCCCTTCGGACTCCCCGGCATCGAGTGCGCCGACCAGGTCGGCGTGTGCACCCTCGACACGCGAGCGCGCACGCTGGCGAGACTCGCGACCCCCGACGTGCCCGACACGCGGTGGGCCCTCCCGACGAGCCCGGGCTGTGGCCTGTGGGGTCTCTCCGGGATCGGCGTCAGGACCCGACTGGTCATCCAGCAACGCGACGGCTCGTTCGCGACGGCCGACCTGCCCGACGCCCCGCTCTCCACCACCATGGCGGAGGGCGGCCCGAGCTGCGAGGTCGCGTACTACCAGGGCGTCGCCCTGGACCAGGACCAGCTCGTCGTCAGCCTCGACCAGGGCCGCTCGTGGCAGATCCGCAAGACCCCCTTGCCGCAGGTGGCCGGCTACTACGAGCACCAACCGCGCGACCGGTTCCTCATCCCACCCCACTGGGCCGATCTCCCACCGATGTCACACGGACTCAGGGCGCCCGGAGTCCTGCGGCCGCTGTGACGCGGGGAGCCTCGGCGCTCACGGCTGCCGGGGTGACCCAGACGACTCAGCCCCTCGCGGGACCCTGCCCCTGACGCGGCTGTGACGCCCACCAGGTGTCCATCCGCCCGACCGCCGCAGGCCGGCCGCTGTCCCCGGACACGCCACGACCGCCGCTGTCGACCACGCGCGCCAGCCGGAAGAGGTAGGCAGCGATGCCCGCCGCCCCCTGCATCCACCCGAGGCCGGGCGGCAGCAGCGGTTCGTCGTCGCGGTGCTCGACGAACCGCCAGTAGGCGCGATCGCCCTCGACGACGGCGTGGTCGACGCACGCGTCACCCAGGCGGACGGCGAGCTCGAGGTCCGCCGGCTCCCCGAGGCTCGTCCACGCGTCGAGGAGCGCGTCGCCGACTCCCGCCGAGCCGCAGCAGCGGCCGTCGTTGTCCCAGAAGCCCGGCCGCAGCCGCTCGGGTATGCCGGAGGCGTGCAGGGCGTCCAGGGACCGCCGGTGCCAGGTGAGGGGGTGCTCCCCCGCGACCTCCGTCACGCCCGCCGAGTCGAGGGCGAGGAACAGCAGCGAGGTCCCGGCCGGGCCGTGGCACCATCCGTAGGCAATGGGCTCGAGCCCGAGCTCAGGAGCCGGGGGCACGAGGTGAGGCAGGGCCAGCCCGGGGTGGCCCGGGACCCGGAGGCCCACGAGGTGCTCCGCCCCTCTCCTGGCGGTCTCGACGACGTCCGGACGGTCCAGGGCGTCACCGGCGACGGCCAGCGCTGTCGCGATGCCCGCCAACCCGTGGGACCAGTTCGGCATGTCGTGTCGCGGGCGCAGCCGGTGGCGGTCCGCGACCATCGGCCAGTTCAGGCCGTCGGCCGCCGGCTCGGCCTCGGCGACGAGCACGTCGACGCAGCGGTTCGCGAGCTCGGGCCCGGCCGCGGCGCCGTGACGCGAGGCCCAGACCGCGGCGAGCAGGACGCCGGCGGTGCCCAGCGTCGCGTCGTGCACGCGCGCGTCGGGCGTGTGGCGCGGAGGGCCCGCGGCCTCGGTGGGCCAGCCGTCCGTAGTGTGCAGCTCGAGCAGCCGGTGCAGGGCCGTGTCCACGGCGGCGAGGTGCGTGGCGGGAGCCTCGTGGTCCCGGCCGGCCCCACCCCCGGCGCCGGCGGCGACGAGCGTCCCGACCGTGCTCGAGAGCCCGTCGAAGTAGGAGGCGTCCGTCGCGGTCGGGGTCTCGGCGCGCAGGCGCGAGACGACGCCGTCGACGAGACGCACCTCCGCGTCGGTCCACGCGCGCGTGAGCCTGATCTCGGCGAGGGCGTGGACGAGGCCGGAGACCCCGCTGTGCAGGCCCTGCGGGAACTGCGGTCGCACCGCAGGGCCTCCCGTGAGATCGGCGGAGTCCGGGATCCAGGGCCCGTCGTCGTCCCACTCGACGTGCTCGAGGACCCAGCGCCAGGCGCTCTCGCCGAGCACCCGGTAGGTCTGGGCCCGGTCACCTGACGAGCGTCCCGTCGCGTCCCTCGGCGTCGGCTTCGGCATACCGCCATCGTCGCAGCCAGGTGCCCGTCCCGCGGGCACTCGCGTGATGCGAACCGGGAGCCCGTGCTGCGGTCGAGCGCCGAAGGGATCGACTGCGGGGCTGCGCGGTCGCGACCCTCGGGGGCGTATGCCACGGGTGAGGCGCCGCTCCGGGCCAGCACGTCGTGCCCGCTCGCTTCACCCCCGACGGATGACGTCACTGCCCCGCCTCCCGTGGTGCGATCCCAGCATGAGCGCGCCGAGCCTCCCCCACCTGCGGTCACTTCCCGCGTGCCCGGGCCGGGGCGGCCTGCGTCAGATGGACACACCCGACGGGGGCGCGTCATGAGTGGATGGGTCGTCGCCGCGGTCGGCGCCGTCCTCTGCTTCGCCGGCATCGCCTCCCTGAACGCCGCCGTCCTCGTGTCGGCCTTCGGTCTCGTCTGGCTGCTCGTCGACACCGTCGGTGCCTCCACCGGGACCACCCTGCTCGTGGCCGCCGCCGGCGCCGTCGCGGCCTGGGTCCTCGTCCGGCTGGTCTTCAAGACGGCCTCGTTCTTCGTGGGCGCCCTCGCAGGCGCGGTCGTCGGCGCACGCGCCTACGCGATGCTCGAGCCGGGTGGCGGGAACGTTGTGGTCGGGCTCGTCTTCGTCGCCGCGGTCGGCGTGCTCGGCGGCTGGCTGGCGGCCCGGTGGAGCGTCAAGGTCCTCCTCGTCCTCACCGCTCTCGGCGGCGCGGGGCTCGTCCTCTGCGGCCTCGGACGGTCGGTCGAGGGGCTCGCGTGGCTCAGGGCACCGGACGAGACCTACCTCGCGGTGGTGGACGTGCTGCTGTGGCTGGTCCTCGCGGCCCTCGGGTGGGTATCCCAGCGCCGCATCTCTGCGCGTCGGGTCGAGGGCAGGTCGCCTCGACGCTGACCGCACGAGTCGAGTTCCCCTCTCCCCGAGACGTTTCCGCGGGTCGCCACCACGAGTCCTTGAGGCCGACGGGGAGCTGGCGACGGTCAGTGAGCGGTCGGGCGGTGCGGCGAGACGGGCTCAGCCGACGGACGACGGAGCCCACCAGTGCAGACCCCGCCCGTGCTGGTGCGTGTGGCCGACGGCGCGCCCGTCGACGCCGAGGACGTAGCGCCCCGGCGGTGGCGGGGGACCACTGCCCGTGACCGCCGGGAGCGTGCGGGGTCGCTCGTTGCTGACCCAGTGCACTCGCGGGTCCGTGAGCAGGTCCTGCATCAGGGCGGCGAACCGCTCACGGCCCGGCACGTCGAGGTAGGTGATCACGGCGGAGTGGAAGACGAGGAGCCTGCCGTCCCCGGGCAGCTCGGCCAGGGCCTCTGCGGCGAGGTCGGGCAGCTCGTGCAGCAGGTCGCCGCGGCGGAGGTCGGGCCGTTCGCGGCGCGCGATGCCCAGCGCCTCCTCGAGCCGCGCCCGCCGGTCCTCGTGCTCGGGCCAGACGAGGGTCAGCAGCCAACGGCGGGTCTCGGGGTCGGCGGCGTCGAGCGGGTTGAGGTCGATGCCGCCGCGCCAGGCGACGAGTGGCACGTCGTCCGGAAGCGGAGCCGGACCCGAGACGTCGGCGTAAAGGGTCCGGGCCTCCGACCCGGCCGTCCGGGTCCCGTCGTCGGTGCCCCACGCGTAGGACCACCGGTCGGGGTAGAGGCAGAGCCCTGCGCTCGCCCCCACCTCGAGCAGCCCCAGCGGGCCGTCACCCGGGAGGCTCGCGAAGGCCGGCACCAGGGTCGCCAGCCTGCCGACCTCGTTCGTCTGGGTGGCGCGCTCGAGGATCGTGCGCCTGATCCGGCCGGTGTCCCCGAGGAGCGCCGCGCGGAGCTCCGCGTAGGGCGCCGGGGCGGTGAGGCCGTGCCAGCGCGCCGCGGCGAAGACGAGGTTCGGCTGGCGTTTCGGCTCCGGGAGCCGCGCCAGCCACCGCAGGACCGCGAGGTCGTCGGCGACCCCGAGCGCCCACTGCTCGAAGCAGGGAGAGTTGCCCGCGGCGTACACGGCGAAGTGGCGATAGGTCGCCTGCACGTCCTCGAGCACTGGCACGCACGCAGTCAAGCACGGGGGCTCCCGGGAGGCGGCGCGCTCGACCGGGCGACACGGCATACGCGGCCTCCCTGCTCCCGAACCGCAGGGTCGTGAACGACTCCCGGGACGATGGTGTGGAATGGGAGACCCGCGTACCGCAGACACCGACCGTCACGGTTCCGTGAAGAAGTGTGATGGGAGATGCCGTGCGCCAAGAGGTCACCGAGCTGGTTGCGATGCTGTCCGCCCGCGGCGAGGACCTCACCGGCCTCATGGCCCGCGCTGCCGACCTGCGCGACGAGGGCCTCCGCCGCGCAGGCCGCGACCGGGTCATCACCTACTCCCCCAAGGTCTTCATCCCGGTCACGACGCTCTGCCGGGACCGCTGCCACTACTGCACCTTCGTCGACACCCCGGCCAAGCTGACCCGTAAGGGGCTGTCCCCCTACCTCTCCGAGGATCAGGTCCTCGCGGTCGCGCACCAAGGTGCCGCGCTCGGCTGCAAGGAGGCGCTGCTCACGCTGGGCGACCGCCCCGAGGAGCGGTGGGACGTCGCGCGTGAGTGGCTGCAGGAGCACGGCTTCGACTCCACGCTCGCCTACGTCGGGCACCTCGCCCGCCGGATCACAGCTGAGACGGGGCTGCTCCCCCACCTCAACCCCGGGGTGATGAGCCTCGCCGAGCTCCAGGCGCTGCGGCCCACCGCGCCGTCGATGGGGATGATGCTCGAGACGACGTCGCGCGAGATCTTCGAGCAGCCGGGCGGAGCACACTTCGGCTCCCCCGACAAGGACCCCGAGGTGCGCCTGGCCGTGCTCGAGGACGCCGGGCTGGCTCGCGTGCCCTTCACCACCGGCCTGCTGGTCGGCATCGGCGAGTCCGTGCAGGACCGCGCCGAGTCGCTGATCGCGCTGCGCGACGTGCACGAGCGACACGGGCACCTGCAGGAGGTGATCATCCAGAACTTCCGCGCCAAGCCGGCCACGGCCATGCAGGACGTCGACGACGCCGGCACGGACGAGTACCTCGCGGCGGTGGCGACGGCGCGGGTCGTCCTCGGAGCCGACATGCGCATCCAGGCGCCACCGAACCTCAGCGACCCGGCTAAGCTGGTCGCACTCGTCGCCGCCGGCGTCGACGACTGGGGCGGGGTGAGCCCCCTGACCGCTGACCACGTCAACCCGGAACGGCCCTGGCCGCGGCTCGACGACCTCGACCGGCTCACTCGCGACGCGGGATTCACGCTGCGGCAGCGGCTGACCGTCCACCAGCCCTACGTCGACGACCGCGACCGGTGGATCGACGCGGGGCTGCATGAGGCCGTCCTCGCAGCGAGCGCCACGACGGGGCCGCGACGACCTCGCACCGGGCCTGGCGTGCCTGCCGGGCCCGCCATGCCTGCCGGGCCGAGCCCGCGCAGCGGCGCCACGGACCTGGTGAGCCGGGCAGCCGCCGACCCGACGGGACTCTCCGACGCCGACTACAGCGCGCTCCTCGGGGCTCGGGGCGACGAGCTCGACCGTCTCGCGGCGCTGGCCGACGACCTGCGGCGCTCGGCCGTCGGCGCCACGGTGAGCCTCGTCGTCAACCGCAACCTCGGCTCGGACGTGTGCGTCGACCCCGACCTCGTCGAGCACGTCGCCGCCGACGCCTGGGATCTCGGCGCGACCGAGATCTGCATCCAGGGCACGGCTCCGGCCGACGCCCCGGACGACGTCTACGAGCGAATCGCCTTGGCGGTGAAGCGCGGTGCTCCGGACATCCACCTGCACGCGTTCCGGCCGGCCGACGTGGTCGATGGTGCCCGTCGCACCGGTCGCTCTCTCGAGGACCACCTCCGTGCCCTCGCCGAGTCGGGCGTGGACACCGTGCCCGGCACCGGGGTCAAGCTGCTCGACGAGGAGTACCGGGCGCGGACGTTCCCCGCCGACCTCCCGGTGGCGCAGTGGCTGACGTCGATCAGGACGGCCCACTCCCTGGGCCTGCGGTCGACGTCGGTGATGTTCTACGGCCACGGCGAGACGCTCCCCCAGCGCGTGGCCCACCTGCGGCGGCTGCGATCGCTCCAGGACGAGACCGGCGGCTTCACCGAGTTCGTCCCGATGCCGCTGCCCGGCACGACGGCCGACCTCGACGACGCCCGCGCCGTCCACGCGGTCGCGCGCCTCGTGCTGCACGGCAGTATCAACCACCACCAGGCGCCGTGGACCCGCCTGGGCGTCGAGGGCGCCGCGGCCGCCCTCCGCTCGGGCGCGGACGACCTCGGCGGCACGCTGCTCGACGGTCGGGTCCTTCCCGAGGCGGGCATCGAGTTCGGGCGTGAGCTGCCGGTCGAGGCGGCCCGTCGGCTCGCGCGCACCCTGGGCCGCACCCTCAGACTGCGCACGACCACGTATGCCGGCACGTCGGCCCGGTGAGGACGCGCGGTGAGTGCGCGGATGAGGGTGCACGGATGAGGGTGCACGGATGAGGGTGCGCGTCGCCGTGGTCGGAGCCGGCTTCGCCGGGCTGGGCACGGCGCTGCGGCTCCAGGCGCAGGGCGAGGACTCCTTCGTCGTCCTCGAGCGGGCGTCCTCCGTCGGGGGCACGTGGCGGGACAACACGTATCCCGGCATCGCCTGCGACGTGCCGGCGCACCTCTACTGCTTCTCCTTCCTGCCGAACCCTGCGTTCTCCAGCCGCTTCGCACCCGGGAGGGAGATCCGCGACTACCTCCAGCGCGCGGCCGAGCCGGTCCGCGAGCACCTCCGACTCGGCACGGACGTCGAGTCGGCCGTCTGGTCCGAGAGCGGGTGGCACCTGACGACGTCCCGTGGTCCCGTCGTCGCCGACGTCCTCGTGCTGGCTGCCGGGCGCCTCACGGCGCCGCGGCTGCCGGATGTGCCCGGGAGGTTCGACGGTCCGGCCTTCCACTCGTCGGCGTGGGACCACTCGGTCGATCTCGACGGCGCACGGGTCGCCGTCGTCGGCACCGGGGCCTCGGCGGTCCAGCTGCTGCCCGAGGTGGCCGAGCGCGCACGGTCGGTCGTCGTCCTGCAACGGAGCGCGCCGTACGTCCTGCCTCGCGGGGACGTGGCGTACGGGGCGCGAGAGCGCGCCCGCTTCGCCGAGCACCCGGAGGAGCTGGCCGCGCTGCGGGCTCAGCTGTTCGCGGAGGCCGAGCGCCTCTACGACGCCCGTGTCGGCGACCCCGTCGCCCGCGCCGAGGCGAGGTCCCGGGCCCTGGGGCACCTCGCCGCCGAGGTCGAGGACACCCACCTGCGAGCACGGCTCACCCCGGACCACGAGTTCGGCTGCAAGCGGGTGCTCTTCTCCGACGACTACTACCGTGCCGTGTCGCTGCCGCACGTCACGGTGACGGGTCCCTTGACGGGTTTCGGACCGGATGCGGTCCTCACCGAGCACAGGAGTCACGAGGTCGACGCGGTGATCCTGGCCACCGGCTTCCACACCACCCGCCAGCCCTATGCAGGGATCGTCCGCGGCCGCGAGGGCCACACGCTCGAGCAGCACTGGAAGGACGGGATGCAGGCGTACGCCTCCTCGACGGTCCGAGGCTTCCCGAACATGTTCATCCTCGACGGGCCCAACGCGAGCCTCAGCCACAACTCCGCCGTGGTGATGATCGAGACCCAGATCGACTACGTCCTGGGAGCGCTGCGCCACATCCCGGCGGGCACGGCCCTCGAGGTGTCCGCGTCGGCAGAGGACGGCTACGCACAGGAGATGGCGGCCCGCAGCGTCGGCAAGGCGTGGACCTCCGGCTGCTCGAACTGGTACCTCGACCCTCGCACCGGTCGTCAGAGCCTGCTCTGGCCCGGTCGGGCCACGGAGTTCCGCGAGAGGTTCGGGACCTTCGACCCCGAGCCCTACGAGCGTCGAACGAGCTGACGGCCCAAGCACCTGACGGGGCAAGGTCCTCCCAGAGTCGAGACTCGAGTCGGATTCGAGCGCCACCAGCCGCGCTCGCTGCCTGGCTGACGGCCCCCGGTCGTCGACTCCGGGGCCGGTAAGGGCGGCCGCCACACGAGCGACCCCCTGCTCGCCTTGGGCACGAACGGACCCGCCGTGACCCCTCGAAGGACTACCGTGAAGAAGCCCTGACGACAGGGCACTGTACTCGGCGAGGAGGGCACGATGGCTGACAGCTGGACCTTCAGCGAATGGTCGATCGGAGACGTCGAACCGACTGCCTTCGTGGAGGCGTTCCAGCGGTTCGCCCGGGTGGCCACGGCACTCGGTGGTGCCGGCGAGGGGATGGTCCTGCAAGACGAACAGGACCCGACTCACTTCGTCATCATCCGTCGGTGGGACAGCGCTGAGGTCGTGGAGCGTTGGGCTGGGGCGCAGGCCGAGCACGCGGATGAGGTGAGGCGCCTCGTGCCAGCGGGAGGTCGTTCGGCCGTGATGACGAAGGTCGCCGACCTCGGTGGTTCCGCGACGCAGAGCTCGTAACCCTCGTGTTGGCAATTGGGGTGTCCAGAACTGACGTTGCGCACCGCGTCGTCCGTGGTGCGACCGGATGGCGATCGTCTGGTCTTCGCCTCTAGATGTACTCGGCCTGGACGTTGGTGACAGGTAGACGTTGACGACGAGGAGAGCCTCCGGGTGAGGTGAGGAGTGTCTACGTCCCGCACCGCCCGGAGGCTCTCGTGTCCCACGCTAATGCCCGT